>NZ_JAUQWH010000100.1 GCF_030757795.1 Actinoplanes oryzae
CCCGCCAGTAGAACTCAATGCCGGCCCGGGCGTACTGCTCGGTCTTGACGATCCGATCGGTCGTCTCCGAGCCGGGCGAGACCACCTCCACCACGAGCAGCACGTGCTCGGGCCGCGTCGGCGTGACGTCGATGGTGTCCGCGCGGTAGACCGTGACGTCCGGCCGGCGGTTGTTCAGCGGCACGTCCTGGAGCCGCACGTCGAAGTCGGTGTCCGCGTTCCAGTCCGGCCCCGCCGCGTCGTCCAGGGCGTTCGCCAGCAGTCGGGCCAGGCGGTTGTGCCGCTTGGACGCGCTCGGACTCACGAGAACCATCCCATCCACGATCTCGATGCCCGCGCATTGCTCTTCCGTCCACGTCTCGTATTGCGCGGCCGTGACCTGCTCGTGCATCCAGGCCGGCGCCACCATCTCGGCAGTCATGCACACCTCCCGGACGTGATCTGTCACCACCCTCAACATACCGAAACGCTCTCCCTGGGCGGTGCGGCGCGCTCAGGCCGGGTCGTCGCCGGGCTCGGGGCGGGGGCGGGTCGTGCGGGCGGCGACCAGGGCGAGGACGGCCGCCACCAGCAGGGGGATGCCGATGGATGCCAGGCCGACAATGCCCATCAGGAGCAGGGCGCCGGCGGCGACCAGCAGCACCACGCGGCGGCCCGGGGCGGTGCGGATCACGCCGTACGCCGAGAGGGCCGCCGCGGCGATCAGGCCGGCGCAGGAGAGGGTCGTGACGGTGCCGGGGGAGGCCTCGCGCAGGAGGACGCGCGCCATGAGGGCGGCGACGATCGCGGCGGCCCCGGCCCGGACATCGATGATCGTCCACCAGCGCATGGCTCATCCTCGCATCCGGCGTACCCGCGATTGAAGGGCTTGTCTGGCGCGGATTCGGTGGCAGGATGACGTTGCGACGCCCGATACCGCATCCTGGAGGCCGGATGAGCGCCAAGATCGTGCTGCACAACGTCATCGGCGGGGAGGCGGTGGCGCCCGCGGACGGGCGCTACTCGGACCTGATCGATCCTTCCACCGGGGAGGTGTTCGCGAGCGCGCCGATCTCCGACAGCCAGGACGTGGACCGGGCGATGCGGTCGGCCGGCGACGCGTTCGAGAAGTGGCGGGACACGACGCCGTCCGAGCGGCAGCGGGCGCTGCTGAGGTTCGCGGACCTGGTGGAGGAGCACGCCGACGAGCTGGTCCGGCAGGAGTCGCAGAACACCGGCAAGCCGATCGGGCTCACCGCCAGCGAGGAGCTGCCGCCCGCGGTCGACCAGATCCGGTTCTTCGCCGGGGCGGCGCGGCTGCTGGAGGGCCGGTCGGCGGGGCAGTACCTGGCCGGCTACGAGAGCTACGTGCGGCGCGAGCCGATCGGGGTGTGCGCGCAGGTCACGCCCTGGAACTATCCGTTGATGATGGCCGTGTGGAAGCTCGCGCCGGCCGTGGCGGCGGGCAACACCGTGGTGCTCAAGCCGTCGGACACGACCCCGCTGACCACCGTACGGCTGGCCGAGCTCGCCGCCGAGGTGCTGCCCCCGGGCGTGGTCAACGTGGTCTGCGGCGACGTGCACACCGGCCGGGACCTCGTGGCGCACAAGCTGCCGCAGCTGGTGTCGATCACCGGCAGCGTGCGAGCGGGCCGGGAGGTGGCGGCGGCCGCCGCGAACGATCTCAAGCGCACCCACCTCGAGCTCGGCGGCAAGGCCCCGGTCGTGGTGTTCGACGATGCGGACGTGGCGGCCGCGGCGGCCGCGATCGCCGAGGCGGGCTACTTCAACGCGGGCCAGGACTGCACCGCCGCGACCCGGGTGCTGGCCGCGCCCGGGGTGCACGACGACTTCGTGGCGGCGCTGGCCGAGCAGGCCAAGGGCACCCGCACCGGCGCCCCCGACGACGAGGACGTGCTCTACGGCCCGCTCAACAACGCGCGCCAGCTCGACCGGGTCGCCGGCTTCCTGCACCGGCTGCCCGAGCACGCGACGGTCGAGGCCGGCGGGTCGCGGCAGGGCGACCGGGGCTACTTCTACGCGCCGACCGTCGTCTCCGGCCTGCGCCAGGCGGACGAGATCATCCAGGACGAGGTGTTCGGCCCGGTCATCACCGTGCAGCGGTTCACCGACGAGGACGAGGCCGTGCGCTGGGCCAACGGCGTCGAGTACGGCCTGGCGTCCAGCGTCTGGACCAATGACCACGGCCGGGCGATGCGGATGACGCAACGGCTGGACTTCGGGTGCGTGTGGGTCAACTGCCACATCCCGCTCGTCGCCGAGATGCCGCACGGCGGGTTCAAGCACTCGGGCCACGGCAAGGACCTCTCCGCGTACGGGCTGGAGGACTACACCCGCGTCAAGCACGTCATGCACCACGTGGGGCAGTGACGTGTCGCCCTCCTCGGACGAGGTCCACAAGCGCCGGCTCGCGGCGGTCGCGCGCGGCGTCAGCTCGGTGATCCCCGCGTACGTGCAGAGCGCCGCGGGCGGCACGATGCGCGACGTGGACGGGCGCGACTGGATCGACTTCGCGTCGGGCATCGCCGTCACCAATGTCGGCAACAGCGCGCCGCGGGTCGTCGAGGCGGTGCGCGAGCAGCTGGAGCGGTTCACGCACACCTGCTTCATGGTGGCGCCCTACGAGTCGTACGTGGCGGTCTGCGAGCAGTTGATCGCCCTCACGCCGGGCAGCTTCGAGAAGCGGGCGGCGCTGGTCAACTCCGGGGCCGAGGCGGTGGAGAACGCCATCAAGATCGCGCGGCACGCCACCGGGCGCCCGGCCGTCGTGGTGTTCGACCACGCCTACCACGGCCGGACCAACCTCACGATGGCGCTGACCGCGAAGGCGATGCCGTACAAGCACCGCTTCGGACCCTTCGCGCCCGAGGTCTACCGCGTGCCGATGTCGTACCCGCTGCGCGACGGCGGGCTCAGCGGGCCCGACGCGGCGATCCGGGCCATCGACACCATCGAGAAGCAGGTCGGCGGCGCGAACGTCGCGGCGGTGCTCATCGAGCCGATCCAGGGGGAGGGCGGCTTCGTCGTGCCGGCCCCCGGCTTCCTGAGCGCCCTCGCGGCGTGGGCCCGCGGCGCCGGCGCGGTGTTCGTGGCCGACGAGATCCAGACCGGCTTCTGCCGTACGGGCGACTGGTTCGCCGCCACGCACGAGGGAGTCGAACCGGACCTCGTCACCACGGCCAAGGGCATGGGCGGCGGCCTGCCCATCGCCGGGGTGGTGGGCCGCGCCGAGCTCATGGACGCCGTCCACGCCGGGGGCCTCGGCGGCACGTACGGCGGGAACCCGCTCGCCTGCGCCGCCGCCCTCGCCGCCGTCGAGACGATGCGGGAGCTGGATCTCGCGGCTGCCGCCCGTACCCTCGAAGGGCAGTTGCTCCCCGCCCTGAGCGACCTCGCCGCACGCGACCCGGGCATCGCCGAGGCCCGCGGCCGGGGTGCCATGCTCGCGCTGGAGTTCGTCCGCCCGGGCACCCTCGACCCGGACCCCGCCCGCACGGCCGCGGTAGCCCGCGCCTGCCACGACGCCGGCCTGCTGATCCTGACCTGCGGCACCTACGGCAACGTCCTGCGCCTGCTCCCGCCCCTGGTCATCGACGCCCCGGCCGTGGAGCGGGCGCTCGCCATCATCGGTACGGCCGTCGACCGCACGTGACCGCCGCCTCCTACGACGCGGTGGCCGCCGCCTACGCCGCCTCCCTGGGCGACGAGCTGCGGGCGAAGCCGCTCGACCGGGCCCTGCTCGCCGCGTTCGGAGAGCTCGCCGGACCCGGCCCGATCGCGGACCTGGGCAGCGGCCCCGCCCATCTCACCCGCCGGCTGGGCCGCCGGGCCGTCGCCCTCGACCTGTCCCCGGAGATGGCCCGCGTCGCGCGCTACCACCCCTTCGTCACGGGCTCGATGCTGAGCCTGCCGTTCCGCGACGGGGTGCTCGCCGGCGTCCTGGCCTGCTACTCGATCATCCACTTCGACCGCCCCGGCCGGCGCCGGGCCTTCGCCGAGATGGCCCGCGTCCTGCGCCCCGGCGGCGTGGCGCTGATCGCCTTCCACGTGGACGCCGCGGAGGCCGCCGCCGGCACGAGCCTCCACCTGACCGAGCACTTCGGCGCCGTCGTGGACCTGACCTTCCACTTCCTCGACCCCGCCTCGGTGACGGCCGACCTCGAAGCCGCCGGCCTCCCCGTCACCGCGACCACCGTCCGCGAGCCGATCCCCGGCGCCGAGTTCCCGAGCCGCCGCGCGTACCTCCTCGCCGCCGCCGGCGGGTGACCTCGCAGCCGCAGCCGGAAGGGATCATCCGTACGTCCCTCGTTCCGGTCTTTCGGCTTCGCGCCCTTCTTCTGCCCTCACCAGGCCGTTAATCTGGCCGCCCGGCAGCAGCCGGACAGGCTGTACCCCGCGGTGGGCGAGACCGGAGGAAGCCCTCCGAAGGAAGGGGCGCGGATGAGCGATCCGGGTACCCACGCCGCCCGATCCACCGCGCTCAGGGAGACGGCGAAGTGGATCGCCGTCGCCTTCACCGGCGCCGGTGCTGTGCTGTTCTCCGGGCTGTCGTTCACAAACACGTCGAGCACGGCAGTCCGCGAAGGATGGAAGCTTCCGCTATTGCTGGCCGCACTTCCCTTGCTCGCCGCCGCCTGGGCACTCCGGAGCGCCGCGCGTGTCGTGACTGTGCAGGGGCCGTCCGTCGAGCGGCTGCTGCCCTTCTTCGCCAAGTCGCTCGTCGCCGGCAGTCCCGAGCCGCTGCCGGAGAAGGACCGCCGCGATCTGGAACGGTTGCTGCCCGACATCGCCACCACGTACGGCGGCGGCGTCGTCCGCTTCGACGAGCGCCTCGTCGCTGCGCACCAGCAGCTCGCCGCAGCGGAGGAGAAATACTCCTCGGCGATGAGCGAGGCCCGGCGCGCCGACCGGGACTCGGCCGCCACGGAGTACGAGCGGCTCAAGGCCGGCATTCCGCAGGTGGTACAGGCCGCGGAGCTCCTGGCGGTGCAGCAGGCGTACCGGCGGTCCCGCTGGCATCTCGCGGGCGCCGGCCTGGTGGCCGTGGCGGCGGTGGCCGGATCCGGTGTGCTCGCGGCGAAGGCGCAGCCTGCCGGCAAGCAGGACGGCGTCGTCGCGGCGACCGTGCAGCAACCGGCCGCCGTCAAGGTGTTCTTGGCCGCAGGTGCGCAGCAACGCCTCGTGGGGCCGGGACGGTGTCCGGTCCGCACCGGTAGTGACGCGGTCGCCCTCGGGGGCACCTACACCCGTCCGCTCTTACTGATCCAACCGGCAGCCGACGCCGCGGCGTCCCTCGCCGGCCCGTGCCGGGTGCCGTGGATCTGGGAGACCGCAGCCGGCGACGTGACGATCGTTCCGGCGGCCGCCCGGCCCGTGCAGGGGGGATGAGACATGCCGGCACTACCGCTGTACGGGCTCGACCGGAACCCGTTCGCCCCGCAGATCCCGCTCGATCTGCTGGGCTCGCCGTCCGACGAGGGGCTGCTCGCGTGGATCGACGGCTGGAAGAGCCTGGAGGGCGTCCACACCTATATCACCGAACGGGCCGCGGCGAAGGAGCCGGCGCTGGTGCTCGTGTCGGGGGAAAGCCACACCGGACGCACCTCCGTGGCGAACTATCTCACGCATTTCTGGGCGAAGACCCGGGAGTGGGAGGCGGACCGGACGGTCGTGGCGACTGACGTCATCGGCCACAACTACGACGCGGCGGCGACGATGAGCAGATGGGCCGGCCGGCTGGTCCCACTGATCACGAGAGCCGCCGGGACGAATCCCCTGACCGGCGGCACGGTGGATCTGCTGCGTGCCCTGCGGCAGTCCGGCGGCAAGACAGGCGCCGACTTCCGGGAGGCGCTGGAGGCGACCGTCGTGGACCTGACCGACAAGAAGCGGTCGCTGGCGGGCATCCTCGAGGGCATCACCAGTCGCGAGCCCATCGACATGGTGCTGGAGTCGTGCTTCATGGTCGACACCATCTTCGTCATGGTGGTCGACAGGACCAGGGCCGCTGCCGAGATGCTGTCCGGCATCGATCCGGTTCTGCGGCTGAACCGAGCGGTGCGGGTCGACCTGGACAAGATCGACCACCGGGATGTGTGCGAGCTGGTCCGCAAGCGCTGGGACCGGTTCCATCCGCGGCTGGAGAGCCCCTTCGCGGCCGAGGATCTGGCGCGGGCTTTCCAGGACACGCCCCGGACCGTGACGCACGTCCTCAAGCTGGTGGCCGACATGGTGGATGCCAAGCATGCCAACTACCCCGAGGACGGCACCGGCTGGCCCGACAACGCGAGCCTGTCGATCACCGAGGCCTTCATGCGCAGGCGCATCGAGTCCGTCGAGTCGAACCTCCTCTGATGCGAGCCGCTGCCATGAATCCGTTTCCGAGGCAGGCCGCGGTCAACCTCGAGCTGCCCGCCGGCGAGGTGCCGGGTGCCCTTCCCACGGTCGAGCGGGACGCGATCGCGCGACTGTTGCGGCTGTGCCGCCGCTACCGCGACGAGACAGGCTTGTCACCCGGGTCGCGGCAGGGCCGGGCCGTGGCGGTGCACGGCGAGCACGGGTCCGGCAAGACATACGCGCTTCTTGTCGCCCTGGCTGAGGTCTTCCGTGCCGATGCCCCACGCCGGGCACCGTTCGCGCTTTACGGCCGCGCGGACGCTCCGGATCCCGTCCAGCTGTATCGCAAGCTGTTGCACCGCAGCACCCGGAGTGAGCTGCAGGACCTCGTGGCGCAGGCATTCGTCTCCTATGCGGCGGAATCCTTCGCCGACGAGCGCGGCCGGCCCATGAGCGCGGACGACTGGCACAAGCTGGACGCCACACCCGACGGTGTCCGGA
This sequence comes from Actinoplanes oryzae, assembly GCF_030757795.1. Classification (GTDB taxonomy): domain Bacteria; phylum Actinomycetota; class Actinomycetes; order Mycobacteriales; family Micromonosporaceae; genus Actinoplanes. Next base: position 6,838 of record NZ_JAUQWH010000100.1, read on the forward strand.
CGGCGATCCTGCGCGGCGAGCTCTCCTGGACGAGCGTGGTCTCCCACCAGGAGGAGGACCTGGCTCGGGTGGAGGGTAGCGGCACGAGCTTCGAGCGGGTCATCCGCGCGTTGTTCGACGCGGAGGCGGCGGACGACGCCCATCGGTGGCTGACCGGGGCGGAGCTGCCGGCGGCCGCACTCGGCCGGCTCGGCGCCGCCTCGAACATCAACGACCTTCAGCACGTCCGCCTCGCCCTGCACACGCTTGCGGCTCTCGCCCGCCGGGCCAGGCGCCCGTTCGTCCTCGCCATCGACCAGGCCGAGGTGTTCCTGCTGAACCCGGACGGCCGGCTGGAGCCCGCGCACGTCGGGCTCCTCCGTGAGCTGCTCGACAAGGTGACGGCGGAGTCCGGTCTGGTCATGGCGGCGATGAACGAGGTCGTGTGGCGCGTACTGCCCCGCGACGTCAAGCAGCGCTGCGGCCCGTCGGAGATCGCGATGACAGGACTCGATCCCGGTGAGGCACGCGAGCTGCTTCGCGTCTACCTCGGCCACACCGGGCCGGACGACGGCGCCGGTGCCCGGCCTTTCCTGCCGGATGCCGTACGGAGTCTGCTGGCCCGCTCGGGTGGCAACATCCGCCGGTTCCTCCAAGCCGCCCACGTGGCGTACGCGGCGGCACAGCAGCCAGGCCCCATCGCGGCAGCCGACGTCGAGAAGGCCCTGACAGCGGAGGCGACGGCTGTGGCGCCAGGCGAGTCTGCCGTCCGGGTCATGGTCCAGCGGGTCCTGACCGAGCTGCCGTACGTTGTCCGGCGTGACGACGGGAGCGGGGACTACGAGCTGGCCGACGCCGACGGCACTGTGCTGCGCGTGGGGGTGCACGGACCGATGTGGACCGGCGGCGAGGCGACGGCGCTGCTCGACAGCCTGTCCGCACGTCAGCCCGGCGAACCCTTGCAGGCGCCGCTCGTGCTGGCCATCGCAGGGTACGTCTCGCCGGACGCGGCCGGGCGCCTTTCCCGGGCCGCCGAGGTGCTGGTCGCCACCAGCGAGCTGTTCGAGGAGGACTTCCGTGACCTGGCTGTCCGCCTTGCCGGATCGCGTGCGGAGAAGGCGCCGGCCGGTCCGCTCAACGATCAGCTCGACCAGGTGCGCGACGAGATCAAGCTGCTGGTCGACGCGCGCGAGCGCGACAGCAGCGACCTCACCTTCCGGCTCCAGGCGTTGCTGGCGCAGCAGGAGGAGCACCGCCGCGAGGACCGGCTCCGGACAGCCCGGCAGGAGTGGGCCGAAGAGCGCCAGAGGGTCGCCGAGGCCGTGTCCGAGGCGCGCAAGTCCCGGGAGAAGACGGAGATGGACGAGGTGCGGGCTCTGCACCTCGAGGCCCGGCACCGGCGGGAGCGGCGGGCTCAGGCGGCGACCATCTCCGGCCTCCTGGGCGGTTTCGCGGTGTTCCTGACCCTGTCCTTGCAGAGCGGGATGTTCGAGAAGCTGTCCTCGGTCGTCGCTTTGATCAGCGTGGTGGCCGGTGGGCTGACCACGGTTCTCACGCAGCTTCGCTCCTTGCGGTACGACGAGCCGGTCACGGTACCCGACGACCTGGCCCGGCTGGCCAGACGCGCCGCCGAGCACTCGCGCCCGCTCACCGCCCGGCTGGCCGACGCCGACCCGTACCAGCGTTTCACGGCCGCTTTCGAAGCCGAGCGCGGTCGCCCTCATGCGTCCGCCGAGGCCTTGCTGGACGCCGCGGAGGCCGAGCCGGCCGGCCTGGTCAGGCGTCAGCTGGTGGCGGCCTGCCTCGCGCGCCGGCCGGAGGGGGCGGCCCAGGTGATGGCACGCGAGCTCGACGCCGCCGCGCGCTCGCTCGCCGTGCAGAAGCTGGCGGGCCATCCGGAGCTGGACGACGCGTCACCGTTCCGGCGGGCACCCCGCTCCCTCTCGGTACTGGCCGCCCTGCACGGGACGGATCTTCATCGGGACGGTGTCATCGGCCGCTTCCTCGTCCAGGCGGGGGAGGGTCCGCTCGTCCGGCCCGGCGACGACCCTCAGCTGATGCTCGCCGCGGCCTTCTTCGCCGACGACGAGCGGACCCTGCTCCGGGCGGTCGCGCGGTTGCCGGAGAAAGATCTGCGGCGCACCGCCGACTCTCTCTCACCCCACACCGGGGAGGGCCTGGGCTCCTGGTACTGGCTCGAGCGGGCGGAGCTCATCGGTGAGCTCTACGTTTTCCTGCGATGGGCACTGTTCCTGATCGGGCGTGGGCTGGATGCCGGTGACAGCTGATCCTCCTGCCGGTCGACGCCTGCTCATTGCTGCCAGGGCTTGAGCTTCTCCGGGTTGCGCACCGCCCACATGCGCCGGATCCGGCCGCCGTCCACCTCGAACGCCATGACCGTGATCACCACGCCGTCCCGCCGCGCCAGCAGCCCGGGCCGCCCGTTGACGGTGCTCTCCTCGAGCGTCATCTCCGGGACCTGGTCGAGGATGCCGGCGGCGTAGCGGGCGATCGCCGCGGCCCCCACGACCGGGCCGGACGCGGTCGGCACCAGCCCGCCCCCGTCGGCGCTCGCGACGGCCCCCGGATCGAGCAGGCCCACCAGTGCCTCGATGTCCTGCCGCTCCCACGCGCGCCGGAACTCCCGGACGACGAGAGCCTGCCGTGCCACCGGGGTGACGGGCCGCTCGGAGCGCAGCCGCCGGCGGGCCGAGGAGGCGAGCTGCCGGCACGCCCCCGCCGACCGCCCGACCACCGCCCCCACCTCCGCGAAGGAGTAGCGGAACACGTCGTGCAGCACGAACGCCACCCGCTCGGCGGGCGTCATCGCCTCCAGCACCACCAGGAACGCCATGCTGACCGACTCGTCGAGCGTCACCCGGTCCGCCGGGTCGCCGTCCGCGGGCACCGGCTCCGGCAGCCACTCGCCCACGTAGCGCTCCCGCCGCACGCGCGCGGAGCCGAGCACGTCCAGGCAGATCCGCCCGGCCACGGTCATCAGCCAGCCTCCGGGCGACGCGACGGCCGCCCGGCGCTCCGGCGGCATGGCGTACCACCGCGCGTACGTCTCCTGCACGACGTCCTCGGCCTCGGCCAGCGACCCGAGCAGCCGGTAGCCCAGGTCCAGCAGCTGCCGCCGCTCCCGCAGCACGGTCTCCTCCACGAGGGCACCCCCTTCCCCTGTACGACGACGCAGCGCACCGGAACGTCAGCCCTCACATCCTCCGGGGCTGCGTCGTCGGACCGGCATGACTGATCTCACCTCGCGCCTCCCCGATCCCGCCACCGTCCTCCCCGGCATCATGAGCCTCGCCGCCGCCATGGCCGACGTCACGGAGAACGGCACGATCCCGCCCGCCACCGTCCATCTCGTACAGTTGCGCGCCGGGCAGCTCGTCGGCAGCACGTATCACACCGTGCGCCAGACCGGCCTGCTCCGCGACCTGGGGGAGAAGGAGGATCGGATCACCGCCGTGTCCTCCTGGCGCGACGCCCCCTGGTTCACCGGCGCCGAGCGCGTCGCCCTCGAACTCGTCGAAGCGGTTCTCAGCCCGGACCCGGCCGTCTCCGACGACCTCTTCGCCGCCGCCCAGGAGCACTACGACGACCGGGCCCTGTGGACATTGACTCTGGTGATCGCGCAGATGTGCTACTTCGTACCGGTCGCGCTCATCGCCCGCCCCATCCCCGGCGAGCCGTTCGGCCGCAACTATCGGACGGCAGCCGGCGCGTAGGGCGTACGCGACCCTGGCTCTCGCGCTCCTTCTCGTCGCGGGTTCTGTCGGTGGGTGCCGCTAGGGTGCGGCCCGTGAAGCTGACCTTCGAGCAGGCCGCCGCCCTGCGCATGCACAGCCTGATGCTGACCCCCGGCAAGCCGGCCGGTGTCCCCGGCGTCGTCGAGTGGTTCGGCGCGGTCCAGGCGCACGACGTGGGTCAGGCGGCGTGGGCCCTCGGCATCCGGGTGCCCGGGTCCACGGAGGAGGGCGTGCAGGCGGAGCTGGAGCGGGGCGAGGTGGTGCGCACCTGGGCCTTCCGGGGGAGCAGCCAGGTCGTTCCCGCCGCGGACGCGCGCTGGATGCTGCGGCTGACCGGGGTGCGGGCGCTGACCGGCTCGCGCCGCCCGGAGAAGCTCGGCGTGGACCAGCCCGAGGGCCGCAGCGTGCTCGACGCGCTTCCGGCAATGCTGCGGGGCAGGCGCCTGACCGTGCCGGAGATCCAGGAGGAGCTGCCGGTCGCGCATCCCGGCCTCGCCGACCTGCTGTGGTACGCGGGCCTGCAAGGCGTCGTCTGCCTGGCTCCCCAGACGTCGGGCAAGCACCGGTACATGCTGCTCGACGAGCTGGCCACCACGCCGGTCCGCGACCCGGGGCGGGAGGAGGCGCTGGCGCTCGTGGCGGTCCGCTACTTCCGGTCGCACGGGCCGGCGTCCCGCGCCGACCTCGCGCGCTGGACGGGCCTGACCGTGGCGGACGCCAAGCAGGCGATCGCCGCGGCGGGCGATCAGCTCAGCACCGTGACGGTCGGCGACACCGAGATGTACGCCTGCCCCGACCTCCTCGCCCTCGATCCCGCCGTCGCGGCCGGCGCGTGGGCCGCCGTCCCCGGCCTCGACGAGTGCGTGACCGCGTTCCACGGCGCCCCGCTGCTCATCGACCCCACCTGGGCCGTGCTGTTCTCGGCCCCGACCAGCGGTGTCCGCCCCGGGCTGCTGGTGCACGGCGGGCGCGTCATGGGCACCTGGAAGCGGGTGCGCCGGGGCGCCACGATGACCTTCGACGTGCAACTGCTCGAGGAGCTGGGCCCGGCCGGGCAGGAGGGGGCCGAGGCCGCCCTCGCCCGCGTCGCCGCCTTCCACTCCGCGACGCCCCGCGTCCGCTGGTCCCGCATGCAGTTCTGGACCAAGGGACACTGACCTATGCCGCGTCGCGGGCGCGCTTGCGGCCCACGCCCACCAGGTTGTCCAGCGGCCGCTCCGCCTCGGTGTCCGGGCGCCAGCGGGTCACGTCCACCAGGCCCGGCTCGATCAGCTCGAGGCCGTCGAAGTAGGCGCGGATCTCGGCGGGACTGCGCATCGCGTACGGCGGGTGGGCCGTCTCGTTCCAGATCCGCATCACGTCGTTGAGCTCGGCGTTGGTGTCGGCGCCGTCCACCACGACCAGGTAGCTCCCCGGCGCCGTCGCGGCCATGAGGCGCTGGGCGGCCGCCCGGGCCTCGGCGGCGCCGGGCAGATGTGCGAGGACGCCGGAGAGGATCACCGCGACGGGCCGCGCCAGATCGAGTGTCCGGCCGGCCGCCTCGACGATCGTTGCGGTGTCGCGGACGTCGGCCAGCACGAACGGCACCTCGCCCAGCAGTGCCCGCGCCTGGTCCCGCACGTGCGGATCGATGTCCACGTAGACGACGCGGGACGCGGGCGCCAGCTCGTGCGTGTTGCCGGCGGTCGGCAGCCCGGAGCCGACGTCCAGGAACTGCCGGACGCCGGCCTCTCCCTCCAGGTGGCGCACGACTCGCCCGAGCACGGCACGGTCGGCGCGGGCGATGTCCACGATCACGGGGAACGCCTTGGCGATCTCGTCGCCCAGGGCCCGATCGGCGGGCAGATTGTCGGTGCCGCCGAGCCAGTAGTTCCAGACGCGCGCGGTGTGCGGAACGGTCATGTCTGAAGGGCGTACGCCCTCCCGGCCGGCAAGGGAAGACGCCGTGCGCGACCCGTCAAATTCCGCCCGCCGGAGAGCCTATGCGGCTCCCGGACCCTGCTCCAGCGCCGCCCGCATCGTCGCCACGCACTCGTTGCGGGCCCGGTCGACGCGTTCGCGGCCGTAGTGCTCCTCGAGGTTCATCTGCGCGTCGGTGGTGCGGACCGGCTTCTGCCAGGCGGCCTTCATCTGGGCGCCGACCTCGGCCTTGGCCTCGTTCGCCAGCTGCCGGTACGCGGCGGCGACCGCGGGCGCCTCGATGTCGAGCAGCGCCTGGTGGAAGGCGAGCCGCGAATAGATGCGGCTGACCTCCTCGGTGAGCTGCTGGCGGCCCTCCAGCGTGCCCGGCCGCCGCCGGATCCGGTACGGCATCTCCGCGTAGTCCTCGATGACGCTCAGCGCCTCGCCGAACGCGAGGGCCCGGCGCTCCCGGCGGGCGGCGCGCCTGTTCAACGCGTACGTGAGCAGGGCGACGAGCGCGGCGCCGAAGATCGCGATGACCGGTGCGAGCACCGCCGTCGTCTGCGCGGCCGTCCAGTTCATGTGCGGTTACCGCCCGGGACGTCAGACCTCGTGAAGGACGTCGATGATTCTGGCAGCCGTCGCGGGTGTCCACTGATCCGGCCCCGGCCCGAAGATGCGGTTGATGCCGTTCTGGCAGAGCAGCCCCGCGAAGGCCGGCGGATCCTCGCGGTGGCACCATTGCAGCCACGCCAGCGGCGACCCGGTCCGGTAGACGTGATCGGGCACAGTGAACAGCAGGCATTCGAGCAAGTAGGACGGTGCGTCGACCAGCCCGGCCGCCGTCCGCGCTCGCTTGGCCGCCCGGACGGCCTGCTTGAAGCGCCCGCCCGTACGCGCGTCCTTGGCATTGCCCCGGACCCGGTGCTGCTTCGGGAAGTTGACGATCGGCCGCCCCTCGAGGTCCCGGAAGAAGACGCCACCCGGCCCGTGCTCGACCGCCACCAGGACGTCGACCATCTCCCCGAAGAGCGACCCCGGATCGTCGACGTTGAGGCACCGCCGCCCCATCCGCACGACGTGCGACTCGCCGAGGGTGGCGAGCACGTCGTCCCGGAACTCCTCCCACCCGTAACCGTCGCCGACCCCGGCCGCGGTCAGCATGAGCACGAGATCGATGTCACTGCCCTGCTCGACGGCTGTCCCGTTCACCCGCGACCCCTGGGCGAAAATCTCGATCGGCAGCTCCGCCAGCCGCCCGAGCGACCTCCGCAGCTCGCCCTCGGCCCACGCCACGAGGAAGGCGTCGTCCCCGCCGGCCACCTCCGGCAGCCGGAGCATCGCGGCAGTCATGCTCCCATTATGCGCCGCCCCGAGCCCCCGGCCAGGCCGGCCGAGGGCGCGGCCGGAGCCCGTCATCGCCGGAACCGCTCCTCGATGTCGTCGGCCTGGTCCTCGTCTCGCGCGGCAGCGAGGGCCGCCTTGAGGTCGGGGTCAAGCTCCAGGTCCCGTCCCCATTCCCGCTTGGTCTCCTGGATCTCCAGCTCTCTCCGGACGGCGGCCTTGACGAACTGGGAGACGCTGACGTCGAGTTCGAGGGCTTCCTCCTTGAGCGCGGCCACCAGTCCTTCGGGCAACGTGACCGTGATCCTCTTGTTCCCCACACCGGCACCGTGCTGCGGTGTGTCCTCTTCCGGCTCGGTGTCGATCCGAGCATCGGTGATGCTCACGCGGCATCACCGCCGGCACACGGGATTTGTCCCGAGATGCGTGTGCTTCTCATGGCCCAGGACCTTACTGACGACTCTAGGCGTGGCGCAACTGTGCATGAGACTTGGTGATGGTACGTGGCCGCGGGCTGGTGCCTGGGTCATGGAGCGAGGAGACTGCCGGGTGGCGAAGGCAGCAATACTGCGGAAACCCTTGTCAAAGTCGGTCCGAGCTGCGATAAACGTAGGGAAGATCGCCGATGCCCCCTGATTCCGTAGATCCCCTAGACTCTCTCCGTGACCGACCAGGCCCTGGACCACATCAACAAGCAGATCATCGAGCACCTCCAGCGGGACGGGCGCATGTCGTACGCGACGCTCGCCAAGGAGATCGGGCTGTCCGAGGCCGCGGTGCGGCAGCGGGTGCAGCGGCTCCTCGACAACGGGCTGATGCAGATCGTGGCCGTGACCGACCCGCTGACGCTGGGCTTCGCCCGGCAGGCGATGGTCGGCGTCAAGGTGCTCGGTGACATGCGCCGCGTCGCCGACGAGATCGCCGCCATCCCCGAGGTCGACTACGTGGTGATCTGCGCCGGCGGCTACGACATGCTCGTCGAGCTGGTGTGCACCGACGACGAGCATCTGCTGGAGCTGCTCAACGACAAGATCCGGGCGGTCGAGGGGGTGTCCGCCACCGAGACGTTCATGTATCTGAAGCTTGCCAAACAGACCTACGCATGGGGTACGAGATGAGCCAGGATCTGTCCGCCGCTGCCCGCGACCATCTGTGGATGCACTTCACCCGCCTGTCTTCGTATGACAAGGAGCCGGTCCCGGTTATCGTGCGCGGCGCCGGTGCGTACCTCTATGACCAGGCCGGGAAGCGCTACCTGGACGGGCTGTCGGGGTTGTTCGTGGTGCAGGCCGGGCACGGCCGCACCGAGCTGGCGGAGGCCGCGGCGAAGCAGGCCGCCGAGCTCGCCTACTTCCCGATCTGGTCCTACGCGCACCCGAGCGCCGTGGAGCTGGCCGAGCGTCTGGCGAGCCTGACGCCCGGGGACCTGAACCGCGTGTTCTTCACCACGGGCGGCTCGGAGGCCGTCGAGAGCGCGTGGAAGCTGGCGCGCAACTACTTCAAGCTCACCGGCAAGCCGATGAAGACCAAGGCGATCTCGCGCGCGGTGGCCTATCACGGCACCACGATGGGCGCGCTGTCGATCACCGGGCTGCCGCTGCTCAAGCAGCAGTACGAACCGCTGGTCCCGAGCACGAGCCGGGTGCCGAACACCAACTTCTACCGGCGCCCCGACAAGTCGCTCAGCTCCGAGGAGTTCGGGATCTGGGCCGCGGACCGCATCGCCGAGGCGATCGAGTTCGAGGGCCCCGACACGGTCGCCTGCGTCTATCTCGAACCGGTGCAGAACGCGGGCGGCTGCTTCCCGCCGCCGCCCGGCTACTTCCAGCGGGTGCGCGAGATCTGCGACCGCTACGACGTGCTGCTCGTCTCCGACGAGGTGATCTGCGCCTTCGGCCGGCTGGGGGAGTACTTCGGGGCCCAGCGCTACGGTTACACGCCTGACATCATCACCTGCGCCAAGGGCATGACCTCGGGGTACGTACCCCTGGGCGCCATGATCGCGTCGGAGCGCCTGGTCGAGCCGTTCCTGACGGGCACGGCGTCGTTCGCGCACGGCATCACCTTCGGCGGGCATCCGGTCGCGTCGGCCGTCGCGCTGACCAACCTGGACATCTTCGAGCGCGAGGACCTCAACGGCCACGTACGCGAGAACTCCGCGCTGTTCCGGTCCTATCTGGACCGCCTCACCGACCTGCCGATCGTCGGCGACGTGCGGGGCGACGGGTTCTTCTTCGGGATCGAGCTGGTCAAGGACAAGGCGACCCGGGAGACCTTCGACGACGCCGAGTCCGACCGGCTGCTGCGCGGCTTCCTGTCCAAGGCGCTGTTCGACGCCGGGCTCTACTGCCGTGCCGACGACCGTGGCGACCCCGTGGTGCAGCTCGCGCCGCCGCTGGTCTGCGACGAGTCGCACTTCGCCGAGATCGAGCAGATCCTGCGCACGGTGCTGAGCGAGGCATGGACCCGGATCTGACCTCCTGGTGGCTGCGCACGCTCGAGCCGTTCGAGTGGCGTGCGCCGCTTCCGGGCGACACCAGCGCCGACGTCGTCATCGTCGGCGGCGGCTACACCGGGCTGTGGACCGCCTATTACCTGGCCGGCCTGGCGCCCCGGAAGCGGATCGTCGTTCTCGAGGCGGAGTATGCGGGCTTCGGCGCGTCCGGGCGCAACGGGGGCTGGTGCAGCGGGCTGTTCCCCGTACCGGAGGGGAAGCTGGCGCGGCGCTACGGCCCGGACCGGGCGTCGGCCCTGACCAAGCACCTGGCGGACGCGGTCGACGAGGTCGGCCGGGTCGCCGCCGCCGAGGGGATCGACTGTCACTACGCCAAGGGCGGCACGATCACGCTTGCCCGCACCCCCGCGCAGCTGCGCCGGGTCCGCGACTCGCCGGACTTCCTCGACGCCGGGCGGGCGGCCGCGATCTGCGGGGCGACCGACGTGCTCGGCGGCACCTACAGCCCGGACTGCGCGGCCCTGCACCCCGCCCGCCTGGTCCGCGGCCTGGCCGACGCCGCCGAGCGCCGCGGCGTCACGATCCATGAGGGCACGCGCGCGCTGTCGGTGAGGCGCGGCGAGGTGACGACCGATCGCGGGACCGTCCGGGCCCCGACCGTCGTGCGGGCGCTCGAGGGCTACACCGCCGGGCTGCCCGGGCACCGCCGCGCGCTCGCCCCGGTCTACTCGCTGATGATCGTGACGGCGCCCCTCGACCCCGCGACCTGGGCGCGGATCGGCCTGGCGCGGCGCGAGACCTTCAGTGACGAGCGACACCTCATCGTGTACGGGCAACGCACCGCCGACGACCGGCTGGCGTTCGGCGGCCGCGGGGCGCCCTATCACTTCGGCTCGCGCGTCCGGCCCTCGTACGACCGGGAGCCGCACGTCTTCGCCGCCCTCCGCCGCACCCTGACCGAGCTGTTCGGCATCGACCCGCCCATCGAGGACAGCTGGGGCGGCCCGCTCGGCATCCCGCGCGACTGGATGCCGTCGGTGGGCGTGCACGACGGGCTCGCCTGGGCGGGCGGCTACGTCGGTGACGGCGTGGCGGCGGCCAACCTCGCCGGGCGTACGCTGGCCGACCTGATCGCCGGTGACCTGAGCGACCGGACGACGCTGCCGTGGGTCGGGCACCGCTCCCGGCGCTGGGAGCCCGAGCCGGTGCGCTGGCTCGGCATCAACGCCGCCCTGCGCGCGACCGCCCTGCGCGACGTGTGGGAGCGCCGCGGCCGATAGCATGCGCGCGTGCTCCTGCGCCGCGTGCTCGCCGCCGCCGCCGTGCTCGTGATCGGTGTCACCGGCCTGGTCGCGGCCGCTCCGGCGGTCGCCGCCACCGCGTGCCCCGGCTGCTCCGGCCTGCGGGACCTGGGCGACGGCATCTGGGCCGAGCGCGACGATCCCCGCTACGAGATCGCCGTCCGCGGGGCCCGCGGCCGGGTCGAGTTCTTCTGGGGCGAGCGCATCACCGACCCGCGGATCGTGTTCTGCGCGTCGGAGTCCTGCTACCGGCGCCTGAGCGGCGGCCTCCAGCGGCGGAACTGGACGGTGGTGCTCCCGCCGGACGGCGTCACGGAGGCGGCGGTGGGGCGCGAGCTGACCCTGGCCGAGTTCCATCAGCGCGTCGGGCCCGTGGTCCGCGAGGTGCCGCCGTGGTTCGACGCGGGCCTGGCCGCCCTGGTCGCCGGCGACGACCGGTACGTGACGCCGCCGGCCCGGCGCATCGACCGCTGCCGCATCCCGTACGAGCAGGCGCTCCCCGTGCTCACCGCCGACTGGGCGCAGGCGACGAGCGGCGGGAAGGACTGGCCGGTCACGCAGGCGGCCTGCCTGGTGAGCCGCTGGGCGCACCGGCACAACGGGGGCATAGGCGTCAACAACCTGGTCACCCGGCTGGAGAGCGGCGACGAGTTCGACGCCGTGGTCCGTCCCGACCCGCCGCTCGCGTGACGACCGCGGCTCGTCCCGGGCCGCCGCTCGTGTGACGACCGTGGCTCGTCCCGGGCCGCCGCTCGTGTGACGACCGTGGCTCGTCCCGGGCCGCCGCTCGTGTGACGACCGTGGCTCGTCCCGGGCCGCCGCTTGCCCGACGACCGTGGTCCGCTCCGGGCCGGCGCTTCTTTGACGCCGGGGTCAAGTTGTAAGGACTGTCACGCCTCGGTCCGGCGCCGGAAGGAGGACGATGGGGGGATGGCGATCCCACTCTCGCTCCTCGACCTCGCACCCATCGCGCCCGGGCAGAGCGCCCGCGACAGCCTCGCGGCCAGCGTCGACCTGGCCCGCGCCGCGGAGGCGGCCGGCTACCGCCGCGTGTGGTATGCGGAGCATCACAGCATGCCCTCCATCGCCTCCTCGGCCACCAGCGTGGTGATCGGCCACGTCGCCGCGCACACCGAGACGATCCGGCTCGGCGCCGGCGGCATCATGCTGCCCAACCACTCCCCGCTGGTCATCGCCGAGCAGTTCGGCACGCTCGCCACGCTCTATCCCGACCGCATCGACCTGGGCCTCGGCCGCGCGCCGGGCAGCGACCAGGCCACCATGTACGCGCTGCGCCGCAACCCGGCCTCCGCCGAGTCCTTCCCGCAGGACGTCCAGGAGCTGCAGGGCTTCCTCGCCGGCAAGTCCCTGGTTCCCGGCGTGCAGTCGGTGCCCCGCCCCGACGCCCCAGTGCCGCTCTACATCCTGGGCTCGTCGCTGTTCGGCGCGCAGCTGGCGGCCAAGCTGGGCCTGCCCTACGCGTTCGCCTCGCACTTCGCCCCCGACGCCCTGCACCAGGCGATCGCCGTCTACCGCGACACGTTCGAGCCGTCCGCCCAGCTCGCCGAGCCCTACGCCATCGCCGGCGTCAACGTGATCGCCGCCGACGACCACGACACCGCGGTCGACCAGATGACGAAGAGCTACCGCGCCCGCACCCGCGCCTTCATCACCCGCGGCCCGGTCGCCCGCAACTTCACCGACGCCGAGATCGACGAGTTCCTGGCGTCCCCCTCCGGCCGCCAGCTCTCCCAGATGACCCGCTTCACGGCGGTCGGCACCGCGGCCGAGGTCCAGGACTACCTGGAGACCTTCGCCAAGGAGGCCGGCGCCGACGAGCTCATCACCGCCCACCACGCCCTCGACACCGCCGACCGGATCCGCTCGCTGCAGCTGACCGCCGGCCTCTGACGGACAGCCCGGCCCGGCTCTGACGGGCCGCCGCCGCGCGCCTGCACGCCGCGCGCCTGCACGCCGCGCGCCTGCACGCCGCGCGCCTGCACCCGGCGCCCGTCTCCGGTGGCCCATCAATCCCGCGTGGGCGTCGTCTCGGCGGCGCCCGCTCGGTGCCGTCCGCGGGCGGCCTGATCATGTGCCGCACGCTGCCCGTCCCGGCCCTTACCCCGGCGCTCTTCGCCGGCATCCAGCGCGGCCGGCTTCGTCGTCGTCCAGCGCGGCCGGCTCCGCCGTCATCCAGCGCGGCCCGGCCGGCGTCGATCCGCGCGCACCTCGTGCCGCCCATGCGGACACCGGTCGCCGCGCGCCCGCCGCGTGACAGATCGAGGACTCGGCACGGCGAGCAGCCCCCGCGGGCCTATGGTGGCCGGGAGAACGGGGAGGTTCGATGTCTCTGCGCAGAGCACTTACCCTGGCCGCCGTCCTGCTGCTGATCCCCGCGGTTCCGGCATCGGCCGGCCCCCGGGGCGGCGACCGGCCGAGGGGCGGCGACTGGCCGACCTGGCAGGGTGACGTCCGCGGCTCCCGGCACAACGGCGCCGAGCGGCAGATCACGCCGGCCACCGCCGGGCGGCTGGAGCTCAAGTGGGCCTACGCGTTCCCGAAGACCGGCGCCCCGGTCAAGAGCCAGCCCGCCGTCGTCGGCGACACCGTCTACGTCGGGGACAACAGCCTCTTCTTCTACGCGCTCGACGCCCGTACCGGCGCCCGGAAGTGGTTCTTCGACACGCTGACGGTCAATCCGGCCCTCGGCGCGGGCATGGTCATGGACGGCCCGGCAGTGGCGCGCGGGAAGGTCTACTTCGGCGACAGCCGCGGCTACGTCTACGCGCTGGATCAGGAGACCGGCCGGCTCCGGTGGGCGCGCGACACCGACGATCATCCCGCCGCACTGCACACGAGTTCACCGCTGTACCACGACGGCCTGGTCTACATCGGCTCGTCCAGCGGGGAGAACACGGCCGGCGCCGATTATCCGTGCTGCACGTTCCGCGGGCACATCGACGCCCTGGACGCGGAGACCGGTGCGCTGGTCTGGCGGTACTGGACCGTCCCCGAGCCGGTGCGGGCCGGCACCTGGCCCAGCGGGGCGGCCCGGTACGAGCCCTCGGGCGCGGGCGTGTGGAGCTCGCCGGTCGTCGACCCGGTGACGGACACGCTCTATGTCGGCACGGGGCAGAACTACACGGGCAGTGCCGGCGACTTCGACTCGCTGCTCGCGCTCGACGCGCGTACCGGGGCGGTTCGCTGGAAGAACCAGGTCACCGATGCCGACACGTGGCGCAGTCTGTGCAACGAGCCGGACGCCGAGGGCTACTGCCCGGGGCTCCACGACGGCACCGCCCTCGACTACGACATCGGCGCCACGCCGAACATCTTCCGCGCCGGTGGCCGCACCCTGGTCGGCGTCGGGCAGAAGAGCGGCGTCTACCACACGTTCGACGCGGCGACCGGCGCTGTCGTGTGGCGCCGCCAGCTCGGCGTGCCCCTGCCCAGCGGCGGCATCTCCGGCATCCAGTGGGGCAGCAGCTACGACGGCCGCCGCCTCTTCATCGCCACGTACTTCGCCGATCCCGGCACCCTCTTCGCCGTCGACCCCGCCACGGGCCGCGTCCGCTGGCAGACCCCGAACCCGGCCGACGGCTGCACCACGGGCGGCGCGGCCGCGTACCCCGGCATCTGCGCTCTTGCCCACACCCCGGCCGTGACCACGACTCCCGGCCTGGTCTACGAGGGCAGCACCGACGGCAAGATGCGGATCTACTCGGCGCGCACCGGCGCGGTCCTCTGGGAGTACGACACCGTCCGCGAGTTCGCCGCCGTCAACGGCGGCACCGGCTTCGGCAGCTCCATCTCCGGCAACGGTGGCGCCGTCGTCGCGAACGGCATGCTCTACGTCCAGGCCGGCTACGTCCCCTTCTATCCGAGCGAGCACGGCCCGGTCCTGCTCGCGTTCGGCCTGCCGGACCGGCCGTCCGCATAGGGTCCCGGTTCGGAATTCGGCAAGCCGCACATCTGGTAACGGCGTTGTGTACTGCCGCTACGACGCGGTAAAGCCCATGGTTCCGCGGGTCCGCACCCGCATAGCGTCGCCGCAGCCGGAGGCCCACCCGGGCGGCCGGCGACGCGAAAGGAACGAACGAGTGCGACCCACCATCCCTCTGGCCGTGCTGCTGCTGGCGGTCTCCGCCGCGGCTGTGGCCCTGCCCGGCAGCAGCACGGCCGCCGCGGCACCGGCAGACCCGGAGAAAACCAGCCGATACCTCGTGCAGCTGGCGGACGACCCGCTGGCCACGTACGAGGGCGACGTGAAGGGCCTGCCGGCGACGAAGCCGCGCGACGGCGCCAAGCTCAACCGCGGTTCCGCGGCCGCCCGCGCGTACCGTGGCTATCTGACCGGCCGCCGGGCGGCGGTGACGGCGAAAGCGCACGTCACGCCCGAGGCCACGATGGACACCGCGTTCAACGGCTTCGTGGCCGAGCTGACCCCGGCCCAGGCCCGGACGCTGCGCGACACGTCCGGCGTGCAGGCGGTGTTCGCCGACCGCACGGTCCGGATCCAGACGTCGAACACCGCGTCCTACCTGGGCCTGTCCGGCGAGGACGGGCTGTGGGCCCAGCAGTACGGCGGCGACACCCGCGCGGGCGAGGGCGTGATCGTCGGCGTGCTGGACACCGGCTACTGGCCGGAGAGCCCGAGCTTCGCGGCCCTGCCCGAGCCCCGCCCCGACCAGGCGGTGATCGACGCCAAGTGGAAGGGCACGTGCGACTTCGGCGAGGAAGCCCAGCCGCTGTGCAACAACAAGGTGATCGGCGCCCGCTGGTACGGCGGCAAGGCCCAGATCGGCAACCCCGAGGAGTTCGACTCCCCGCGCGACGCCAACGGGCACGGCACGCACACCGCGAGCACGGCGGCCGGCCGCAGCGGGGTGGCCGCCAGCGCGGGCGGGTTCGACCTCGGCGAGATCACCGGGATGGCCCCGGCCGCCCGCCTCGCGATCTACAAGGTGCTCTGGTCCGACGGCGCGGGCGGCGGCATGGGTGCCGAGGCCGACATCGTGCAGGCGATCAATGACGCGGTCGCGGACGGCGTCGACGTCATCAACTACTCGGCCGGCGACGGCAACGAGTACTGGAGTGCCACCGACGCGGCGTTCTTCAACGCGGCCGCCGCCGGCGTCTTCGTGTCGGCCGCCGCGGGCAACGACGGGCCGGGCGGGACGGTGGACAACACCGGGCCGTGGGTCACGACGGTCGCCGCGACCGAGCAGGACCACCGCTACCTCAAGACGATCACCCTGGGCGACGGCCGGACCGTCACCGGCGTCGGGATCGGGGCGGGCGCCGGAAAGGCCCCGCTGATCGATGCGGCGGACGCGGCCGTCCAGGACGACGACATCGGCCGCTACTACGCGGGCCTGTGCGAGGTGGGCGCGCTCGACCCGGCGAAGGCCAAGGGCAAGATCGTGCTCTGCGCCCGCGGCGGTGAGACCGGACGCGTGGCCAAGGGGCAGGTGGTCGCCGCGGCGGGCGGTGCCGCGATGATCCTCTACCAGTCCCCGTGGGACGCGAACGGCCAGATCGCCGACCTGCACGTGCTGCCGGCCGCCCACGTCGACGACAAGGTGGGCGCGGTCCTGACCGCGTACGCGAAGACGGCGAACCCGACCGCGACCTTCACGACCGGCGCGTGGACCCCGGTCGAGTGGCCCGCGGTGGGCGGCTTCTCCTCGCGCGGCCCGTCCGTGTTCACCGGCGCCGACCTGCTCAAGCCCGACATCGCCGCGCCCGGCGTCGACGTCGCGGCGGCCACGTCCCCGGCCGAGGGCGACAGGGACTTCACCCTCATGTCCGGCACCTCGATGGCGGCGCCGCACCTCGCCGGGTTCGCCGCGCTGGTCAAGGGCAAGCACCTCGACTGGACCCCGGACATGGTCAAGTCGGCCCTGATGACCACCGCGAGCGCGGTGACCAGCACCGGCGGCCGGATGCAGAAGGCCGGATCGGACGCCGACGCCAACGACTACGGCGCGGGGGAGGCCCGGCCCGCCGACGCCCTCGACCCCGGCCTGGTCTACGAGAACGACGCCGACGACTGGCTGGACTTCCTCTGCGGCGTCGAGGACGAGCGCGGCGGCGACGTGCAGCTGACCGGCCTGGAGTTCTGCGCGGACCGCACGCCGCTGACCGCCCGCGACCTCAACTACCCGTCGGTCTCGCTGGGGAACATGCTCGGGACCCAGACGGTCAAGCGGACGGTCACCAACGTCAGCGACAAGGCCTCGCAGTACAAGGTGTCGATCGACGCGCCCGAGGGCTACCGGGTCCAGGTCTCGCCCGCGAGCTTCGCGCTGCAGCCGGGCAAGAGCGTCACCTACACGATCAAGGTCACCCACGCCGGCGGTGCGTCCGGCTCCTGGGTCGACGGGGCTCTGACCTTCTCGGACAACCGGGGCCACGCCGTCCGGACGCCGCTGATCGTCCGCAACACCGCCCTGGTCGCCCCGGACACCGTCACGGGCACCGGCACCCAGGGCAGCGTCGCCCTGCAGTTCCAGGCCGGCTACACCGGGACGCTGCAGGTCCAGGCCGCCGGCCTGACCGCGGGGGAGGCGCGCACCGCCACCCTCACCGGCGACACGCGAGGCATCGACTGGAACGAGACGGACCTGAGCACGCTGCCGGCCCCGCTGCCGGCGTCGATGCTGCGGACCACCGTCACGGTCCCGTCCGGGGCGGTCAACCCCCAGATCAACCTCACCTCCCAGTACGGGACCCAGTGCGACGACGGCGACCCGTGCGCCGACTGGACCGCCCTGGTGTACGACGCCGCCGGCACCTTCGTCACCCAGGCCGCGGCCACCCGCCGGGGCGCCACGGTCGTCCTGCCCGACGGCGGCGGCGACTACACGCTGGTGATCGACCAGGAGATCCTCGACGGCGTCGCGTCCAACGATCTCACCTGGACCGTGGTGGCCCCGGGGGCGCCCGGCACGACCACGGGCAAGCTCACGATCGACCCGAAGCGGCGCACGCTCATGGCGGGGGCGACCGCCACGCTCACGCTGCGCTGGTCGGGGCTGGAGGCCGGCCGCACGTACGCCGGTGTCCTGGTCGTGGGTGACGGGACCACCGAGCTCAAGCGCATCCCGGTGACCGTCACCGGCTGACGTCAGGAGTCGAAGCCCAGGCCGACCTTGTCGAGCGTGCGGAGCCACAGGTTGCGCCGCCCGCCGTGCTTGTCGGCCTGGGCCATCGACCACCGGGTCAGCTCGATGACGCCACTGCGCAGCGGCTCCGGCGGGAACGGTACCGGCTTGGTCCGGATCATGCGCAGGGACGTGAGCGGGGTGGGCGCCCCGGCCAGCAGGTCGAGCATCACCTGCGCCCCGAAGCGGGTGGCGCCCACCCCGAGCCCGGTGTAGCCCGCCGCGTACGCGAGCCGCCCCCCGTACGCCGTGCCGTAGAACCCCGTGAACCGGCTGCACGTGTCGATCACGCCGCCCCACTTGTGCGTGAACCGGACGCCGTCGAGCTGCGGGAACGTCGTCGCGAAGTGCCGCGCGAGCGTCCGGAACGTCTCCTCCCGCTGGTCGTGGTCGACGGCGATGCGCCCGTCGCGGTAGTACACGGCGTCGTACCCGCCCCACAGGATCCGGTTGTCCGAGGTGAGCCGGTAGTAGTGGAACTGGTTCCCCGAGTCGCCGACACCCATCCGGTTCCGCCACCCGATCGACGACAGGTCGACGGGTTCGGTGATGAGCGCGTAGTCGTACACCGGCACCAGATAGTGCCGCAGCCGCCGCAGCAACGTCCCGTGCGCGCCCGTCGCCAGCGCCACGTGCGGGGCATCCAACCGCCCCTGCAGGGTGTGCAGCCGCAACCGGCCGGGCCGCGTCTCGATCGCCTCGACCCGGGTGTTCTCGTGGATGCGCACCCCCAGCGCCAGGCACGCCCGCCGCAGCCCCCACACCAGCCGGGCCGGATCGACCATCGCGCACCCGTCCCGGTCCCACACGCCACCCAGGTAGGTGGGGGAGTCGAGCTCGGCCCGGACCGCCTCCCGGTCCAGCAGCACCTGCCCCGGCTGGGCGGTCAGCTCCCGCACCTGCCACGGCGCGGTCGCGACCTGCAGTTCCCCCGTACGCTCGAAGCCGCACGCGATGTCGTACCGCGACACGGCGGAGGCGATGGCGTCGAGGTTGTCCCGCCCCAGGGCCGTGAGCAGCGGCATCTCGGCGGGGAACCGGCTGACCCCGTTCGCGTACCCGTGCGTCAGCGACGCCGAGCAGAAGCCGCCGTTCCGCCCGGAAGCCGCCCACCCCGCCGTCCCCGCCTCGAGCACCACGACATCCCGCCCGGGATCGCGTTCCTTGGCGATGAGGGCCGTCCACAGCCCGCTGTACCCGGCCCCGATCACGGCCAGGTCGGCCTCCGCGGCGTCGATCAGCGGGTCGGCCGCGACCGGCGCCCCCGGCTGGGTCAGCCAGTACGGCCGGGGTTCGGCGTCCGCCAGCGAGCGCATGTGCTCATGCCCGGCGGCGCGCTCGGAGCGAACTGCCGACGGCCACCAGCACCCCGGCCAGGAAGATCAGCGTTCCCATGACGTTGACCTGCGGCGGCAGCCCGATCCGCGTCGCGCCCCAGATCCACAGCGGGAAGGTCGTCGTCGTGCCGGCGGTGAAGTTCGTGACCACGAAGTCGTCGATCGACAGCGCGAAGGCCAGCAGCATCCCCGAGCCGACCGCGGGCAGGATCAGCGGGAAGGTGACCCGCCAGAAGGCCGTCCACGGCGAGGCCCCGAGGTCCGCCGCCGCCTCCTCGAGCGAGCGGTCGAGGGTGAGCACCCGGGCCCGCACCACCACGGCGACGAACGAGATCGAGAACATGACGTGCGCGATCGTGATCGTGACGGGTCCGAGCCCGACGCCCGCCGACACGAAGAGGGTCAGCAGCGAGGCGCCCATGACGAGCTCCGGCGAGCTCATCGTGGCGAACATGAGCAGGTTGACCGTGCCGGACCCGCGGAACCGGAACCGGCCGAGCGCGTACCCGATGCCCGTTCCCAGCGCGCCCGCGATCAGCATCGTGGCGAGCGCGATGCCGAGCGAGATCCCGAGGGCGCGGGTGAGGTCGTCGAGGGCGAACACCCGCCCGTACCACTTGAGCGTGAAGCCGTCCCACGTCTGGTTGTACCGGCCCGGGGTGTCGTTGAACCCGAACACGACCATCACGGCGATCGGCAGGGCCAGCCAGGCGACGACCAGCCAGGTGTACACGCGCAGGAACCTCATCGGGCGGCCACCTTCATGACGTCCTCGGTGCCCAGCGCGCGGGCGTAGGCGAAGACCCCGATCAGCAGCACGGCCATGAGCGTGAACGACAGCGCGGACGCGGCCGGGTAGTTCGAGCTGGTCAGGTACTGCGACTGGATGACCTGCCCGATCATGGCCGTCGAGGAGCTGCCCAGCACCGCCGAGTTGACGTAGTCGGAGCTGGCCGGCACGAAGGTCATCAGCACGCCGGCGAAGACCCCGGGCAGCGCCAGCGGCAGGACGACCTTGCGGAAGGCGACGGCCGGGCCGGCGTACAGGTCGCGGGCCGCCTCGACGACGCGCGGGTCGATGCGCTCCAGCGCGACGTAGATCGGCAGCACCATGAACGGCAGGAAGTTGTAGACCAGGCCGAGGATCACGGCGACCGGCGTGCCGAGCACGTGGAAGCCGTCCGGCAGCAGCCCGGCGTCCTTGAGCGGGCCGAGCAGGATGCCCTCGTCGGTCAGCACGTAGCGCCACGAGATCGTGCGCAGGACGAAGGACACGAAGAAGGGCAGCAACAGCAGGACGAGGTACGACGCCTTGCGCCGCCCGCCGTGGAAGGCGATCCAGTACGCCACCGGGAACGCCGCCACGATCAGCACGACCGTGGCGGCGGCGCCGTAGACGAGCGACCGCACGAGCTGCGTCCGATAGTTGACGAACACGTCGGCGTACGTCTGCCAGTGCCCCGTGAAGACGTACCCGGAGACGATGTCGCCCTCCTGCAGCGAGAGCGACAGCATCGTCACCATCGGCACGACGAAGAACAGCAGCAGCCACAGCCCGCCGGGCAGGACGAGCAGGTACGGAGCGAGCCGGCGGCGCACGTCAGCCCAGCACCACGGGCTCGAAGACGCTCTGGAACTCCTGGTGCTCGGCCTCCGACGCGAACGGCACGTAGTAGTGCAGCCGCGCGTAGTCGCCGGCGGCCGGGAAGACCAGCGGGCTGGCCGCGACCTGGGCGAGCGTCGCCTTGTCCTCGCCCGTGGCGGCCGCGGCGTCCTTGGCGATCTGCTCCTTGGCCGCCGGCACCGGGCACACGTAGTTGATGTACTCGGCGAGGCTCGCCGAGACCGGCACCTGGTAGAAGAAGTCCATCAGCGTGAGCGCGTCCACGGGGTTCTTCGCCGTGACCGGGATGGTGAAGTTGTCGGTCCAGATCGTGCCGCCCTCCGCCGGGATGACGAACTTGTAGTTCGTCCCGTCGGAGACGTTCTTCTGGAAGACGTCGCCGGACCACGCCTGGGTGAGCCAGACCTCGCCCTTGCCCAGCGCGTCGATGTAGCTCTGGTCGTAGTAGTTGCGCAGCACGCCGCTGCTCTTCTGCTCCTTGAGCTTCTCCGCCGCCTTGCGCCAGTCGTCCGGCGTGGAGTCCTCGGGCTTGACCCCGATCGCCAGCAGCCCGTAGTTGCCCAGCTCCTCGGTGTCGGAGAACATGCCGACCTTGCCCTTGAACCTCGGGTTCCACAGGTCGGCGATGCTGGTGATCGGGCCGGTCTTGCTCTCGTCGTACGCGATCCCGGTGATCCCCGACGCCCACGGGATCGAGTAGACGTTGCCCGGGTCGTAGGCGGCCTTGGCGTACGAGGGATCGGCGTTGGCCACGTAGTTGGGCAGCTTGGCGTGATCCAGCGGCGCCAGGAAGCCGGAGTTGCGGAACTTGGCGAAGTTCGACCCGTTGGTGATGATCATCGCGTCGTAGCCGATGTCCTGCTTCGCGGCCAGCTGCGGCTGCACCTTGGCGAACCAGGGCCCCATCTCCTGGATGACCTCCTGATAGTTCACCTTGATCCCGGTGGCCGCGGTGAACTTCTTGAGCTCCGGCTGCTCGGGGTCCATGTAGAGCGGCCAGCTGGCGACGCTGAGCGACCCCGTGCCCGTCCTGCCGGCCCAGAACTTCGCGACCTCGTCGGCCGCCGGGGCGCTGGCGGCGGGGGAGCCCTGCCCCTTGACCCCGCACGCGGCCAGCAGGGCGCCGGTCGCGGCGAGACCCGCCGTGGTCAGGAAGCCGCGCCGGGTGGTGAGCCCCCGGACGAGGGCGGGATCGAGGTGGCTCATGAGGCTCCGATCGGGTAGGAGTGCTGGGGGCTCCAGGTCAGGTGCACGCGGTCGCCGGGGCCCGCGAGGTCCTCGGCGTCCCGGGCGTTCTGGTCGAAGACCACGAGGTCGGGCCCCGCCGCCGTGCCGACCGTGTAGTTGGTCGACGTGCCGTGGTAGACGACGTCCTTCACCACGCCGGAAAGCATGCTGCAGCCTGTGGCGGCGGGCTGCTCCCGGGACAGGTCGATCTTCTCCGGCCGCACGGACACCTCGAGCGCCGTGCCCGCCGGCGCCGACGTGGGCACGAGCACGCGCTCGCCCGGCCCGTAGCTGAGGACCGCCACGCCGTCGTCGACGCGCTCGACCGTACCGTCGATGATGTTGGACGTGCCGATGAAGCCGGCCACGAAGCGCGTCGCCGGCCGCTCGTAGATCTCGCGCGGCGTGCCCAGTTGCTCGACGGCGCCGGCCCGCATGACCGCGATCCGGTCCGACATGGTCAGCGCCTCGCCCTGGTCGTGCGTGACGTAGACGAAGGTGATCCCGACCTCGCGCTGGATCCGCTTGAGCTCGGTCTGCATCTGCTGGCGCAGCTTGAGGTCCAGCGCGCCGAGTGGCTCGTCGAGCAGCAGCGCGCGCGGCCGGTTGACCAGCGCCCGGGCCAGCGCGACCCGCTGCTGCTGGCCGCCGGAGAGCTCGCGCGGCGCCCGCTTCTCCATCCCCGCCAGCGAGACGATGTCCAGCATCTCGCCCACGCGGCGGCGGATCTCGTCCTTGGCGACCTTCCTGCGCTCCAGTCCGAAGGCCACGTTCTCGTACGCCGTCAGGTGCGGGAACAACGCGTAGGACTGGAAGACCATGTTGACGTCGCGCTTGTGCGGCGCGATCCCCGTCACGTCGCGCCCGTCGAGGCGGACCGTGCCGCCCGTCGGCTCCTCGAAGCCGGCGATCATCCGCATGGTCGTCGTCTTGCCGCACCCGGAGGGCCCGAGCAGCGAGAAGAACTCGCCCTGTCCCACCGTCAGGTCCAGCCGCCGGACGGCCTGCACCCGCTCACCGTGCACCGTGAACTCCTTGTGCACCCCGGCCAGCTCGATCGCGGCCTCGCCCATCCCCACCCCCATCGCAATCTTGCGGGGACCTTGACACATGCAAACGCGTGAAAACAAGACCACGCAGCGCACATTTGCGAGGCTGAAACAAAGACCGGATCAAGGTCAAATGCGAAGGACGATGTCGTAGCGGGGTGGGGGGTACGGACCGCTGCTCACGCCGAGGTGCCCGGCGCGACTCCGCTGGCCGCTGACGCGTCCAGAGCGCGGAGCCCCACCGGGCCACGTGCGTGATCCAAGCTCCCGAAGATCAAAACCCGAAAGCGCCGGCCCGCGGGGAGCGGGCCGGCGCCTTCGTCGCAGCGTCCGTAGTGGTCGGCCGGGCGGCATCAGCGCCCGCCGCGAGTGGTCCGCCGGGCGGCGTCAGCGCCCGTCGCGAGTGGTCGGCCGGGCGGCGTCAGCGCCCGTCGCGCGGGTTCAGGCGTCGAGGGGGAGGGCGCCCAGCGCCTTGCCGGCCTCGCGGGCGGAGGCGAGCGCGCCCTGGTGCATCTCGGCGGCGAGGTCCTTGAACTGGTCCAGCGCCGGGTTGACGCCGACCAGGGTGAACTCGCGCTCGACGACGGTCAGGTCGGCGCCCCACGAGTCGGCGAAGATGCGGCGCAGGAACGGGGTCGAGTGGTCCCAGCCCTCGCGCGGGGTGCCCGCGCCGTAGGCGCCGCCGCGCACGGTGGCGAGCACGAACTTCTTGCCGCTCAGGAACGGCTGGCTGGCGACCCGGGGGTCGGTGGCCACCAGGTCGATGTAGGCCTTGATGTGCTGCGAGGGCCCGAAGTTGTACAGCGGGACGGCGAAGAGGATGGCGTCGGCGGCGACCAGCTCGTCGTAGAGCTCGGCGGCGAGGGCGACGGCCTGCTTCTGCTCGTCGGTGCGCTGGTCCTCGGGCGTCATGCCGGCGCTCACCGCGGCGGCCCAGTAGGTGGCCGGAATCGGCTCGATGCCGATGCGGCGGCGCTCGATCGTGTCGCCCGGGTGGGCGGCCAGCCACTCCTGCTCGACGATGTCCGCGATCTCGCGGCTCGTGGAGTGCTCGAAGTGAATGCTGGCGTCGAGGCGGAACAGGGTCACGACGGTGTCCTCTCACAGGTTCAATCTTGAAGCGGTTCAAGCTTGAACGCCACCCTAGCACCTGCACTTCAAGATTGAACCTGATGCGAGCCGGGTCACGTTCCGGGGTGCGCGGCCGCCGTAGGATTTCCGCCATGCACGACGAACCGCGGTGGCTGGACGAGCACGAGCTCCAGGGCTGGATGGCGCTCGCCAGCCTGATCTTCAAGCTGCCCGCCGCCCTCGACGCCCAGCTGCTGCGCGACAACGGGCTCACCCTGTTCGACTACATGACGGTCAGCGCGCTCTCCATGGCGCCGGACCGCACGATGCGCCTGAGCGACCTCGCCGGCGCCATCAGCGCCTCGCTGTCCCGGCTCTCCAACGTCGTCAAGCGCCTCGAGCAGCGCGGCCTGCTGCGCCGCGAGCCCGACCCGGAGAACGCCCGCTACACCCGCGCGGTCCTCACCGACGCCGGCTGGGACCTCGTGGTCGCCGCCGCGCCCGGTCACGTCGAGGCGGTCCGCCGCTACGTGATCGACGGCCTCACGCCGGAGCAGATCGAGGTGCTGCGCCAGGTCGGCTGCAGCGTCGCCACCCGGGTGAGCGAGGGCCTCGCCGCCGCCCGCCCCCCGACCCCCGAGGCCCACGCCGCCTGCCAGGCCGCCCAGGCCGACGACGACGCCGCCCTGGCCGCCGAGTGCGCCGCGGCAGCGGAAGCGGCGGAGAAAGCGTCAGCCCCGAGCCCCGTGACGGCGTCAGCTGAAGCCCCGAGTTCCGCAGCGGCGGCGGGAGCGTCAGCCCCGAGTCCCGTGACGGCGTCAGCTGAAGGCCCGAGTTCCGCAGCGGCGGCCCCGAGTCCCGTGACGGCGAAGCAGTAGCCCCGAGCCCCGCAGCGGCGGAACCGGCAACCGCGAGCCCCGGTCCGCGCCCGCGACTGGCGCCATCCGCGAGGAACGACATCGGCGCCCGGCCCGGTTTCGCGCATCGCGCGTGCCACCGGCGCGTGACGGGCCGCGAACCGGCCGGGACGTGACCGCAATCCGCCCTAGCGTGACCCCATGCACACGACCACGCTCGCCCCCTGGCTGATCTCCGCCGACACGGCCGCCGAGATCGACTTCCTCCGCGCGGTTCTCGGCGCCCACGAGGTCCCGGGCGCCCGCGTCGCCGACGGTGACCGCATCCTGCACGCGGAGGTCACCGTCGACGGCACGGCCCTGCTGCTCTTCGACGCCGGGCCCGGCTGGCCGCCCACCCCGGCCCATCTGCGCCTCTACGTCAAGGATGTCGCGCG
>NZ_JAUQWH010000101.1 GCF_030757795.1 Actinoplanes oryzae
GACGCTCAGCGAGAAGACGGCGACCTTCCTCGAGAAGGCCGGCGCCACGATCACGTCCCTCCCGCGCTCGATCCAGCGCCCACGGATCACGCCTCTTGCGGGGCCGATCCGCCGTCAGACGCCGGTGCCGACGTCGACGAGGCGCACGCGCCTTTCGCGCGCCGGGCCCGCCACCAGATGCAGCGCGGCGCCCGCCAGGCCGACTCCCGCCACGATCAGCCAGTGCCCCGCGCCGAAGGCCTGCAGCCCCGCCCCGCCCAGCGCCGGCGCCAGGAAGGACGCCGCCGGGAAGGTCAGGAAGAAGACCGCCTGATAGCGCCCGCGCAGCTCGGCCGGCGCCAGCTCCGAGTTGATCTCGGCGTTGGGCGGGGCGGCGAGCATTGAGCCCACAGTCCAGACCGCCGCCGCCACGAGATAGAGGACGGCGCCGTCGGCCCAGGCGACCAGCGCGAAGCCGGCCGCCATGACGGCGAGGGCCGCGGCGAGCACCCGGTCCTTGCGCCGGCCGTCGATCACCCGGGGCACGAAGAGCTGCCCGACCGCGATCAGCGTGCCGCTCAGCGCGGTGACCAGCCCGTACACGGAGGGGTCGAGGCCGTCCCCCGCCATCGCCAGCGGGATGATCGTGTTGGTCTGGCTGTAGAGCAGCGCCTGCAGCAGGGTCAGGCCGACGAAGACCAGGAAGATCCGGTCGGTGAGCGGCACCCGCAGACCCTGCCGCATCGCCGTCTGCCTCGGGCGCCGGGTCTCCCGCACCTTCCACAGCAGCAGCAGGGCGGTCACCAGCGTCGAGCCGGCGTCCAGCAGGAACATGCCGGAATAGCTCCAGCTCGCCAGCAGCCCGGCCAGCAGCGACGCCCCGGCCAGACCCAGATTGAACGCCCAGAACTGCAGGTTGAACGCGCGCGACCGGAGCTCGGGCGGCACCACGTCGATGATCGCCGCCACGAACGCGGGCTGCGGCACGGCGTGGGCGACGCCGAGCAGCAGGGTCAGGCCGGCGATGACCGGCAGGCTGGTGACCAGCGCCAGGGCCACCAGCAGCGCCGCCGCGCCGAAGTGTGCGGCGAGCAGCGTCGGGCGGCGGCCCCACCGGTCGGTGAGGACGCCGCCCAGCAGCGTGCCGCCGACGCCCCCGATGCCGTACGCGCCGGCGATCAACCCGGCCAGCGCGGGACTCGCCCCGCGCTGCGCCGTGAGGTAGAGGGACAGGAACAGAACCGCGAACCCGCCCAGCCGGTTGATCAGCAGCCCGGTCCACAGGTACCAGTACGTGGCGGGTAGGGCCGCCTGCCTATTGGTAACTATCCTTACAGTACTACCGCTCCCAGATCCAGTTGTCGCGGTGATAGAGGTCACGCAGGCCCAGGCGCAGCATGTTGTCCGTCGACGGGTTCTTCGTGCCGTCCGCCGGCAGCCCGGTCTCGCTGATGATCCACTCACAGCCGAGCTCGGCCGCCTTGGCCGCCCGCGCGGCGATCAGGGCCGACTGGGCGCCGCGGCCCCGGAAGTCCGGATGGGTGGCACCGGTGTTGAGCGAAGCCACGCCGTCGCGGACGAACAAGTTCGCCGCTCCGACGAGACGGGCGCCGGCCCAGGCGCCGAAGGGATGGAACTCAGGGCTGCCGAACGACGCGGTCAGCATCTCCGTCAGCGGACCCAGCGGCATCCCGAAGCACGTCAGGACCAGCTCCGCCCAGGCGACGGCCTGCCCGGCGGGCACCGGGCCGACGCGCAGATCGGTCGGAGCGGTGCCCACCTCCGCCGGACGCGCGGCGTGCTTCACCACGCTGTTGCCCTGCCGCAGGCCGTACCGCCGGGTGATCTCGTCCCAGTTCGCCGGCCGCAGCGACGGCGCTATCTGGATCGCCGCCCGGTCGTTGCCGTGCTCGCGGTAGAACTCGACCACCGCGCCGACGAGCTCGTCGGTGACCGGCTCGGTCACGCCGAAGCCGAGCGCCTTGCTCCAGTAGCCGGTGGGGTCGTGCCGCATGGCCAGGGCGACGCCGCCGCCGATGCGCCGGACGGTGATGCCCAGGTCGGCCGCGGCGCCCGCGGGGGTGCCGGACTCGTAGGCCGCCATGAACCCGGCCTCGCTGCTCTCGCCGAGGCCGGTGAGGTGATCGACAGAAATGGTCATACGGTCACGATGCGAGGACACCGGCGAAAGTTCGCTCGCGCTGATGAAAGATTCGCAGCCGGCTCAGCCGGCCCCCGGAGACGGCATGCATCCAGACGATGGTGGGCGGGCAGTGCTCCGGATCCTCCGGCGGATTGACCGCCTCGGCCTCCCACACCAGCACGCCAGGCGCCGCCACGACACCGGTCACGAACTGCCGGACGCCCTCCGACAGGTCCCGATCCATGACTTCCACCAGGGACTCGACGCCGCGGCGGCGCTTGCCGGTGGGCCAGAAGCTCTCCACGGCCGGCGCGTAGAACTCGCGGAACGCCCGCTCGCCGCGCCCGGCCCGGACCTCCGCGAAGAACTGCTCAGCCTCGGCGCGCCGGGCGGCGCGTTGCCCGGCATGGTCGTCGTGGGCGGCCTCGGCGGTGGCGGCCAGGGCCTCGGTCAGCTTGGCGCGGGCCTGGTGCAGCCGGCTGCGGACGGTGCCGACGGGCAGGCCGCAGATCGCCGCGATCTCGTCGTAGCGGGTGACGCCGGTGAAGTGACGCAACAGCACGACCTCGCGCAGGGCCGGGCTCAACTGTCCGACGGCCTGCCACACCCAGTCGCCGAGCGCCAGCCTGTCCAGCTCCTCCTCCGGGCCGGGCCGGGTGTCGGGCAGCGGAGGGAGCTCGGCCGGCACCGGCACCGGGCGGCGCAGCTGGGCGCGGCAGACGTTGCGGGTCACCGCCTTGAGCCAGGGGCCGGCCGCGGCTTGATCGCGCAGGTCACCGATGCGGCGAACCGCGATCAGGGCGGCCTCCTGCACCGCGTCCTCGGCGTCGGCGGGACGGCCCAGCAGGCTCAGCGCGACGGCGTACATGGCCGGGCGGTGCCGGGCGAGCAGGACGCCCAGCGAGGTGACATCGCCGGCCTGGGCATCGCGCACGAGCCCCGCGTCCATGTCACTCCGCCTTGTCGCCGCCGGACCGGTCCGCGAAATGGGCGAAGGCCTGCAGATTGGCCAGGGACTCGCCGCGCTTGACGCGCCACTCCCACTCGCGCCGGATCGCCGACCCGAAGCCGATCTCCAGCAGCTGGTCGAAGGACTCGTCGGCATAGGTGAGCACCGAGCCGAGCAGCCTGTCCAGCTCGTCCTCGTCGAGCCCGGCGAGGCGGACCCGGCCCGTGAGATAGATGTCGCCGGCCGTGTCGATCGAGAAGGCGACGCCGTACATCCGGGCATTGCGCCGCAGCAGCCAGGCCCACACCTCCTCGCGGCGCTCGTCGGGATGCCGCATGACGAAGGCCTCGACGCGCAGGGCGTGCTCGCCGACGATCAGGTTGCAGGCGGTCTTGAGCTTGTGCGTGCCCGGCAGCGTGACCACCCACGACGAGTCGCCGGTCGCCTCGCACGGCAGCTCGCGCTCCGCGCACACCCGCTCGATCAGGGACCCGATCTCCGTCACCATGAGTACGATCCTGCCAGCCGCGAGGCGATGAGAGCCCGGTGCTCGGCGACCGCCTCGGTGTAGACCTCGAGCAGGCTGTCGGCCGTCCGGTCCCAGGAGAAGCCGGCGGCGTGCCGGACAGCACCCCGCGCCAGCCGCAGCCGGCGACCCGGATCGTCCAGCAGCCCCCGCAGCGTCCGCGCCCACCGCGCCGGGTCGTGCCCGTCGACCAGCAGGCCGCTCACCCCGTCGGTGACCGCCGTCACCAGCCCGCCGACCGCCGCCGCGACGACCGGGGTGCCGCAGGCCTGTGCCTCGACCGCGACCAGGCCGAACGACTCGTTGTGCGAGGGCACCGCGACCAGGTCCGCGGCCCGGTAGAGGGCCGGCAGCGCCGCACCGGTCTGCGGGGCGAGGAAACGCACCTTGTCCGAGACGCCGAGCGAGGCGGCCAGCTCGATCAGCGCCGTGGGCCGGTCGAGCCCGCTGCCGCTGGGGCCACCGCAGATGACGACGGTGACCTCCGCGTCGCGCAGCGGCTCGGCGGCCAGCGCGCGGATCAGCACGTCCGGACCTTTGAGCGGCTGGATGCGCCCCACGAAGGCCACGATCTGCCCGTCCTCGGGCAGGCCGAGGCGACGCCTGTCCCGCCGCTTGTCCTCGCGCGGCCGGAACCGGCCCAGATCCACGCCGGGCTGGACCACGGACAGGCGGGTCGGGTCGGCGTCGTAGCAGGTGACGAGGTCCTGCGCCTCGAAGCGGGTGTTCGCGACGAGCCGGTCCGACTCGGCGATCACCTGCTCCTCGCCGATGACCCGGGCCTTCGGCTCGGGCCGGTCGCCGGCGGCGATGAACCTGTTCTTCACCTTGGCCAGGGTGTGCGCGGTGTGCACGTGCGGCACGCCCCAGCGCTCCCGGGCCAGCCAGCCGACCTGCCCGGACATCCAGTAGTGCGAGTGGATCACGTCGTACCAGCCCGGCGGGTGGACGGCCTCCGCGCGCAGCACGCCGTTGGTGAAGGCGCACAGCTGCGACGGCAGCTCCTCCTTCGACAGCCCCTCGAACGGCCCCGCGGTGACATGCCGCACAGTGACCCCGGGCGCCATCTCGACGCACGGCGGCAGCTCGCTCGACGTCGCCCGGGTGAAGATCTCGACCTCGACCCCGCGCTCGGCGAGCCGCTTGGAGACCTCGACGATGTAGACGTTCATGCCCCCGGCGTCGCCCGTGCCCGGCTGCTCCAGCGGGGAGGTGTGCACCGAGAGGGTGGCGAGACGCCGCGGAGTGGGCCAGCGGAGCTCTGCCACCTGATGATCCCTTCGCTGCGGGCAAACGTGACGTGCAACTTTTACGCCGTCGTTCATCTTCCCCACCGAACGGCTCCGAATCCCAATCCGGAGCCGCCGGGGTGACTCACGTCATGAGGCAGGATCGGGGGCATGGTGCAGAAGAAGATCGCCGTGGTCACGGGCGCGTCCAGTGGGATCGGGGCGGCCACCGCGCGCCGCCTGGTCACCGAGGGTTTTCATGTGGTGGCGGCGGCTCGGCGTACGGACCGGCTCGAAGCCTTTGTCAAGGAAGTGGGCGCGGACAATGCCACCGCGGTCGGATGTGATGTGACGTCCGACTCGTCGGTGGCCGCCCTCGCGCAGTCGGTGGGCGGCCCGGTGACGCTGCTCGTCAACAACGCGGGCGGGGCGCGCGGCATGGACCCGGTCGCCACCGGATCCGTCGCCGACTGGCAGTGGATGTACGACGTCAATGTCCTCGGCACCCTGCGTGTCACCCAGGCCCTGCTCCCCGCCCTGGAGGCGAGTGGCGCCGGCACGGTGGTCACGGTCGGGTCGACGGCAGCGTTCACGGCGTACGAGGGCGGCGGGGGCTACGTCGCCGCCAAGCACGGTCAGACCGCGCTGGTCGGCACGCTGCGGCTGGAGCTCGCGGGCAAGCCGGTCCGGGTGATCGAGATCGATCCCGGCATGGTGCACACCGAGGAGTTCTCCCTCAACCGCTTCGGCGACCAGGCCAAGGCCGACGCCGTCTACGCGGGGGTGACCGAGCCCCTCGTCGCCGACGACATCGCGGACTGCATCGCGTGGGTGGCCACCCGCCCGCAGCACGTCAACGTCGACCGGCTGGTGGTCCGCCCGATCGCGCAGGCCGCGCAGCACAAGGTGGTCCGCGAGCCGTTCCTGCCGCCGCTGCCGGCGGATCAGCAGCCGATCTTTCGCGGGCCGGGCGCTGCCGGCAAGCCGTGAAGCCGATCGGCGCCGTCACCCGGGGGACCACCAATCCCAACCGGCTGCGCCGAGTCGACAACTACATAGCGTTCCGCTGCGGTGACCTGCTGCGGTCGTCGGACCGGCCGCTGGTGGTGGACCTGGGCTACGGCGCGACGCCGATCACGGCGATCGAGCTGCGGTCCCGGCTCGCGGCCGCGGTCCGGTCCGACATCGCGGTGGCCGGCCTGGAGATCGATCCCGTACGGGTGGCAGCCGCGCAGCCCCACGCGGACCCGCCGCTCCTGGAGTTCCGCCGGGGCGGCTTCGAGCTCGCCGGCCTGGCCCCGGACGTGGTGCGCGCGTTCAACGTCCTCCGCCAGTACGACGAGAGCGCGGTCGCCGACGCCTGGCGGACGATGACGGCGACCGGTGCCCTGCTGGTCGAGGGCACCTGCGACGAGCTGGGGCGAATCGCCACGTGGGCGGTCGTGACGCCGGCCGGCCCGGAATCGCTGACATTGTCGGCTCGCCTTGCGGCGCTGGACCACCCGTCCACCTTCGCGGAGCGGCTGCCGAAGGCGCTGATCCACCACAACGTGCCTGGTCACCGCGTCTTCGAGCTGGTGGGCACGCTGGGCGCGGCCTGGGATGCGAGCGCGACGCCCTTCGGCGTCCGGCAGCGCTGGCTCGCGACCGTCGACCGTTTCCGGACGGCGTGGCCCGTGCTGGACGGGCCGGCCCGCTGGCGTCGCGGGGAGCTGACGGTGCCCTGGTCCTCAGTGGAATGAGGACCAGGGCACCGCGGGTCAGGACAGGCCGGCCCCGAAGTTGGCCTCCGCCGCCGCGCCTGCCGGGAAGTTCGCGCCCGAGAAGAAATAGCCCGCGGGCCGCGCCTGCCCGGCCGGCGCCCCGGGGAGCAGGGTGACCGCACCCTCCCTGCTGTACGTGACCTTCTCGTCGTTGGCGCTCACGGACAGCGTGTCGCCGCCGTAAGCGTTGGCGACCCGGCCGAGCGACCAGCCGAAGGCGTCCAGATCCTCGTTGTCACCCGGCACACCCGCCGAATTCTGATCGATGTAGACGGAGCCGGCGGGGGTGGGCCCGGCCGTGGTGCTGAAGAGAACGTTGATCGCGCCGTTGCCATCCACGGTGCCGGCCCACTCGCCCGGGGCGCCGACCGCCAGGTCGAGCCTGCCGTCCCGGTTGAGATCCGCCAGCCCGAGCGAGCCGCCGAACTGATCGCCGGCCTCCGCGTCGCCCGGAATCTGCGCGTCGTCCTGGTTGTAGGCGGAGCCGGCCACCAGACCCGACGCCGCGCCCCGGAAGATCTGCAGCATCCCGGCAGAGTCCTTCGTGCCGATCGACTCCGACGGGACACCGACGAACAACTCCTCCCTGCCGTCACCGGTGGTGTCGCCCGCCGTGAGGCTGACGCCGAACCTGTCGAGGTACTCCGCCCCGCCCGGCACACCGGCCGAATCCTGGTCCCACCACGTCGAGCCGGCGGTGCCGAGACCGGCGGCAGTGCCGGGAAAGACGATGAGGCCGCCCGCGCCGTACAGCGTGCCGAGCGCCTCGCCGGGTGCGCCGACGGCCAGGTCGTCCCGGCCGTCGCCGTTGAAGTCTCCCGCAGCCAGTGCCGTGCCGAAGCCGTCGTCCGCCTCCGCGGCACCGGGCACGCTCGCGCTGTCCTGGTCGATCCACTGAGCCCCGGCGTTGGTGATGCCGGTCGCCGAGCCGTAGAGCACGCCGAAGGCGCCGGCGTTGGCGTCGGTCCAGGGCGCACCGGCCGCGATGTCGTCGAAGCCGTCGCCGTCGAAGTCGCCCGTGGTGATGTCGGAGCTGAAGCCCGACCCGTACTCCCCCTCGGGCTGGATCGCCGTGCGGTCGAAGCCGGCCGACCGGTCCACCGTCAGGCCGGCCGCGCTGCCGTAAAGCACCAGCATGTCGCTGCCCGAGGCCGCGCTGACCGCCAGGTCGGCATAGCAGTCACCGTCGAAATAGCCGGACGCCAGCGACTCGCCGAGCCGCTCGCTGCCCGTGAACCTGAAGCGCGGCAGCCCCGCCGTGCTGCCGCGGAAGGACGCGTTGGCCTGAGCACCCTTGCCGACACCGGCCGCCGACCCGTAGGCGACGTGGACCACGCCCTGCCAGTTGACGTCATAGACCGGATCATGGGCGCGCGGGGCGCCGATGGCGACGTCACCGTAGCCGTCGCCGTTGAAGTCGCTCGGCACGCGGGCACAGGCCGCGGCGGCCGGTGAGCTGAAGGGCACGATGAGAAAGGGCGCGGCCAGCACCGCGACCACGAATCGACGCATGGAAAGGTCTCCCCGTTGATGGTCGGCGGATCATAACCGACCGCCGGCCATCAACGGGCAAAGTTGTCCACAGCTTCGGTTCCTCCACAGGCAACCCCCGTGGGCGCTCTTACTTGAGCGTCACGTTGAAGATCGGGTCCGCGGCGACCTTCTGGAAGGCGGCCAGGCTCGCCGGGCTCGAGTTGACCGAGATGTCGCGGTCGCCCTCGTCGTCGCTGGCGGTGTCGAAGTAGACGATGGCCTTGACCTTCGGGTGGGCCTTGAGCTCGGGGAGCACCGAGTCGAAGGCGACCGACTTGTCCGTGACGACGGCGCGGCGGTGGTACATGCCCCACTCCGCCACCATGATCGGCTTGGCCGGGTGGGTGGTGGTGGCCCAGTCGTACCAGCCGAGGCCGCCGCCGGTGGGCTGCCGGTCGAGGATGTCGCCCATGTCGCCGTAGTGGTAGTAGCCCTTCTCGACGCTCACGTAGGAGTCGAGGCCGATCCAGTCGACGACGTCGTCGCCCGGGTAGAGGTCCTTCCACCAGGACTGGGCCATCCACTTCTCGTTGCCCATGTACGCGATGACGTTCACCGCGTTCGTGACGCCGTTGGCGCGCAGGCGGGTGATCACGTGGCGGTACATGGCCGCGTAGTCCTTGGCCGTCATGCCGGAGCCCGCCGTCGCGTTGACGTCGTTCTCGGGCTCGTGGTGCAGGGCGAGGAAGAACTTCTGCGTGCCGTAGTTCTTCTTCACGTACGCGGACCAGGTGTCGATGCGCTTGTCCTGCGCGCCGGCGGCGACCTTCGCCCACGTCGAGTTGTACGCGATCTTCCAGTTGAGCAGCAGCACCCGCGGCTTGGCCGGGTCCTGGGTCATGGCGATCTCGGCCTTGGTCGGGAACTGCTCGTCGCCCTTGTGGTAGGTGTGGTAAATCGTCGCCGTCCGGCCGGTGAGCGCCTCCCAGTCCTTCAACGCCTGGTCACGCGGGGTGTCGGTGAAGCCGCCCGCCGCCGCGCCCCACAGCACGCCACAGGTCGGCACCAGCAGCGCGCCCGTCGTGCACGCGGCCGGCGCGGTGGTGGTGGGTGCGGGCGAGGGAACAGTCGTGGTCGGCGCGGTGGTCGGAGCCTTGGTGGGCGCGGTGGTCGGAGCCTTGGTGGGCGCGGTGGTCGGGACGGTGCGGCGGACGGTCAGGCGCAGCTCGGGTCCGCCGGACGCCGCGTCCCCGTACTCCACCGCCCGCAGCCGGGTCACGGCCGTCGTGGACGCCGACTTGAGCGCGAACGCGTACGTCCCGGCCTTGGTGACCACCTTGGACAGGTCGAACGTCAGCGTGGTGTCCGCGGCCTTCGGCTTGATCGAGGCGACCGCCTTGCCGAGCGCCGGCGCGTTCGCGGCCGTGATCGTCTTCTCGGTCCAGGTGCTCGCCACGGCGTAGAGGGTCAGCGTCGACTCCGCCGGCTTGCTGTCCAGCGGCAGGCGCAGCTCGGCCCCCGTGACCGTGGCGCCGGAGGCGAGCTTCGG
Organism: Actinoplanes oryzae; assembly: GCF_030757795.1. Taxonomy (GTDB): domain Bacteria; phylum Actinomycetota; class Actinomycetes; order Mycobacteriales; family Micromonosporaceae; genus Actinoplanes. The sequence continues at coordinate 9,612 of NZ_JAUQWH010000101.1, forward strand.
CGCGAACTTCAGATAGGACAGCCGGGTCTCCCCCGCCTCCCGGCCGACGACGAGCTTGTCGGCCGTGCCGAAGTTGACGCTCTTGCGCGTGCTCGACGTGTACGCGTCGTCGGTGCTCACGACGCTCACGGTCGCGGACGTGGCCGCCGCGTTGGCCGTACCGGTGAGGGTGATCCCCGCGCCGGCCGCGACGACGCCCGTCAGCGCGACTCCGATCTTCCGCTTGCCCGTCACCCGGTTCCCCTTGCATGTCAGTGGCTTGCTGTCTGACATTCAGGTTCTTGAGCGGCGGGTGCGGCTTGCGGGCACGTTGAGGTGCACTTGAGGTGCTGAACACGGAAACGCCGCCGGACCGGGGTCCGACGGCGTCCAGGGGACGGCAGGCTATTCGGAGAGCACCAGCCGCAGGGCGTCCAGCAGCAGGTCGGAGGTGAACGGCTTCTTCACCAGCAGGGCGTCCTCGGAGATCAGGCCCTTGGTCACCGCGATGTCCTTGGGCAGCCCCGAGATGTAGATGATGCCGAGGTCGGGGCGCAGGTCCGCGGCCCCGCGGGCGAGGTCGCCCCCGGAGACGCCGGGCAGTCCGAGATCCGTGACGAGCACGTCGATCGGGCCGGCGTGGTCGCGGCACAGCCCGACGGCCTCCTCGGCGTCGCCGGCCACCAGGGTCGAGAAGCCCCGGCGTTCCAGCATCCGCCGCATGATGTCCCGCAGGTCCTCCTCGTCGTCGACGACGAGGACCGTCGGGCGCTCCTCCCGCACTGCCTCCGGCATGAGTGCCTCCCCGCGGTATGACGTTTCGCGACTCACGCTAACGGCGCTTCCCGCCGCGCGAGGCGGTTCGCGGGGATCAGAGGGTGAGCTTCCACTTGTCCAGGGTGCCGGTGGTGGTGCCGTAGGTGTCCTTGACCGTCAGCGTCCACTTTCCGTTGCGGGACACACCGGACAGGTCGATCGGCAGCGTCTGCGTGAAGTCTGCTGCCTTGTCCGACTTCGAGGCCTTCTTGAGGACGTGCGCCTTGCCGGCCGGGTCGGTCAGCGTGACGACCAGCGACCCCCGGTAGCCGTGCTTGACGGTGATCGAGACGGAGGACTTGGCGGACGCCGTGCCGGTGCACCCGGTCACCTTCTTGGCGCTGGTGGCCGTGCCCTTCTTGGCGATTTTCTTGTCGGTGCCCACGGTGAACGGCCCGCAGTGGGTGGCCGTGCCGGCCGACTCGGTGTTGAGGAAGCCGGTCCAGAGCAGCTTGTTCACGGACCCGCTGCCCGGGCTCTTGACCTTGCTCGGGGTGGCGTTGGTGAGCAGCGCCGAGGTGATCTGGGCCGGCGTCCAGCCGGGGTGCGCCGCGGCGACCAGGGCGGCCGCGCCGGCGACGTGCGGGGTCGCCATGGAGGTGCCGCTCATGACGGCCGTGGCCGTGTCGGACTTGTAGCCGGCCGAGGTGATCTTCACGCCGGGCGCGAAGAGGTCCAGGCACTTGCCGTAGTTGGAGAAGGACGCGCGGGTGTCGGCGCTGTCGGTCGCCCCGACGGTGATCGCGTCGGCCGCGGAGGCCGGCGAGTAGCCGCACGCGTTCTTGTTGTCGTTGCCCGCGGCGACCGCGTACGTGACGCCGGCCGCGATGGACTTGGCGACGGCGGCGTTCAGAGCCGTGCTCGCGGTGCCGCCGACGCTCATGTTGGCCACGGCGGGCAGCATGGCGTTCTGGGTCACCCAGTCGATCCCCGCGATGATCGCCGAGTACGAGCCGACGCCCTCGCAGTCCAGCACCCGTACGGCGACGAGCTTGACGTCCTTGGCGACGCCGTAGGTCTTGCCGCCGATCGTGCCGGCGACGTGCGTACCGTGGCCGTTGCAGTCCTGCGCCACGTTGTCGTTGTCGATGAAGTCCTTGCCGTTCGAGGCGCGGCCGCCGAACTCGCTGTGCGAGATCCGGATGCCGGTGTCCAGCACGTACGCCGTGACGTCCGACGCCGAGCGGTAGGTGTAGGTCTTCGACAGCGGCAGCGTCTTCTGGTCGATCCGGTCGAGGCCCCACGCCGGGTTCTCCTGGGTCGACAGGTCCGCCAGCGAGACGGCCGCGTCCTGCTCGACATAGGCGACCTCGGGGCTGGCGGCCAGCCGGCGCGCCTCGAGGGCGGTCATGTCGGCCTGGAAGCCGCGGACCGTGGCCGACCAGCTCCGCTCGACGTCGCCGCCGTAGCGGTCGGTCAGCTGCTCCGCCGCCGCCGGGACCTCGGCGGCCGTCGCCGACTTCAGCACGACGATGTAGCTGTCGGTGATGGCTCCCGCGCTCGCCGCCCGGACGGTGCCGAGAGGCAGCGCACCGGGGGTGCCGGCGAAGGCCGTGCCGGAGACTCCGGTCACCGCCGCCACCGTGGCGATCCCGGCGGTCAGCGCGAGGCGCGCAGCGCGGCGCCGGCCGTCGTTGTGGGTCGTCATCTGAAAGGGTTCCTCCTCGTCGGTGCCACCGGCGACGGACATCACCCGGGGGGCCAGGCATGTCGGTGGCTTCGAGGGGAAACAATGGGGTCGGCACAGAGCCACACCGGGACCGCAACGGTTGCGCCTGGGTTGCAGGGCCCCCGATCGGGGGCACGATGCCTAAGTCGCCTCCTGGCGGGGCCGAACTACCCTCCGTCAGGAACGCCGCACCGCCACGGAGCAAGGAGAGCGCCATGACCAGCCTGCTGTCGCCCGAGATCGTCACCGCGGACTCGCTGACCGAGCGCTGCGACAGCTGCGGTGCGGCCGCCAAGCTGGAGCTCACCCTCGCCAGCGGGGGCAGCCTGGCGTTCTGCGGGCACCACGCCAACAAGCACGCAGCACCTCTCGCCTCGGTGGCCACGAAGGTCACGGTGGAAGAGGGCTTCGAGTGGGCGGGCCAATCCCACCCGGCGTAGGCCCTTCGCCCCTTATGCTCGATATCTCCGATTTCGAGCACAACAGGGGACCTGGGTGCAGATCGCGGCACGTGAGGCGGGCAGACTCTCGCGGATCCTCGCGGCCTGCGCCGGCGTCACCGTCGTCACGCTGGGCCTGATCGCCCCCTCGGACTTCCGCAGCCCGGCTGCCGCACTCGCGGCTGCCGGGCTCGCTCTGTTGCTGGTGGTGCCGCCGGGCGCCGGGCGGGTGCGGCGCGGCATCGCGTACGCGCTGGCGGCCGGCACCGTCGTCCTGGGTGCGCTGACCCTGCCGGACCACCCGGCGACCGGCGTGGCGATCATGCTCTCCGGCCTGGCACTGGCCGGGCTCGACGTGCGCGTGCACCGCCCCGGCGACCGCGTGCGCTACCGCGTGGCCGATCCGCTGCTGGCCGGCACGGCGATCATCACCCTGGTGGCGCTGGTACCCCGGATGTTCGCGCCGACGTTTCCCGAGGGCCGCGGCCCGGGCAGCGTCATGCCGCCCTTCTTCGCGTGCGCGCTGCTGATCCTCGCCGTCGGCATGCTGCTGGCCCGGCCCGAGGCGGGACCGCTGCGCACCGACGCGCGCCCCACGCCGGGCGTCAAGGTGCGCCGGGCCCTGCCGGTGGTGGTCGCGCTGCCGGTGATGGCCGCGCTGGTCAGCGCGCTTGCCGTGCGTACGGGGATCAGCCGTCCCGCCGCGGCGATCAGCACCGGCGTCGTCCTCACCGCGCTCGCCCTGCTCGGCCTGATCGGCTTCCTGGTCCGTTCGCTCGACGGGGCCGACCAGGAGCAACGGGAGCTGTTGACCGAGCTGCGGGACCGCCGGGACTTCGCCGACACGCTGCTGCAGTCGATGCACGAGGCCGTCCTGGTGCTCGACGCGAACCACCGCGTGATCGACGCGAACCGGCGGTGGCGCGAACTGGCCGGCGACCTGCCGCCCGGCGACGCCCCGGCCCTGCCGCCGCCGGGCACCGGGGATTGGACGGTACGCCGCGCCGACGGGACCGACGTGCCGGTGCTCGCCACGATGGCCGCCATCCCCGACGCCGCCGGCCGGCCGCGCGGCTACGTGGCGACCTACGTCGACATCACCGAGCGCAAACGCACCGAGGACGAGCTGAGCGCCCGGGCGGCCGAGCTGGTGGCCGGCAACGCGGCGCTGCGCGAGGCCAACGCCCGGCTCGAGGCGGCGCTGGCGTTCAAGAACGACCTCACCTCGATGCTGACCCACGACGTCGCCCAGCCGATCAGCTCCATCGCCAGCCTGGCCGAGCTGCTGCACGCCGACTGGGCGGACCTGCCCGACGACATCCGGCTGGAACTGGCCACGAAGATCGACAAGAACACCCGCCGGCTCATCAAGATGATGAACGACCTGCAGCTGCTGTTCCGGCTGGACACGGGCGCGGTCACGGCCCGGCGGGCCCCGGTGCCGCTGCTCGAGGTCGCGCAGGCCGCGGCGGGCGACCTCAACCCGAGTGCCGACGTCGAGTTCCGGATCGGCGAGGAGACGTCGGCACTGGCCGACCGGCAACACGTCTGGCACGTCGTGCGCAATCTGGTGGCCAACGCGCTGGCGTACGGCGAGAGCCCGATCGTGGTGCACGCCGAGCGCCACGGCGACGCGGTCACCCTGACGGTCGAGGACAGCGGGCCCGGCATTCCGGAGGAACTCGTGCCGAGCCTCTTCGACCGGTTCATGCGGGGCGCCGGCCTCGGGCTGTTCATCGTCCGTCACCTGGTGGAAGCGAACGGGGGCTCGGTCCGCTACGAGCGGTCCGAGCCCCACGGCGCCCGGCTGGTCACCACCTGGGAATCCGCGTCCCTGTGAGCAACCAGCCGGGTTGATCAGGCGCTGCCGCGCTCGTGCTCGTTGATGATGCCGTCGCCCCGGGTGTCGCGGGTGCTGGTCACGCGGCCGCCCATCGGCGCGGAGGCGGTGGCCTGGCGCGTGCCCGGCGTGCCGACGATGTGCCGCCCCGGCGCGAGGACGTCGTCGAGGTCGTGCACGCTCGTGATGCCGGGCGCGGAGGTGATGTCGACGTTGGTGCCGGCGTTGGGCGTACCCAGGGTGGCGGTGTCGGCGTTGGGGCGCAGCTTGCCGAGGCCGTCCGGGTTGGCGTTGCTGAACTCGCCCGCGCTCGTGCCCCAGCCGGCGCCGGGCTGCGGGCGGCCGCTGCGGGCGCGCGTGGCGACCGAGGCCGGGGAGGCGAAGCCGCCGCCGAGCCGCTTGGAGCTGGCGCCGCCGAGGGTGTCGCCGAGCTTGCCGGTCTCGATCAGGCCCTTGAAGGTGTTGAGGTCGGCGCGCAGGCGCTTGCTCAGCGTCTCCTGGCCGTGCCGGTCACTGGGGAGCAGGAACGCGACGTCGGCCTCCAGCTGGGCGACGATCTGGGTACGCGTCTCGCCCATCGGCCGCAGCGTGATGGTCTCGGCGAGCAGCGGGCCCTCCGTCGTCGACCACGCCACCCGCTCGTCGAGCGAGCGCTCGGTGATCCGCGCGTCGAACTCGCGGCGGCGCCCCTCGACGTCCATGACCCAGTGGGTCTGGTCGTTGCCGATCGGGCGGACCTCCTGAACCCCCGTCATGAAGCGCGGGTAGTTCTCGAACTTCGCGAGCTGCTCGTACACGGTGTGCAGCGGTGCGCTGATCTCGACGGCCTGCTGAACCATACTCATCGCATCTCTCCCATGCTGAAGTGCTGGCATGACCGAGAGTACGTATGCGACTACTATCCGCGTTTGGCTTTCCCGCGTTTCTCAGAGACGACGCAGGTACTGCCAGTGGCCGACCTCGGCGGCGTACCGGGCGTCGCTGGCGGCCAGCAGCGGCACGCCGGCCTCGCGCAGCAGCGCCACCACCCGCGGCGACGGGCTCCGCCACGCCTCGCTGACCTCCACGGCCGTGCCGGTGGCCCGGCAGGCGGCGGCGAGCTCCCCGATCAGGTCCGCGCCGATCGCCGCGTCGTCGATGCCGATCTGGGCCAGCAGGCTCAGCGGCCGGGCCAGCTGCACGGGAGCGTAGCGAGAGGCACGTTCGATGCCCTTCACGGTCGTGGCGACCACGATCTCGGCGACCTGGTCCGGGGTGAGGCGGCCGGCGGCGAGCAGGGCCCGCACCTCGCGCGGGGCGGCCGGCCCGTCGGCCAGCGGCAGCCGGGAGACGGCCACCGAGACCACCTCGAGGGTGCCCAGGTCGGCGGGCCACGCCAGCCAGCCGTCCGCCTGGCTCACCTCGACCTCGGCGCCGACGCGCAGGGTCAGCTCGGTCCGGCGGCTGGCGCGGCGCACCGAGTCGGCGTACGCGGGCAGCCAGGTCGTGTCGGGCCCCACCTGGTCGGCGAAGGTCAGCGCGGTCAGGCCGGCGCGGTCGGCGGCCGAGACCACCATGCCGACGCTGTCGCGACCGGCGGCGAAGCCGGTGTGCACGTGCGCGTCGGACCGCAGATCCAGGGCGGCAGCCGCAAGGGTGATGCCGTCCATGACCGTCTCGCGCTCTGCACCCACGATGTCTCCCCGACGTTGCGACGGACGAGCTCCTCTCGTCCTGGGGATACAGTGCGGCCCCGGCGTTGTGGACCGGGGCCGGGCGAGGTGCAGTCCGGTTTAAAGCCGGAAGGCGCCCACCAGGCTGCGCAGCTCCTCCGCGGTGCGGGCGACCTCGTCGCTGGCCTGGCGGGTCTGCGCGACGCCCTGGACCGAGGTGGCACTGGCGACCGAGACCTCCGAGATGTTCGCCGCGATCCGGCTGCTGCCCGCCGCCACCTCGCCGATGCTGCGCGACATCTCGCCGGTCGTCGCCGTCTGCTCCTCCACGGCGCTGGCGATCGTCGTCTGGAAGTCGTTGATCTGCGCGATGACGTCGCTGATCCGGTTGATCACCTCGACCGCGCCCTGCGTGTCGGCCTGGATCGCGGTGACCCGGGTCCCGATGTCCTCGGTGGCCCGGGCGGTCTCCTGCGCGAGATCCTTGACCTCGGAGGCCACGACCGCGAAGCCCTTGCCGGCGTCCCCGGCCCGGGCCGCCTCGATGGTGGCGTTGAGGGCGAGCAGGTTCGTCTGCTCGGCGATCGAGGTGATCAGCTTGATCACGTTGCCGATCTCGGCCGACGACTCGCCCAGCTGCCGGATCGTCTCGGTGGCGCGGGCCGCCTCGGACACCGCGGAGGCGGCGATCTGGGCGGCCTCGTTGGTGTTGCGCGAGATCTCCCGGATGCTCAGGCCCATCTCCTCCGAGCCGGCCGCGACCGTCTGCACGTTGCGCGAGATCTCGTCCGCCTCGGTCGACGCCGAGGTCGTCCGCAGGTCCGTCTCGCCGGCCGCGTTGGCGATCTGGCCGGCCACGGCGGAGAGCTGGGTGGCGGCGCTGGCGAGCGTGTCCGAGTTCTGGCCTATCCGGGTCATGGACTGGCGGATCGAGTCGAGGGCGGTGTCCATGCCGGCCGCCATCCGGCCCACCTCGTCACGGCCGGTGACGCCCGTACGCCGGGTCAGGTCCCCCTGGGCGAGCGCGGCGACCACCTCGGCCAGCCGCTGCACGGGCCGGGTGATCGACCGGGTCAGCGGCACCGCGAGTCCCACCAGCAGCACCAGACACACCAGCACGGTGATCACGGTCGTCCAGTGCGCCGTGTTCACCACCGAGTCCATGTCCGCGCGCTCCTGGTCGGCGGCGGCGACGACCTTCTCGTTCAGGGCGCCGAGCTTGTCGTCCACGGCGCTGTTGCGCTCGGCGATCTGATCGGTGTCCGCGACCGTGCCGGCGACCGCCTGGGTGACGTACTGGCTGATGAACGTGCTGAAGTCGGTGACGTCCGTCTTGACGCCGTCGAACTCAGCCGCCAGGTCGGCGGGCAGGTCCACCGCGTCGACCGAGGCCATCGCCTCCTCGGCCGAGGTCACGTCGTCCGAGACGTCCTGGGAGACGTCCTGCCCGAGCGCGGCCCGGTAGGCGTCCACCTTGAGCTCGCTCTCGCGCGTGTCGAGATGGTTGAGCGCGGCGAGTCCCGCCTCGAGGTTGCGCAACCGGTCGGCCTGGTCGGAGAGCTGCCCCTGCGACACCCACGCCATGGTGGCCAGCACGATCAGCCCGAGGGTCCCCGTCAGCACGACGAGACCCAGCCGCTTCGCGACTCCCAGTTGTATCAATCGTGACATGACTTCATTTTTACGGCTTTCGCCGCAACTGTCCTGCACTTCGCCAGCACCGGGCGGAAATGCCTTGGCGCGGCACACTGGACCCGTCAGCGCGACGGGCCGGCCCCCCGCAGGGGACCGGCCCGGTCATCACATCTTCTTGTCTTCCAACATCTCGGTCAGTGCCCGGACCGCCGCGTCGTCGGGCGAGGCGGCCTCGCGGTTGACGTCGCGGAGCTCCCGGTAGACCTCCTCGCGGTGCACCTGCACGTCGCGGGGCGCCTGGATGCCCAGGCGGATCACGTCGCCGCGAGCCTCCAGCACGGTGATGACCACGTCGTCACCGATCATCACGCTCTCGCCGGCCCTCCTGGTCAGCACGAGCATTCAGTCGCCCCTTCCATCCGTGGACAGGACACCGCGCGCGCTCCGGCCGTCAGAAGGCCTTGCGCATGATGGCCCGGACCGGCATGTTGCTGCCGGTGAGCACGACCTGCATGGCACGGTGCGTGTCGCGGTCGACGATGATCGGCGCGAGCAGGTTGGCGGTGGTCTCGTCCACGCCGGCGGTGATGACGACCATGACCAGCAGGCGATCGGGATCATGGGTGTTCAGCGCGGCGAACACCTCGTTCTCGATCTCCGGGGCGTAGTCCGGGAAGAACGGCTCCGGCGGCGCGACGAGGAACCGCAGCGAGGGGTCCTCGATGGACGTGAACGCGTAGAGCAGACCCTCGTCGTTCAGGCGGACCAGGACGAACTCCCGGTGTGCCGGGAAGCCGGGCATCGGCACGGCCATGTGGATGGTCGGCAGGTCCAGCTCGGTGTCGGTCATGGAGGCCCCAATCGGTCGGGACTCGGTGCGAATACTCATGGTCACCTCAGAAAGTCGATGAGCGAGGGCTGAATCACCTTTGCCGAAGCGGCCAGAGCCGCTTGGTACGAGGTCTGCTGAAGCTGCATTTCCATGATCGTCTTCGGCAGGTCGACGTCCTCGACCTCGGAGAGCTGAGACGTCACGTCCAGCAGCCGATCCTCCGCAGATGCCTTCATCTGCGTAATCCGATTGTATCGGGCGCCAACGTCCGAAAGAGAGTTTTTCACGTTATTGGCGGCGGCATCGAGCCGTTCCAGGCCCTTGCCGACCGCGGTCATGTCGTTGTTCTTCAACGCCGCGGAAATGTCGTCCAGGACCTTGAAGACCGAGGCGTCCCCCTCGCCGAACGCGGCGACCCCGTCCATGTCGACGCGCACCTGCGAGTTCGGGCCGACCGTGCGCTGGACGGCGTCCCGGTTGCCGATGAACTCGCCGTTCTCGCCGAACGCCTTGCTGCCCGTGGTCGTGCCGCCGAACACCGGCCGGTCCAGGTAGGTCGTGTTGGCGTACCCGAGGATGGTGGTCTTGATCTGGTCCAGCTCCGCGCTGATGGCGGCCTGCGACTCGCCGCTGCCGGCGCCGGCGTTGAGCCCCTGCACGGTGAGCGAGCGGGCCTTCTGCAGGATCGTCGACGTGCTGTTGAGCGTGCCGTCGAGCGTGCTCAGCCAGCCCAGCCCGTCGCCGGAGCTGCGCAGGTACTGCGAGTTGGCGCGCGACTCGCCGCGCAGCTGCATCGACTGCAGCGTGCCGTTCGGGGAGTCCGACGGGCGGTTGAGCTGCTTGCCGCTGGACAGCTGCTCCTGGATCTTCTCGCCCTTCTGGATGTTGCGCTGAAGGTTGGCGAGGACCCTGGTGGAGATGCTGCTGTCGGTGACTCTGTTGACCATTGTCCTGTTCCTTACCTTCCGACCAGGCCGGTGCGGTTGATGAGCTGATCGAGCATCGAGTCGATCGTGGTGAGCACGCGCGAGGCGGCCTCGTAACCGCGCTGGTACGTGAGCAGGTTGGTCATCTCCTCGTCGAGGTTGACCCCGGACTCCGCCTCGCGGGCCGCGTCCACCTGCTCGGTGACGTTCTGCTGGATCTCGCTGCGCCGCGTCGAGGTCTGCGCGTTGACCCCGAGATCGGCGATCATGTCCTGGTAGTTCCGGTCCGGGCTGCCGGCCTTCGTCGCGGTCGCGGACAACGCCGTCGCCACCGAGCCGTCGTTGGTGCCGACCGGGTTGCCCGAGGAGTCCAGCTTCGGCGTCCCGTCGGGGTTCGACTCGTTCTTGCCCGACACCGCGATGTCGGCCGGGTCGGTGATGGCGACCTTCATGTTCTTGGCGTAGCGGCCGGTGCTGAAGTCGCCGCCGTAGAAGTCCTGGCCGGGCGACCCGTCCGTCTTGAACGAGCTGGTCATCGCCGAGTTCACCGTGGTGACCAGGGCCTTGGCGACGTTGTCCAGCTTCTGCGCCATGCCGGGCAGCAGGTTGGTCATGGTGTCGACCATCGAGCCCATGGTCCCGCCGGCCGTCACCACGTCGCCGGTGTCGGCCCACGTCAGCCCGGCCGGCCTGGTCCCGGCCGGCATGGTGCCCTCGTTGAGCCCGAGCTGGGCCTCCATCGTGGCGACACCGGCGTTGGCCGACATCGTGCGGGTCGTGGTGTAGTTGACCAGCAGCGAGTTGCCGACGAACACGTCCATCGAGCCGTTCTCGCGCAGCTGCGCCGTGGCGCCGGTGAGCTCGGAGAGCTTCATGACGGCCAGGTCGCGCCGGTCCTCCAGCTCGTTGACGGTGACCCCGGTGGCCTTCGCCTTGACGATCGAGTCGTTGAGCTGCGCGATGGTGCCGGCCGTGGTGTTGACCTCGTCGGCGTACTTGCCGAGCTGCTGGTAGTTCGACGACCACTGGCCCTCGATGGCGGCGTACGCGCTGTTGATGCCGTCGGACACCACGCGGCTCTGCTGCAGCAGCGCCGAGCGGGCCGCGGTGCTGCTCGGCTCGTCGCCGACGTCGCCCCACGCCGCCCACTGGTCGTGCAGCTGGGCCTGCAGCGCGGTGTCGCCCGGCTCGGCGAAGGTGTCCTCCAGCGAGCCGTACGCGGCCGCCTGGTTGGTCAGGTACGCGTTGTTGCCGTGCTCGGTGCGCCCGCGGTTCTCCAGGTACTGGTCGCGCAGCCGCTGGACGTCGGTGACCTCGACACCCGTGCCGAGGCCGTCGGTCGTGGCCCAGCGCACCGGGACCACCGAGCCGACCGCGGCCTGCATGTTGACCCGCTGCCGGGTGTAGCCCTCGGTACCCGCGTTCGCGATGTTCTGCCCCGCGACGTCCAGGCCGCGGCGCTGCGCGTACAGGGAGGTCAGAGCGGTGTTGATACTGCCGAAGCTGCTGGCCATCAGATCGCCTCATCCACCAGGCTCGGGCGGCGTACCCCGCCGCTGACTGTCTTGCCCGCCGCGGAATACGTTTCCACGGTTCCCGCGAACGCGAGCATGGTTTCGCGAGCCGCGCGCTGACCGGCGGTGAGCAGCTCCCGGTTCGCGTCGGCCATCGTGCTGATCTCGCTCGTGAGCGTGAGGAAGGCCTTACGGTGCTGGTGCAGCAGGTCGGACCAGGGCGCCGGCGCCGCGTCCGCGAGCTGGCCCAGGGAGGCCTCCGCGGGCAGACCCAGTTCCAGGGCGACGGCCTGGGCGTACGCCGCCCGCGCCACCTCCGTCTGCCGGATCTGATCGAGCACGACCTCGACCTCGCGCGTCGCGTGGGCGAGCCAGCGGGAACGATTCGCCGCGAGGAGCAGCTGCTCCTCCTCGAGCTTGAACAGCAGGAGCTCCAGCAGCTCGCGCGCTCGCCACAGGACGCTGGACAGGTCGGTCAGGCTCACCCGGTCCTCCGCCTTCCTCTTTCCGTAGGGAATCGCTCATCCGGACAGGTCGGCATCAGTAGTTGGTCTCTGAGGGGTTTCCGGCAGGTAGCGGGAGCGGTTTTTGCCTTTCACCCGAAAAGCCCGAGATTTTTTCGCACACTTCTCATGACCGGCGGACGGCCGCCGATCAGACCGGCGCAACGCCAACGGTTCACGGATGAGCCGGTACGGACCCGAATCAAGGAGGAAAACACCATGGGTCTTCGCATCAACCAGAACATCGCCGCCCAGAACGCCTACCGGAACCTGTCCGTCACGGACAACCAGATGTCGAAGTCGCTGGAGAAGCTGTCCAGTGGTTTCCGCATCAACCGGGCGGCGGACGACGCGGCCGGCCTCTCGATCTCCGAGGGCCTGCGCTCGCAGGTGGGCGGTCTCAAGCAGGCTGTCCGCAACGCCCAGGACGGCATCTCGGTCGCGCAGACCGCTGAGGGTGCGCTCAACGAGACCACCTCGATCCTGCAGCGCATGCGTGACCTGTCCGTCCAGGCCGCCAACGGTGGCTCCAACGACGCCGAGGCCAAGGCCGCGGCGCAGAAGGAGTTCGGCCAGCTCAACGAGGAGCTCGACCGGATCAGCAACACGACCTCGTTCGGCAAGTCGAAGCTGCTCGACGGCTCCTTCGGCAACGGCAACAAGATCGACAGCGCCTCGAAGGTGCAGACGATGCCGACCGGCACCCAGACCTTCGAGATCACCAAGATCGGCGACAAGGACCTGTCCGCCAACCCGATCACGGTGAGCGCCAACATCCCGGCGGGCGCGTCGGCCAAGGACGTCGCGGACGCGATGAACAAGGCCATCAAGACCGCCCTGACCGACCAGACCCCGGGTGGCCCGGCCGCCGGCCAGGGCTTCACGGGCAACGAGGTCAGCGTCAGCGCCGAGGTCGCTGCCGACGGTAGCGGTGCTTCCTTCAGCCTGAGCGGCTCGAAGGGCTTCTCGGTCAACGACACCGGCGGCCTGGCCGCGGTCGGCGTCACCGGCACGACCAGCACCGCGGACCCGAAGGCCAACAGCGGCCAGTTCCAGGTCGGCGCCAACAGCGGCGAGACGATGAGCATCTCCATCGGCTCGGTCAGCTCGAAGTCGCTGGGCACCAACACCCTCGACCTCACCGCCGAGGGCGGCGCGGACAAGGCGATCGAGGCGCTTGACAAGGCGATCACGTCGGTTTCGGACACCCGGGCGACCCTCGGTGCGTACCAGAACCGGTTCGAGCACACGATCAACAACCTGAACGTCTCGGTCGAGAACCTGTCCGCGTCGGAGTCGCGCATCCGTGACACCGACATGGCCCAGGAGATGGTCGCCTTCACCCGCAACCAGATCCTGACCCAGGCCGGCACCTCGATGCTGTCGCAGGCCAACCAGGCCTCGCAGAACGTTCTGTCGCTGCTGCGCTAACCGAACCGCAACCCACAGGTCCTAACCGAATATCGCTGACAACCGAATAGTCGGGGGTAGCTGGCAGACGGCGCCGGCTACCCCCGCTTCGCGTTTCAGTGCCCCGCAGGAAAGCAGGTGACCCGTGACCAGTTCCGTCTCCGGACTCGCCAGCGGTCTCGACACCACGTCCATCATCAGCTCGCTGATGCAGGTGGAAGGCGCGACCCAGACCCGGCTCAAGAACAAGGTCTCCGCCGCCGAAACCGTCGTCTCGTCCTACCAGTCGGTCAACTCCAAGCTGGTGGCGCTCAAGAACGCCGCGGCCGACGTCAGCGCCCTGTCGACCTGGCGCGGCGTCAAGCCCACCACCACCTCGGCCTCCGTGACGGCGACCGCGGTCGGCGGCACCAACACCGCGACCGGCAGCCTGACCTTCGACGTCGTCGAGCTCGCCAAGGGCCAGTCCACCACCGCCCGCGTCGCGTCCTCCGGCAACGTGACCACCGCGTCCGAGTTCAAGGTCAAGGTGGGTACGGCCGACGAGGTCACCGTCAGCCTCGGCGACGACAAGTCCGCCAAGGGCATCGCCGACGCGCTCGCCAAGGCCGGCGTCACGGGCGTCAAGGCCTCCGTCGTCACCACCGGCGGCAGCGAGAACATCCTGCAGTTCGTCAGCTCCAAGACGGGCACGGACAACGGCTTCACCATCACCGGCCTGGACGGCGTCTCGCTCGCGACCAGCGCCGCCACCAACGCCAAGCTGCAGGTCGGCGGCGCCGACGCCGAGGGCGGCTACAGCGTCACCAGCAGCACCAACACCTTCACCGGGCTGATGGCCGGCGTGACGCTGACGGTCAGCAAGAAGGAGACCGGCGTCACGCTCAACTCCGAGTCCGACGTCTCGGGCATGGCGGCCAAGTTCAAGGGCCTGGTCGACGCGGCCAACGCGGCGCTGACCGAGGTCACCAACCAGACCAAGTACGACGCCGCCACCAAGGCGAGCTCCCCGCTCACCGGTGACTTCATGGTCCGCCAGATGAGCCAGACGATCCTGAGCACGGTCAGCCAGGGGCTGACCTACCGCAAGGACGGCGCGCCGGCCGCCCCGGACGCGAAGACCGCCTCCGCCGCGGACATCGCCGCCGACAAGGCCGCCAACGTGGTCAACTTCGGCTCGCTCAGCAAGTTCGGCATCGAGCTCGACCGCAGCGGCCAGCTGACCTTCGACGAGACCAAGTTCACCGCCGCCTACAACGCCGACCCGACGGCGATCAAGCAGGCCGGCATCGCGCTGGGCGACAGCTTCCGCACCGTCGCCAACACCCAGATCACCAACGTCACCAACAGCATCACCGGCCGCAAGAACAACATCGACTCGCTGAACCTGCAGATCGACAACTGGGACGTCCGGCTCGCCGCGAAGAAGGTGGCCCTCACGAAGCAGTACTCGGACCTGGAGACCGCCCTCGGCAAGCTGCAGTCCCAGGGCACCTGGCTCTCGGGCCAGATCGCCAGCCTCGGCTGATCCGGCGTGCGGCCCGCCCGCCGCACCCGCTTTGCAATCAGGGAACCAGCCACGCAACCGAACTGATGAGTAAGACCGGGCCGCCACCGCCGCCGGCCCGGTGCACCACCTGACCTGACCGCCCATGGAATCCGCCCATTCCTGAGCAAAGGGACCCGATGACCTCACCGCAGCTGAACCGTTACCTCCAGGACTCCATCGCCACCGCCTCGCCCGGCAAGCTCCTGGTGATGCTCTACGACCGCCTCGTGATGGACCTGACCCAGGGCGAGGACGCCCTGCGTAACGGCAGCCGGGAAGTGGCCAACGACAAGCTCGGCCACGCGCAGGAGATCATCCTCGAGCTGCGTACCACGCTCGACGTCAACGCCTGGTCCGGCGCCCCGGGCCTGGCCAACCTCTACGGCTACCTGCTCACCGAGCTGATCGGGGCGAACATCGCCCGCGACCCGGAACGGGTGAAGGTGTGCCGGGGGTTCGTCGAGCCGCTGCGCGACGCGTGGCGGGAGGCGGCCTCCGCCGCGGCGGCCGGGCCGGCGTCCGTGGCCTGACGACACACCAGGGACTCGTGAGCGGGATGGGGACAGCGTGACCGAAGAGTGGCGTGACGCCTGGACCGCCGCGCTCGACGAGCTCGAGATGGACGTGGCCGCGGTCGAGCTGATGCTCGCCGACGAGCGGCGGCTGGCCGAGACGCCGGCCGCCGACCCGTGGCAGCCGCCGCAGCACCTCGGTGCGCTGCCGCTGGAGCTCAGGCCCCGGGCTGACGAGATCCTCACCCGCCAGCTGGCCGCGGCGAAGGAGATCGCGCGGCGGCTCACGGCGACCCGCGCCCAGCAGGCGATGACCGGCCGGATCGAGACCGGCGAGGCCGTCAAACGGCCGGTGTATCTGGACTGCGCGATGTAGTGACCCGGGATCCCCGCGAGGGGGTCCCGGGTTTTTTCGTGCAACCGTCCGGCAACCGCCAGCGGCTCAGCGAAATCGCAACCAGGCCGAACCTGAGGGTACGAGCAACGGACTGCTCACGGGACCGCCACGGAACGGCGACCTGGCACCACCGGAAGGAACCCGTCGTGTTCGACGACGTCGCATCTTCTTCGCTCCGCGTCGCGGTCGCCGGCCTGTCCGCCCGGCAGAACGCCATCGCGAACAACATCTCCAACATCGAGACGCCCGGATACCAGGCCCGTAAGGTCAAGTTCGAGGAGGCGCTGAGCAGCGCCGTCGCGCACGGGCAGTCGCCCGCCGGGGTCACGCCCAGCGTGCAGAACTCGCTGGAGCCGACGCGCCTGAACGGCAGCAACGTCAACCTCGACGAGGAGACGCTCTCGCACATCGACACGACGATGCGCTACCAGCTGACGATCCGCGCTCTGGACGGCAAGTACAGCCTCATCCGCGAAGCCATCAAGGGGGCCTGATGAGCACGTTCAACGCGATCGGCGTGGCGGGCAGCGGCGTCACCGTCTACCGCAAGTGGCTGGACGCGGTCTCCGACAACATCGCCAACATCGACAACGTCAGCCGCACCTCCGAGAGCGCCTTCCAGGCCCGCTACGTCGTGGCCCAGGAGGCGCAGGACGGCAACGGGGCCCAGGTCGGCGGCATCGCCTACGGCAACGCGGAGGGCCGGCTCGCCTACGAGCCGGACAACCCGCTGGCCGACACCGAGGGCTACGTCCGGCGCCCCGACATCGACCTCGGCAGCCAGATGGCCCAGCTGATGATGGCCCAGCGCGCGTACCAGGCGAACCTGTCGGTCGTCGACCGGGCCCGCGAGTCGTACCAGGCCGCCATCAACCTCGGGAAGGCCTGATCATGACCTCTCCCATCAGCGGGCTCAGCGCGGTGAGCGGCCTCAGCGCCGTCCAGGGTCTCAGCGGCGTGTCGGGGGCCTCGGCCGCCACCGGCGCCGCGGCCGCCACCGGACCGAACAGCGACTTCGCCAGCATGCTGTCCAAGGGTCTCGAGAGCGTGCAGACCGCCCAGTCGAAGGCCGGCGACCTGGCCGTCCAGGTGGCGAACGGCACGCTGCAGGACCCGGCGCAGTACACCATGGCTTCCACCGAGGCCGCCCTCGGCCTCCAGCTCACCATGGCCATCCGGAACAAGGCCGTCGAGGCGTTCCAGGAGATCATGAGGATGCAGGCCTGACATGACGGACCGTCTCCCCGCGCCGGTCCGCAAGGTCGGCGACACGTTCAAGTCCTTCACCCCCGGACAGAAGGCCGTCACGATCGCGGCCGTCCTCGCGCTCGCCATCGGCGGGTACTTCTTCGCGACCTGGGCCGCCAAGCCGGCGTACTCGCCGCTGTTCAGCAACCTGTCGAGCAAGGACGCCAGCGCGATCGTCGAGTCGCTGCAGAAGACCGGCACCCCCTACGAGCTGGCGAACGGCGGCGGCACGATCATGGTGCCGCAGGACCAGGTGTACGACCTGCGGCTGCAGCTGTCCGGCGAGGGGCTGCCCGGCGAGTCCGACACCGGTTACGCGCTGCTGGACCAGCAGGGCATCACCACCAGCGACTTCATGCAGCACACGAACTATCAGCGCGCGCTCGAGGGCGAGCTGTCCAACACCATCAAGTCGATCGACGGCGTCGAGGCGGCGACCGTGCACCTGGTCATGCCGCAGAAGGACGTCTTCGCCGACGACCAGAACAAGACGACCGCCTCGGTGCTGGTGCAGTCCTCGGCCAGCCAGCCGCTGAGCAACGAGCAGGTGCAGGCGATCGTCAACCTGGTCGCCTCGAGCGTCGAGGGTCTCGACCCGAAGCAGGTGACCGTGGCCGGGGCGGACGGCAAGATCCTGTCCGCCGGCGGGGGGCAGGCCCTGGCGAGCGGCAGCGGCAGCGGCGACGACTCGCCGACCGTCCAGTTCCAGAACAGGCTCAACACCTCGCTGCAGAACATGCTGGACGCCGTGGTCGGACCGGGTCACTCCGTCGTCACGACCACCGCCGAGCTCAACTTCGACGACACCCAGACGACCACGAAGACGTACACCTCGGATCCGTCGGTCGCCGCGCTGGCCGAGAGCATCAGCCGGGAGGCGTACAACGGCAACGGCACCGGGAGCGGCGGCGTGCTGGGCCCGGACAACATCCAGGTGCCCAACGGCACGACCAGCTCCACCGGGACCGGTCAGTACGAGAACACCAGCACCACCCGCAACAACGCGGTCAACGAGACCACGCAGGTCAGCAACGCGGCCCCCGGCAAGATCGACCGGCTCAGCGTGTCGGTGCTGCTCGACGCCACGACCGCCGGCGCGGTGAACCAGGCCGACGTGCAGCAGCTGGTCAGCGCCGCGGCGGGCATCGACGCGACCCGGGGCGACACCATCGCCGTGAGCGCGATGCCCTTCGACACCAGCGCCGCCACGGCCGCGAAGGACGCGCTCGCCCAGGCGACCGCCGCGGAGACCGCCGCCAAGCAGACCTCGCTGATCAAGACCGCGGCCATGGCCCTGGTCGTGCTCTTCCTGATCTTCCTGGCCTGGCGCTGGAGCCGGAAGCAGAAGAAGCGCAAGTCGCTGACCCCGGCCGAGCTGCAGCACCTGGAGGAGATGCAGGCGGCCCTGGAGCAGCAGCGGCTCGCCCAGCTCAACGCCGCCATCCCCAACCCCGCGATCGAGGCGGCGAACGCCACCCACGAGGCGCTGGAGGAGCGGCAGCGCGAGATCGAGCAGATGGTCGAGGACCAGCCCGAGGAGATGGCCGCCCTGCTGCGCGGCTGGCTCGGCGCCGGCCGCTGATCTGCCACAGCCGACCTAGGTTCAGGGAGGAACCGCATTGACCAGCCCGGCTCTCAGCACGAACTCCATGACCGGCCTGCGGAAAGCCGCCATCCTGCTGGTGCGGATGGGCAAGGAGTACTCGACCCGGGTCCTCGCCAACATGAGCGAGACCGAGGTCGAGGAGCTGTCGGCGGAGATCGCCCGCCTCGGCAAGCTCGAGCCGGAGGTCGTGGTCGACGTCATCGACGAGTTCTACGCGCTGGCGACCACCAAGCACGCCGGCGCGGGCGGCATGGCCTATGCGCGGGAGCTGCTTGAGGCCTCCCTCGGCACCGAGCGCGCCCAGCTGATCCTGGACCGGCTGCAGGCGTCGATGACGGACATGCCGTTCAACTTCCTGAGCCACGCGGACCCCCGGCAACTGCTCTCGTACGTGCAGTACGAGCACCCGCAGACGATCGCGCTGGTCCTCGCCCACATCCCGTCGGCGCTGGCGTCCTCGATCCTGTCCGGGCTCGCCCCGGAGGTGCAGTCGGACGTCGCGCACCGGATCGCGGTCATGGACCGTACATCGCCGGACGTCATCCGGCAGGTCGAGCTGGCCCTGCAGCGCAAGCTCTCCACCGTGCTGCAGCCCGACGAGCTGTCCACGGTCGGCGGCCTCGACCCGCTGGTCGACATCATCAACCGGGCGGACCGCACCACCGAGCGCCTCATCCTCGAGGCCCTGGAGGCGCGCAACCCGGAGATCGCCGAGGAGATCCGCCGGCGGATGTTCATGTTCGAGGACATCACCAGCCTCGACGACCGTGCCGTGCAGCTGGTGCTGCGCCAGGTCGAGCCCTCCGACCTCGCCCTCGCGCTCAAGGGCGTCAACGAGGAGGTCCGCAACAAGGTCACCGGCAACCTGTCCGAGCGCGGCCGCGAGAACCTCCTCGAGGAGATGGACCTCATGGGCCCGGTCAAGCTGAAGATGGTCGAGGAGGCCCAGCAGAAGATCGTGTCGGTGATCCGCTCGCTCGAGGACTCCGGCCAGATCGAGATCCAGCGCGGTGGCGAGGCCGATGAGCTCGTCGCCTGAGGAACGCCCCGTGCTGCGGGGCTCCACGGCACAGTCGGCCGCGGTCGCCTCCTTCGGCGTCGACCTGCGCCGCGGGGTGCCGATGGACAGCGCACCGGTGGAGCGGGCCAAGCAGGAGGCCCGTACAGCGGGCTATGCCGAAGGGTGGGCCCAGGGCCAGCGGGCGGCCGCCGTCGAAGCGGAAGCCGCGGCCGAGCGCGTGCGGGCCGTGGAAGCGGCGCACGAGCAGCGCCGGGCGGTCGCGCTCAACCAGTCGATCAACGCGCTCGGCCGGGCGGTGACCGGGCTGGAGTCGCAGCTCATGCCCACCTTGCACGAGCTGCAGGAGGCCGTGCTGGCGCACGCCTTCGAGCTGGCCGAGGCCATCGTCGGCCGGGCGCTGGACGACGCCGAGGGCCGGGCCGCCGCAGCGCTGCGCCGGGCCATGAACGCCGCGCCGGAGCAGGGCGAGATCGTGGTCAGCCTGCACCCGGAGGACTTCCGCAACCTGGTCGGCACGGCGACCGACGCCGACTACGACTACGAAGGGCGGCCGGTGCACCTGCGTCCCGACCCGGGCCTGCGCCCGGGCGACGCCGTGGCCGAGACCGGCACGACGACCGTGGACGCGTCCATCGCCGCCGCCGTGCAGCGAGCGAAGGAGGCCCTGCGGCTGTGACCGACGTCTTCCGCAACCGCATCAACGCCGCGCTGGCCGCCGCGCAGCCGCTGAGCCGGGGCAAGGTCACCGGGGCGGTCGGCCTGCGGGTCACCGTGAGCGGCCTGGACGCCCGGGTCGGCGACCTGCTGCAGATGGGCGAGGGCGACGACGCCGTCCTGGCGGAGGTGGCCGCCCTCGACGGCGAGCGCCTCTCCTGCCTGCCCCTGGGCCCGATCGCCGGCCTCGGCACGGGCACCCCGGTCACCTCCACCGGCGGGCCGCTGCGCGTCGCCGTCGGCCCCGACCTGCGCGGGCGCATCCTCGACGGGCTCGGCCGGCCGATGGACGGCGGACCTCCCCTGCGCGGCGAGATGGTGAGCATCGAGGCCGCGCCGCCGTCGGCCATGGAGCGCCAGCTGGTCGACGCGCCGATGCCGCTGGGCGTACGGGTGCTGGACACATTGGTCCCGTGCGGCCGCGGTCAGCGCATCGGCATCTTCGCCGGATCAGGTGTCGGCAAGAGCACCTTGATGTCCATGATCACGCGCGGCACCACGGCGGAGCTCAACGTCGTCGCCCTGGTCGGCGAGCGCGGCCGGGAGGTGCGCGAGTTCATCGAGCACGACCTGGGCCCCGAGGGCCTGGCCCGCTCGGTGGTGGTGATCGCCACCTCGGACACCCCGCCGCTGGTCCGCCTCCGGGCGCCGATCGTGGCCACGCGCATCGCCGAGTACTTCCGCGACGAGGGCCAGGACGTCCTCATGCTGATGGACAGCGTCACCCGCGCCGCCATGGCCCAGCGCGAGGTCGGCCTCTCGGTCGGCGAGCCGCCGGCCACCCGCGGCTATCCGCCGTCGGTCTTCGCCATGCTGGCCTCCCTGCTGGAACGGGCCGGGCCCGGCGCCCGCGGCAGCATCACCGGCCTCTACACCGTCCTGGTCGAGGGCGACGACCACAACGAGCCCATCGCCGACGCGGCCCGGTCCATCCTGGACGGCCACATCGTGCTGGACCGCAAGCTGGCCACGGCCGGCCACTTCCCGAGCATCCAGGCCCTCGACTCGATCTCCCGGGTGGCCAACAAGATCACCACCAAGGAGCAGAAGGCGGACGCCACCGAGCTGCGCCGGATGATGGCCGCGCACCGGGAGGTGCGCGAGCTGGTGGAGATCGGCGCGTACGTGCCGGGGACCAACCCCGAGGCGGACCGCGCGACGGCCGTCTGGCCGCAGATCCTCGCGTTCCTGCAGCAGGGGCTCGACGAGAAGGTCTCGGCCGAGCAGGCGTGGGCCCAGCTGCGCCAGCTGATCGCCAGTGCCTGAGTCCCCGGCCGCCTAAGCGGCCGGGGACTCCTTGCCGTCCGGGTCAACGGGCTCCGGGGTCACCGGGATGCCCGGCTCCTCCTTCTTGCCGTAGCCCGCCGTCACGAAGCGCAGCCCGGCCAGCAGGATCGCGGCGACCGGCACGGCGATCAGGAACCGGATCAGCACCTGCGTGATGTCGATCTCGTCGAGCACGTACCGGTACAGCGCCGGCGCGGTGATCAGCAGCGCGAACAGCAGGACGGACGGGCGGATCACCGGTTACCCCCGGCGCGGCCGGCGGGGCAGGGCGGGCATCGGGGCCACGTCGGACGCGATCCGGGCACACAGCATCGCGGCCCAGGAGTGCGGGCTGGCCGGCTTGCCGTCCAGCGAGACGATCGGATAGTCGAGCCCCAGCACGGTCGCCGGGTCCGACGTGATGTCCACGTTGTGCACCACGAGCGCCTCGACGTCGCCGAGGGTGCGCAGGTGCCGGGCGGTGTCCGCGGTCTTGCGGGTGGCGTCGACCACCGCCCACAGCGCGGTCGCGCCGAGCGCCGAGCACATGTCCTCGATCCTGATCGGATCGGTGCGGCCCACCGTCGCGTCCACCAGCACGATCCAGGCGTGGTCGGCGTTCTGCAGCTTCTCGGCCTTCGCCTTCGCCGCCTCGGGGTCGCCCAGGATGCGCGAGGAGTGCAGGCCGGTGCCGGCCGCGCTCGGGCCGCCGAGCAGCAGGTGCGACTGGTCCAGCCCGGCCTGCTCGCACAGCTTGCGGCCGATCGGCAACGAGTGGTCGAGATCCCCGGCGAGCACCAGGATCTCGCCGGGCGCGTCCGGCACGCCGGGGGCGGAGGGGCGGGCGGCGAGCACGCTCAGCACGCCGGCGTACGTGTCGCCGCCGGTGATCTGGGCGGCCAGCTCCTCCGGCATGCCGACCCGCATGAGGTTCTGCTGCACCTGGTCCCACTGTTGCGGCATCCCGGGCATCGGCGGGTGCGCCATCG
>NZ_JAUQWH010000102.1 GCF_030757795.1 Actinoplanes oryzae
CCGAGCCGATCGACATCGACGGCCGGCCCGTACGCCCGTCGGTGAGCATCGGCATCGCGCTGTCCGGCCCCGGCGAGTTCACCGCCGACGAGCTGCTGCACCGGGCGGACGTGGCGATGTACCACGCGAAGCGGCGCGGGGGCGAGAGCCGCTGGGCCTGCTTCGCCGACACCATGGGCAGCGGGGACGAGCCGTCGCTGGAGGACGAGCTGCGCGCCGCGACCGCCGCCGGGCAGCTGCGCCTGGTGTTCCAGCCGATCGTCGGCCTGCCGGACGAGGAGCTGGCCGGCGTCGAGGCGCTGGCCCGGTGGGAGCACCCGCGGCTGGGCCTGCTGGAGGCGGACACCTTCATCCCGCTGGCCGAGCGGATCGGCGTGATCAACGACATCGGCCGCTGGGTGCTGCGTGAGGCGTGTTCCTACGCCCGCCGCTGGCCGCAGGTGCCGCTGCACGTCAACGTCTCGGCCCGGCAGCTCGAGGAGGACGGCTTCAGTGCGGAGGTACGCGCCATCGTCCGCACGACCGGCATGAACGCGAACCACCTGGTGCTGGAGGTGACGGAGAGCCAGCTGATCGTCGACGAGGTGCCCCGCGCGCACCTGCGGATCCTGGCCGACGAGGGGATCCGGATCGCCCTGGACGACTTCGGCACCGGCTACTCGTCGCTGAGCAACCTCACCACGCTGCCCATCGACATGCTGAAGCTGGACCGGGTCTTCGTCGCCACGCTCGACAACTCGGCCGAGGGCGCCGCCGTCGCGCAGGCCGTGCTCCGGCTCGGGCGGGTGCTGGGCATGGAAACGGTCGCCGAGGGCGTGGAGACGGCTGCCCAGGCTCGCGAGCTCACGTTGCTCGGCGCCTCCAAGGCGCAGGGGCACTACTTCGCCCGTCCGCTGCCCGCGTCCGAGATCGACGACCGCATCGCCGCCTGGTCGGACAATCGATATGGCCGGTCGTTGCGGGCGTGACGCGAATTGTGGCAATGGTCACGAAAGCAATTGTCGCGAAGTCGTCATAAAAGGAACTGCGGGCGGGGGCCGAAGCCCCCGCCCGCAGCGGTGAACAACCTGTGGTGAAAAGGTCAGCCGGCGTTGATGCGCAGCGCCTCGAGCCGCTTGCTCTGGCCCTCGGTGCCCGCCACGGCCGGACCCCGGCCCCGGTTGGTGCTCCAGCGCTGCCAGCCGATGTCCTGGACGTGGCCCTGCAGCGCGATGTCGCTCCGGCTGTCGATGCGGACGGCCTCGAGGCGCTTGTCGCCCCGGAAGTCGCCCACGGTGACCCACTGGCCGTCACGGGCGCGCTCGGTCCGCTCCCAGCCACGGTCCTGCACGTGACCCTGGACCGTCAGGCCGCCGAGGCGGATCGGCATGATCCGCAGGGCCTCGATCGCCCGGCTCTGGCCGGTGGTGCCGACCTCGACCTCGTCGCCGCACTCGACGCGGGACCAGCCACGCTGGCCGTCGATGAGCGCCTGCACGCAGACACCCTCGTTGCGACGGTTGGCCATGAAGCGCTTCACGGCGAAGTCCGACGCCTGCGAGGCGCCGGGGTTGTTGCGGTCCCGGTCCGGGCCCTTGTCGGCGGGGGCGGCCGACGCGACGGAGGCCAGGGCGGGAACGGTGACGGCGGCGGCGGCGATGCTCGCCACGGCCGCCTTGCGGAGGAATTTGACGCTGAACATGTCGCTATTTTTACCGGCAAAACGGGCGCAAAAACCACGCGCCATGCCGAAAAGCCGCAAAAGCAACTTCTGGGTGATAGACGTTCGGACGAATAGTTTGTCCGCTTTTCGGGCAGGGGTATTAATGGATCAAGTCGAGCAACGCCCCGGCGACTCGGGAACTGCCGTTTCCGTCCACCGCTGACCAGGCAATATTGGCCAATGTGCCCCGGGCCGCCGGATCCGTGAGCAGATTTCGGAGCAGCCCGGTCGCCGCCGACACGTCCGGCCCGGGTGTCCGCAGGGCGGGGAGGTGTCCCAGGCCCGCGGCGAGTCCCCGGGCCGTCGCCCGGCCGTAGCCGATGATCTGGTTGTCCACCACCCAGACCAGCGCCGCCGGCAGTCCCAGGCAGAGCAGCTCCCAGGTCGACGTGCCGCTGGCGCTCACCACGAGGTCCGCCTCGGCCAGGAGTTTCGGCAGCTCGTCGGTGGGGTCGATGATGTCCAGCCGCTGCCCGGCCCCGGGCGTACGGGCGCTCAGCTCGGCGCGGAGCCCGGCGTCGGCGGCCACCACCGTGGCCGTGAACGCGGCGCCCGTGCCGATGAGCAGGTCCGCCACGACGGGCGCGGCGCGGTAGGCGTCCGTACCCCCGAAGAAGGCCACGACCCGCGGCGCGCCGTCGGTGCGCGGCACCGGCGGTGTGGGCGGGCGCAGGTCGCGGATCGCCCGCCGCAGCAGGGCGTAGTCGAGCCCCGCCAGCCGGATCGAGCCCGCAGGCAGGGGCGGGGTGGCCAGCTCGGCGTCGAGGTTCTGGTCGACGTAGACGTCGGCGGGCAGGCCCCGCAGGTCGCCGTCGACGATGGCCAGCACGGGCCGGCCGGACCCGCGCACGGCACGGGCGTGCGCGGGCGGGATCTCGTACGAGTCGATGATCACCGCGTCGAGCCCGAGCTCCTCCGCCGCGGCGACCAGGCCGGCCGCGTCCTCCGGAGCCGGATGCCACGGCAGCCCACGGGAGAGCAGCTGCTGCTCCGCCCACGGGACGCCGCCGAGGTCGCTGAGGAAGTGCACCGCCACGCCGCGCGAGGTCAGCTCCTCCGCGAGCGCCACACACCGGACGAGATGCCCGACACCGCGCTTGGGCCCGGCATCGCACCGGATCCCGACCGTCACCGTCATGCCGTCACCGTCATGCTGTTTCCCCCCGGCATGCTCTCCCGGCCCTCGCCGTCCCGGCCGCGAACCACCTGCGCCCTGCGCAGCTCGGTGCAGTCGATCATGCCTGAGCGAGTTCCTTCTGCCGCACGTGCGCGTTGAGCTCGGCCAGCTCGGGACGATCGGCCAGCCACGAGGCCAGCGTACGCACCGGCACCGGCCGGTCCCCGAAGTGCGCCACGATCGCCTCGATCAGCCGCCAGTCGTCCTCGGTGTCCAGCGTCAGCCGCAGGTGCGACAGGTCGGGCTGCAGCGTCAGCCCGAGCACGTTGTAGTCGTACGGGTGCGAGTACACGTACGACGTCACGTGCGTCCGGTGGTGCTCGGTCGCCAGCTTGTCGATCTCGCGCAGCACCTCGGTGCGGACGATCTCCACGTCCAGCCCGCGCGGCAGCGTGCGCGCGATCGACGTGGTCAGGTAGTCGAGGTCCGGGGTCGCCGCGAACACCCCGGCGGCCAGCATGATCAGCTCCGGGTCGAGCAGCGGGCAGTCGGCCGTGAAGCGGAGCACGGCGTCGGAGTCGTCGTCGCGCTCGTCGAGCACCCGCAGGAAACGGGTGAGGACGTCGTCGACCGGTCCACGGTGGACCTCGACGCCGATCTTCTCGCACTCGGCGACGACCGCGTCGTCCCTGTCCTCGGTGGTGGTGGCGACGACCAGGTCGTCGAGCACCCCCGAGTCACGGGCCGCGCCGACGACGCGCTCCAGCACCGTGCGGCCGTTGAGCCGGCGCAGCACCTTGCCGGGCAGGCGGGTGGAGCCCATCCGGGCCTGGACGATTCCCAACGTACGCATCATTTGTCCTTCGGGAAAGCGAGGCGGACGGCCTTCCGGGCGGCGCGGGCGCCGAGCTTGGAGATCCGGTAAGTGGCCTTGCCGCTGAACAGGTCGATCTGGAGCTGGGCCTTGCGCAGGGCGCCCTCGCGCTTGGCGAGCTCGGCCTCGGTGTGCCGGATGCGCTCGCCCGCGTCGGCCAGTTGTTCCTCGAGCCGGCGGACGCGCTCCTCGTGCTCCCGCAGCGAGTCGGGCGGGGGCAGGGTTTCCCCGGAAGGCAGCGCAGCGGGTTCGAGCCCCGCCGCCGCGTGCAAGATCGCGGAAAGCGTGTCCACATCTCCGGCCGCCGGCCAGGGATGGTCGTACCCGCCGCCCAGCACTACCGCGGCGAATCGCCGAAGCATGTCCGATTCGTCCGGCGCGGCGAACAGCGGCACCAAGCGGTCCCCGTCGACAAGCACGTTGTCCGCGGTCTGACCGGGCACCTGGGCAACCCAAGCGGTCAGCAACCGCCGCAGCGCCGGGAGATCGTGCCGCAGGCAGGCGCCGAGCAGCAGCTCCTCCAGCAGCCGGCCGTCCGGCAGCGGCGGCATCGGCCCGTCGCCGAGCACCGCGGCGGGCAGACTCACCGCGGGTGCCGTGCCCTCGAAGGCCAGCACCAGCCACACGGGTGCCAGCTCCGGGCCGAGACCGGCCCGCACCGCCGTCGCCGCCAGCCGGCGCGGGTCGCTGAGCACCGGCTTCGCCGCGTAGGCCCGCGCCACGGCCCCCGCGATCGCCGCCGACAGCGCTCCGGCCGGGCCGTAGCGCAGCCGCGACTCGTCGGTGATCAGCGTGGGCGCGGCGGGCAGCGGCCAGGCCGCCGCCGACCAGGCCACGGACAGCCCGAAGCCGCCGGTCAGCTCGCGGAGCCGGG
The DNA here is from genome assembly GCF_030757795.1 of Actinoplanes oryzae. GTDB lineage: Bacteria > Actinomycetota > Actinomycetes > Mycobacteriales > Micromonosporaceae > Actinoplanes. The sequence goes on from NZ_JAUQWH010000102.1 coordinate 4,568, forward strand.
CGGGCGTGCCGGGCCGGGACTCGTCGAACTCGCCGAGCGGCTGCCAGTCGGCGTCGGTGTGCCCGGCGGTGACCGAGGTGCGGTCGACCAGGCGGTGCACGCCGAGCTCGTTCTCGACGGCGAGCAGCAGCGCGCCGCCGGGACGCAGGGTGCGGCGCAGGGCCTGGACGCTGGCGGCCCAGTCGTACTGCGGGCTCTCCACCGAGCACAGCCGCCGGGTGCCGTCGAGGGCGACGACGAGGTCGTACTCGTCGTCGGGCAGTTTGGCGATGTCGCCGCAGAGCACGGAGACCCCGGTCGCGCTGAGTGCCTCCGCATCCGGCTGGCTGCGGACCAGGCAGGTCACTTCCGAGTACGCCCGGAGCGCCTCGATGACGTCACCGGAGTGCGGCCCCGCCACCAGCACCCGCCCGCCCGGGGGCAGCGCACTCACCAGAAAGGAGTAGGCCGGGCCACCGGCCGGCTCGGCGTCGGACCAGTCGGCCATCTCGCCGCCCAGCATGCGCACGGACCCTGAGCTTTCCGGGGTATGCCCTCCTGGCCCTCGCCGTTGCGGGCCGTCCTCCGCTCGCGGTGCGCGAGGCTCGGTGCAGTCGGTCATACCGCGGCCCAGCCCAGCGTCAGGGCCAGCTCGGCCGGCGAGGCGATGATGTCCGCGCCCAGCTCGGCGCGCGCCGACGCGATGGCCGCCCGCGGCTCGGGAAACTTGCCGTGCAGCTCCGGCCAGGTCCGGCGGATGCGCTCGGCGATGGTGGTGACCTCGCCACCCAGGTGCATGGGATCTCCGTAGACGGCCGGCTCGCAGCCCACCGCGGCGCCGTAGAGCACGGCACTGCTCAGCCGGTTGGAGGCCACCCGGCGGTGTCTGCGCAGCTCGGCGAGCTGGTTGTGCAGGAAGCGCGGGTCCGTGTCGCGCCACATGAAGCCGCGGTAGCCGTGGCAGATGACCCGGCCCGCCTTCTCGTAGCGGCGCCGGACCCGCTCGTCGCGGTACTCGTGCCAGTACAGGCAGAAGGTGACCGGGCCGTCCTCGGTCTCGACGATCTCGTCGATCAGCCGCTGGTGGTCGCCGGCGATGTGCTGACCCTCCCACCCGTGGAACGGGTAGTAGATCGTGCCCTCCCGCTCCGGCGGCGCAGCGGGTTCGGACAGCGAGAGCAGGTAGAGGAAGGGGGCGCCGATCGTCGTGGCGTACCGGCGGCCCATGGACCAGGCCCGCCGCCGGGTCCGCTCGGACCAGACGAAGATCGGCCGCCCCGACACGTACGGCGTCCCCACTCCCAGCCCGTCCACCACGTTCCAGCCGTGCTGCACGTACCCGTTGATCCGCGGGGGATTCTCGGGGTCGAGGCCGCAGTACTCCGCGAGCACGTGGGCGTGCCCGTAGAAGTGGTTGGCGTGGTGCACTCGGTCAGCTCTCCAGCACGGTACGCAGCGTCTCGACGACGCGGTCCTGGTCGGCGTCGGTCAGGTCGTAGAACAGCGGCAGCGAGATCTCCTCGGCGTAGAAGGCCTCGGCGTTGGGGCACATGCCGCGCCGGTAGCCGAGGTCCTCGTAGACCGGGTGCCAGTACGCCGGGATGTAGTTGACCTGCACCCCGATGCCCGCCGCCCGCAGCCGCTCGAACACCTCGCGCCGGCGCCCCCCGAGAACGCGCACCGGATAGAGGTGGCGCATCGGGTCGACGTACTCGCGCGTGGTGGGCAGGCGCAGCCCGTCGACGCCCGCCAGCAGCTCGTCGTAGCGTGCGGCGAGGGCCACCCGGCGCGCCTTGAACGCGCCCAGCCGGCGCAGCTGCGAGCTGCCCAGCGCGGCCAGCACGTCGGGCAGCCGGTAGTTCAGCCCGAGTTCGTGCACCTCGTGGAACCACGGGCCCTCGTCCTGGCGCCGCAGCTTCTCCTTGTCCCGGACCAGGCCCACCGTGCGGAAGATCCGCGCCCGCTCCAGCAGCGCGGGGTCGGTCGACGCGACAGCGCCGCCCTCGCCCGTGGTGAGGTTCTTCGTCGGGAAGAAGGAGTATGTGGTCAGATCGGCGAGGGTGCCGACCGGCCGGCCCTTGTACGTCGACCCGATGGCGTGCGCGGCGTCGGCGAGCAGCACGGCGTCCGCGCTGTCCGCCACCTTGCGCAGCTCGTCGTACTCGGCGGGGTGCCCGGCGTAGTCCACGGCCGCGATCACCTTGGTACGCGACGTCACCGCCGCCCCCGCCGCGATCGGGTCCAGGTTGGCGGTGTCCTCCTCGACGTCCGCGAAGACCACCTTGGCGCCCAGCATCGAGGCGGTGCCGGCCGTCGCGTAGAACGTCATGGGCGTGGTGACGACCTCGTCACCGGGGCCGACCCCGGCCGCCGCGTACGCGGTGTGCAGCGCCGCGGTGCCGTTGGTGACCGACACGCACGGGGCGCCGGCGATCCGCTCGAGGTCGGACTCGAACAGCTCGACCCGCGGGCCCGTCGTCAGCCAGTCGCTGCGCAGGGCGGCGGCGACCGCGTCGATGTCGTCCTCGGTGACGTTCTGCCGTCCGTACGGAAGCATCAGTTGTCCTTGATGAGGTCGCGCATCTCCTCGACCTCGAGCCACAGGTCGTTGTTGTCCGACCGGTAGTTGAAGCCGTCCGGCACCGGCTCGCCGCCCTCGGGGGTCTTGTATCCCCAGCTGGCCACGACCGGCTGGACCACGTAGCGGTCCGGGAAGCGCAGGGTGCGGCGGCTGTCGTCGGAGGCGATCATCTCCTCGTGCAGCTTCTCGCCGGGGCGCAGGCCCGCCTCGTGCGTGGGCGCGTCCGGCGCGACGGCCTCGACCAGGTCGAGGATGCGCATGCTCGGGATGCGCGGCACGAAGAGCTCGCCGCCCTGCATCACGTCGAAGGAGTCGACGACGAACTTGACGGCCTGGTCGAGGGTGATCCAGAAGCGGGTCATCCGCTTGTCGGTGATCGGCAGGCTCTTGCCCTCGGCGTTGAGCTTGCGGAAGAACGGCACCACCGAGCCGCGGCTGCCCATCACGTTGCCGTAGCGCACGACCGAGAGGCGAGTCGGGTGCGTGGCGGCGTAGTGGTTGCCCGCGATGACCAGCTTGTCGGCGACGAGCTTGGTCGCGCCGTAGAGGTTGATCGGGCTGGAGGCCTTGTCCGTGGAGAGCGCGACGACGCGCTGCACGCCGGCGTTGATCGCGGCGTCGACCACGTTCTGTGACCCGTTGATGTTGGTCGCGATGAACTCGGAGGGGTTGTACTCCGCCGTGTCGACCTGCTTGAGGGCGGCGGCGTGGACGACGTGGTCGACGCCGTGCATGGCCCGGCCCAGGCGCTCCTTGTCCCGGATGTCGCCGAGGAAGAAGCGCAGGCGGGGGTCGTCGCCGAACATCTGGCGGACCTCGTACTGCTTGAGCTCGTCGCGGCTGAAGACCACGATCCGCTGCGGGTCCAGGTTGGCCAGCGCGTAGCCCAGGAATGCCTTCCCGAACGAACCGGTTCCACCGGTGACCAGGATGGACGAACCGCTCAACACACTCATGAATTGCTCCCGGGGGTGGGCACGAACCTTCGGCACAGCGTCTGAGATTCGGAAGCATAATCACGAGATCCAGCATTTCCAGGGGCTGCGGAAGATGCCCGTCGCTATTCATGCCGAGTTCATTTGCGCGTGGTCGTGACGTTGCGGGACCTGCGGCATGGTTGACCTCCTCTGAACAACCCCCATTGGAGTCGAACCCGTGATCGAGCTGCAGAGACTGCGTGAAGTGTTCCGGACCGCCCTGGACCTGGAGCCGGACGCGCCCGTGGACGATCTGCACTACCAGGACAACGAGAAGTGGGACTCGCTCGCGCACATGTCGCTGGTGGCCGCGCTCGAAGATGAATTCTCGGTGATGATCGACACTGATGACGTCATCAACATGTCCTCCTTTGCCGAGGCAATGCGAATCCTGGGTAAATACGGGGTGGACTTCAATGAGTGAGCGGGTGGCGCTGGTCACCGGCGCCTCCCGGGGAATCGGCTATGCCACCGCTGCCCGGCTCGCGGAGCAGGGCTACGACCTCGTCGTGCACGGCCTGCGCGCCGAGTCGGCCGAGCGGGCCGCCGAGGAGCTCGCCGGCAAGCATGGCGTCACGGTTGTGCCTACGCACGGTGACGTTGCCGACCCGGCGACGAGCAAGGCGATGATGCGGACGGCGTTCGAGACGTTCAAGCGCCTGGACGCGCTCGTCGTCAACGCCGGCACGCACGCGGCCGGCGTCCTCGGGATGACCCCCGACGCGTCGATCGAGCGCCTGTTCGCCGTCAACGCGGCCGGGGCGGCGTACACCCTGCAGAACGCGGTCCGGTTGCTCGGCCGCGGCCAGGACCCCGCCGTCGTGCTGCTCTCCTCGGTGACCGGGGTGCAGGGCATCGCCGGTCAGGCGGTCTACGCCGCCTCCAAGGCCGCGGTGAGCGGCCTGACGAGGTCGGCCGCCAAGGAGCTCGGGCCCCGCGGGATCCGGGTCAACGCCGTGGCGCCCGGCTTCATCGCCACCGACATGCTCGACACCCTCGACGAGGCCGGCCGGGCCGAGCGCGTCGCGGCCACCGCGCTGCGCCGCCTGGGCGAGGCCGGCGAGGTCGCCGACGTGATCGCATTCCTGCTCTCCGCGCAGGCCCGGTTCGTCACCGGGCAGGTGCTGGGAGTCGACGGAGGAATCTCGCTGTGAACCTGCTCCAGCCCGGAGCGCGCGTCGTCGACGCCGCGACCGGGGAGTCCCTGCGGTCCGCGGACGTCGACGCCGCGGCTGCCTACTACGCCGCTCAGCCGCCGGGAGTGGTGTTCGCGCTGTTCGCGACCACCGTGCCCGCCATCGCGCGGTACCTCGGCGCGCTCGCGGCGAACCGCCCGGTCGCGCTGCTCGACCCGTCGCTCGACCCCGCCGCCCTGCTCGACTACGTGACCCGCTTCGAGCCGGCCCTGGTCACCGGCGTCGCCACGGAACCGCCCGCGGGGTACACCGCCGACGGCGACGTGTGGGTGCGCCGGACCCCGGCCGCCCCGGTGCACCCCGAGCTGGCGCTGCTGCTCACGACCAGCGGCTCGACGGGCAACCCCAAGCTGGTCCGGCTCAGCCGCACCGCGCTGCTGGCGAACACCTCCGGCATCGTGGCCAGCCTCGGGATCGCCGCGGACGAGGTCGCCGTCACGACGCTGCCGCTCTTCTACTCGTACGGGATGTCGGTGCTGAACAGCCACCTGCTGGCCGGCGCCACCGTGGTCCTCGAGCGCGGCGGCCTGCTGCAGCGCGACTTCTGGACCGTCGTCACCGATCACAAGGTGACCTCGCTCGCCGCGGTGCCGTACCAGTACGAGATGCTCCGCCGGCTCAAGTTCGACCCGGCGAAGTACCCGGCGCTGCGCACGATGACGCAGGCCGGCGGCCGGCTGCACACCGAGCTGGTCACCGACTTCGCCGGCCGCATGGCCACTGTCGGCGGCCGCCTGGTCGTCATGTACGGCCAGACCGAGGCCGGCCCGCGGATGTCCGCCCTGCCCGCCGACCGGCTCGGCGACAAGCTGGGCTCCGCCGGTCTGCCCCTGCCCGGCGGCTCCTTCGCGATCGAGGACGACGAGGTGGTCTATCGCGGACCCAACGTCATGATGGGGTACGCCGAGACGGCCGCCGATCTGGCCCGCGGCGACGACCAGGGCGGCGTGTTGCGCACCGGCGACCTGGGACATCTGGACGACGAGGGTTTCCTCTTCCTCACCGGCCGCCTCAAGCGGATCGGCAAGGTCTTCGGCGTACGCGTGAACCTGGACGACGTCGAGAAGAAGCTGGCCGCGCACGGTGCCGTCGCGGCCGTGGCGGGCGACGACAAGCTGCACGTCTTCGTCGAGGGAGCCTCCCCGGCCGCCTCCGGCGCCGTCCGCAGCGAGCTGGCCGAGTTCCTCGGCACCCACTCGTCCGGGCTGACCGTTCGCGGGATCGACGCCCTTCCTCTGCTCCCGACGGGCAAGATCGACTACCGCTCGCTGGAGGGCTTGGTATGACCGTCTTCACTCTGGATCAGCCGGCGCGTGAGGCGTTGCTGCACAAGGAGTTGTCGGATCTCACCGACTTCCACCGCTCGCACTCGGTGGAGTACGACCGCATCCTGACCGCCTCGGGATTCACCTCCGCGAAGACCGTGGCGGAGCTGCCGTGGCTGCCGGTGCGCCTCTTCAAGAACCTGACCCTGAAGAGCATTCCGGACGACGAGGTCTTCAAGGTCCTCACGTCGAGCGGCACCACGGGCGAGGTCAGCAGGATCTACCTCGACAAGCACGCCGCCGCCGAGCAGACCCGCCGCCTGGGCGCGACCCTGCAGACGGTGCTCGGCCCGACCCGGCTGCCGATGATCCTGGTCGACTCCAAGGGCATCCTCAAGGACCGCCGCTCGTTCAGCGCGCGTGGTGCCGGGGTCCTCGGCATGGCCACCTTCGGCCGCGACCACGCCTGGGCGCTGGACCCCGAGGGCAACCCCGACCTCGACGCCCTGCGCGGCTTCCTGGCCAAGCACGGGGACAAGCCGTTCCTCATCTTCGGCTTCACGTTCCTGGTGTGGCTGCACCTGTACGAGGTCGCCCGCGACCACGGCCTCGACCTGAGCAACGGCATCCTGATCCATTCGGGCGGCTGGAAGAAGCTTGTCGACCAGGCCGTCTCCCCGGCGGAATTCCGCCGCAGGTTGCAGGCCGACACCGGGCTGACCCACGTGCACAACTACTACGGCATGGTCGAGCAGATCGGGACGATCTTCCTCGAGGGGCCGTCCGGGGGTTCGCTCTACTGCCCGGACTTCGCGGACGTCATCATCCGCAACCCGGAGACCTGGGAGGAGCAGCCCGTCGGCGAGCCCGGCCTGATCGAGGTGGTCTCGACCCTGCCGACCTCGTACCCGGGGCATGTGCTGCTGACCGAGGACCTGGGCGTGCTCGACGGCATCGACGACGGGGACTGGCCGGGGAAGCGCTTCTCCGTGCTCGGCCGGCTCCCGCGCGCCGAGGCCCGGGGCTGCAGCGACACGTACAGAGAGGCAGCCTGATGGAGATCCGGTTCGGTTCCGCGGAGCTCTCCGACGAGCGGCTGGCCGTCGGCGACCCGCGCGTGGTCGACTTCCTCGGCAAGTTCTCCCGGAAGCTGCTGGCCGTCTCGCGCCGGCACCCCGAGCTCGGCTCGCTGGGCTTCTTCCTGCGTCCGGCGGAGCTGCAGCGCGCGGTGGCCCGCATGGCGTCCACCGACGGCACGTACGTCTTCCCGCGCGGCAACGTCTTCCACGTGCCGCCGGCCAATGTGGACACGATCTTCGTCTACTCCTGGGCGCTGTCCGCGCTCGCCGGCAACCGCAACATCGTGCGCATCTCGTCGCGGTCGGCGGGTGCGGCGGAGACCGTGCTCGAGGCGCTCAACGCGACGCTGCCGGACGCCGACCCGATCATCGGGCGGACCCAGAGCATGGTCACGTACGGGCGGGACGACGCGATCACCGCCCGCTTCTCCGCCTGGTGCGACCTGCGGGTCATCTGGGGCGGCGACTCGGCGGTCGACGCGCTGCGCAGGCACCCGCTGCGGCCGTCCGCACGGGACTTGACGTTCCCCGACCGTACGTCGTGGGCTGCTCTGTCCGTGCCCGGCTGGCTGGCGGCGTCGCCCGAGGACCGGCGCGCGGCCGTGGTGGGGTTCGCGAACGACGCGTACTGGTTCGACCAGGCTGCGTGCTCGTCGCCGCGGACCGTCTTCCTGGTCGGCGGCTCGCCCGAGCAGGCCGACGAGGTGCGGTCCGGGTTCCTGCCCGCGCTCGGTGAGGTCGTGGCCCGGCGCGGCTGGGTCGTCGACGCGGCGATGGCCGTGGAGAAGCGGGTCAACGCGTACGGGCTGGCCGCCTCGGGTGCCGTCTCGGCGATCGCGTTCCCGGAGAACGCCGTCACCTCGCTCGCGCTGGCCGACCCCTCGGACGCGCCGCGCCGCTGGATCGGGGCGGGAGCGTTCCCCTTCGCGCACGTGGCCTCGCTGGCCGAGCTGGTGCCCGCCATGAACCGGCAGGACCAGACGTTCAGCCACTTCGGGTTCGCGCCCGCGGAGCTGCGCTCGTTCGCCGGAGCCCTGGCCGGCCGCGGCGTGGACCGCATCGTCCCGTTCGGCTCGGCGCTGACGTTCAGCTCGATCTGGGACGGCTACGACCTGCCGCGGGAGTTCACGCGGCTGACCACGCTCGAGACCTAGACCCTCCGAGGGGAACAGCCCCGTGCAGAGCATCGTCCTGTCGGTCGTCGTGCCGATGTACAACGAGGAGGCCGTGATCCCGGCACTCGTCGACCGTCTGCGCCCGGCCCTCGACAGCCTCGATGTCTCGTACGAGGTGGTCGCGGTGGACGACGGCAGCGGCGACCGCACCGCCGAGCTGGTGCTCTCCCGGGCTGCCGAGTGGCACGAGCTCCGCCTGGTGCAGCTGCGCCGCAACAGCGGCCACCAGGCGGCGCTCACCGCCGGCCTGCACCGCGCCCGGGGCCAGTGGGTGGTCAGCATCGACGCCGACCTGCAGGACCCGCCCGAGACGATCGCCGAGATGCTGCGCACCGCCCGCGACGAGGGCGTCGACGTCGTGTACGGGGTCCGTTCCGACCGCAGCACCGACACGCCCTTCAAGCGGCACACCGCGGGCGCCTACTACCGCGTCATGCGCCGCCTGGTCGGGCCCGGCATGCCCGCGCAGGCCGGCGACTTCCGCCTGCTCAGCCGCGAGGTCGTCGACGTGCTGAAGGCGCTGCCCGAGCGGGCGCCGGTCTACCGCCTGCTCGTGCCGTCGCTCGGCTTCGCCTCGGCCACCGTGACCTACGCCCGCGAGCGGCGAGCCGCCGGCGAGACCAAATACCCCCTCCGCAAGATGGTGGGCCTCGCCTGGGACAGCACGGCGAACTTCTCGGCGGCCCCGCTGCGGCTGGCCACCTGGCTCGGCGTGACCGCCTTCCTGATCTGCCTGGGCCTCATGGTCTTCGGCGTGATCGTCTGGTCGAACGGCACGGTGATCCCGGGCTGGACGTCGCTGTTCCTCGCCGTGCTGCTCCTCTCCGCCGTCCAGCTGATCTGCCTCGGGCTGCTGGGGGAGTACGTCGCCCGCATCTACCGGACCGTGCAGAGCCGCCCGACCTTCCACATCGGATTCGACTCCGCGTCGGCGCCCGTGGTCTCCCCCGACATTCCTCAGCAGCGCTCTCCTGCGGCGGTGCGGTGACAGCCAGTCTCTCCCGGCGCGCGGCCGTTGCTCTTCCCTGGTTGCTCGCCGTTGCTGTGTTCGTTGTCGCGCTGCTGCTCACCGACGTGGGGCCGGCCGCCGTGGCCCGCTATGCGGCGTACTTCGCCGTGGGCGTGGTCCTGCCGGGCACGCTCGTGCACCGGGCGTTCCGTGGCTCCGGCACCCTGGGTCTCGGCGCCGCCACCGGACTGCTCGTGCAGCTCGTGGGGTGGGCGCTGGCCGCTGCCACGGGGCTGCAGCAGGTGCTGTGGTGCTGGCCGCTGCTCGTGATCCTGGTGTTCGTGGCCGTGCCGCCGCTGCGCCGGCATTGGCGCCGCCCGCCCGGCCCCGGCCTGCCGGTGCTGTGGCACTGGGCGATCTGCGGGGTGCTGGTGCTCACGGTCGGCTGGGCCGCGTCCTCGTGGGTGCTGGTCCCGGTGCCGCCCGCGGACGCCTCCTACTACCCCGACCTGCTGTACCACCTCGCGCTGGTGCACGAGATGACCCGCTCGATGCCGTTCGAGGTGCCGCAGCTCGCCGGCGACACGCTGCGCTACCACTATCTGTCCGACGCCGACATGGCCGCCGCGAGCATGATCACCGGGCTGCCGGCGGAACTCGTCCTGACCCGGCTGTGGATGGTGCCGATCGCCGCCACCGCCGCGCTGGTGATCGACGCCATCGCCCGTGAGGTGAGCGGACGCTGGTGGGCGGGCCCGCTCGCCGCGGCGGTCGCGCTGATCGGTGCGCCGCTCACTCTCGGCGCGGAGCTGGTCGCGTACGGGAACAGCCCGCTCGTGTTCGCCAGCCCCTCGCAGACGTACGCCGTCCCGCTCCTGGGCCTGCTGACCCTGATCGCGGTCGACCTGGTGCGCGGCGGCCGCCTCGGACCGGTCTGGTTCCTCGTGCCGGTGCTGGCGCTGGCGTGCGCGGGCGCCAAGTCCAGTGCGCTGCCTCCCCTGGTCGCCGGGGTGGCCCTGTGTCTCGTCGGCAAACGGCGGTCGTGGGCCGTGCTCGGCTTCCTGGTCGCGCTTGCCGTTCCGATGTACCTGGGCACGCGGCTCTTCGCGGGCGGGGGCGCCGGCACCCTGGGCGTCCAGGCGCTCAGCGTCCTGCGCTGGATGCCGCCCTACGCCGAGACCCTCGGCGTGAACGACGGTGTCGTGGCCGGCGGCCTGCTGCCACCCGGCCTGCAGGGCGCGACCGGCCCGGCGTGGGCCTTCGCCGTCGCCGTCATCGTGTGGTGGCTGCTCATGGAGTCGCCCCGCTGGCTGGGGGTCGTGGGCCTCTCTCGTCGCCGCGACCCGGCCTACTGGCTGCTCAGCGGCATGATCCTCGCCGGGCTCGGCGCGACGTGGCTGCTGTGGCACCCGTCGGCCAGCCAGCTGTACTTCTTCCTGTGCGCCCTGCCGGCCGGCGCCATCCTGACCACATGGCTCCTCGCCGACCAGGTGCGCCGCTGGTGGGTGCCCGCTGCCGGCCTGGCCGCGGGCGCCGTCTGGGCCGTCGCCGCCCCCGACGTCTTCACCCCGGTCGGCCGAACCTCGTGGCACGACTGGTTGTGGGCCATGGCGACGCCGGCGCTGCGCGCGCTGATCCCGGTCGCTCTCGGGCTGGTGCTCGTCCTGGTGCTGCGCAGGAGCGTCCGCTCGCTGACGGTGGCTGTGCTCGCGGCCCTGCTGGGCGCCAGCGTGGCCGGCGGCATGGAGACCCAGGCCCGCACGCTGTGGACGGCCGCCTTCGGCAGCGCTTCGCCGCTCCCGTACACGCGTACGGTCTTCCGCGAGGAGATGAGCGCGGCCCTGTGGGTGAACGCCAACACCCCACCCACCGACGTGATCGCCACCAACGTCCACTGCATGCCCATGAACCGCTACAAGCCCTGCGACGCCCGCTCCTTCTGGGTCACCGCCCTCACCGGCCGCCGAACCCTCGTCGAAAGCTGGGCCTACTCCGACGCCACCGTGGCCGCCAACGGCACCGACGGCCTCAAATACGTCCTCCAGCCCGCCCCCGACCCGGCGAAATTCGACCTCAACCAGAAGGTCTTCACCACCCCCACCCCCGCCGACCTCCACACCCTCCGAACCACCTACGGCGTCAAATGGCTGGTAGCGGACCTCCGAGCCGGCAAGGTCTCCCCCCAGCTGGCAACCCTCACCAAGCTCCGCCACACCGAGGGCCCCGTCACGATTTACGAGCTCTGACTCCGCCCCGAACGCCGCCGGCCGCCGTTATCCACAGGGCTGTGGACAACTTGTCACCTGTGCCGCCGATCCTGGTTATGGTCGCCGGAGCATTGGGCTGCTGCCTTCAGCGGGCCGGGCCGGCTCGTGTGGTGCAGCTTCGAATTAGAAGCAAGTACCATAGTGGGGTGACGCAGAGCCATGATCTGGATCCGGAGAAGCTGGCCGCCTATCTGGCGCTCAAGGAGGTCTCCAGCCTCCTGCAGGATGCCGTTGAGCAGCAGCTCAAGGCGGACGGGGGGCTGACCGGGACGCAGTTTCAGATTCTCGCCATGCTGGGGGACGCCCCTCGGCACAGCATGCGGATGACTGATCTAGCGGACGGGATCGTGCACAGTCGCAGTGGGCTGACCTATCAGGCGGCGCAGTTGGAGAAGGGCGGGCTTGTCACTCGGGGGCCCAGCGAGGACGACGAGCGGAGCACGGTGGTCACGCTCACGGACTCGGGGCGGCGGTTGCTCCTTCAGGTGCTTCCGGGGCATGTCGAGGTGGTGCAGACGTTGCTGCTCGACACGCTGAGTGATGCGGACATTGCTGCCATCACCGACATCATGGGGCGGGTGCGAACCTCCATGCGGGCACGGCCGCCCCGATCAGCCCGGCGCAGGCAAGCGACCTCCTGAGGAAGGCCCCGGCGCCAGAGAACCGGCCGGGCGAGGAGGGAGGCGCGCCTGGAAGACAGCTCAGGAGACGGCCTGCGCATGGGTCACCGCGCGCTGCTCGGCGGCCGCTGAGTGGATCATTGCGGCGATGCCCTCCATCGGGTCGTCTTCCGTTGTGCCCAGGTAGTTCTTGGTGATGGCGATGGCCAGTTTCAGGTCGGGGTAGAAGCCGGCCAGGCTGCCCCCGTTGCCGCTCCAGCCGATGCGGGCCCCGCCCAGCTGGGAGACGTACCCCAGGGTCTTGGGCAGGTCGCCGTTGAAGGCCCAGTCCGGGCCGCTGGTCAGGACCGTGGTCACCTCGCGGAGGTGGTTCTCGGAGATGAGGCGGACGCCGTCGACGTGGCCCATCAGGGCGGCGTACATGCGGGCCATGGCGCGGGCGCTGACCGTCGCCACCGCGGGGATGTCGGTCTGCATGATGTCGCGGCGGTTGGCGAGGGCGGCTTCCGGGCGTACGCCGGGGGGTGCGATCTCGTCGAAATGCTCGATGTTGGCGCTGAGCTGGTCCAGGGCCATGCGCCAGTTGCGGTCCTTGAGGCGGGCGCAGCGGTTGAGCTCCTGGGGCGGGACACCGAAGAAGAGTTCGCGGTCGGCGCCCAGCGGGCGGGCGATGTCCTCGGCGACCACCCAGGCGATGGGGCGCTGGGTGGCGCGGCGGACCACCTCGCCGATCAGCCAGCCCCAGGTCCACTCGTGGAAGCCGTGCCTGGTGCCCGGCGTCCACGACGGGGTGGAGCCCGCGATGGTGCGGCACATGCGGTCCCAGTCGAGGAAATCCTCCGGCGTCGTGTACGACGGGAGCGCCGGCACCCCGGCCGAGTGCGTCAGGGCGTGGCGCAGCGTCGTGGCGCCCTTGTCGTGCCGGGCGTACTCGGGCCAGACGTCGGCGATGCGCAGGTCGTAGTCGATCTTGCCCTTCTCCGCCAGGACGTGGACCGCGGTGGCGGTCAGGCCCTTGCCCGTGGAGAAGCTGAAGAACGGGGTGTCGGGCGTGACGCGGGTGCCCGTCGACTCGTCGGCGAGCCCGGAGGTGGCGTTGACGATGAGCTCGCCGTCGAGGTAGGCGGCGACCTGCACCCCGATCTCGCGACCCGCGAACACCAGCGAGTCGATCTGCCGCTGCACCGCGGCCTGGAGGTTCATCCAGCTGGTCACGGGTTCAGCATCGCGCAGGAAGCGAACCGTCATGGCCGAATCGCGCAAGGTAGGGCCAGCACTACCATCAACCGGGTAGCGAGCGGGATCGGGGAAAGTGCCCCGGCCGCATAGATTCGCCTCATGACTCCCACCCGCCGGGTGTTCCGCCAGGTCGGCCTCGACACCCAGTTCGTTCTTCTCGGCTTCCCGCTGGGCCTCGTGACCCTGGTGCTCACCCTGGCCGGCCTGGGTCTGGGCATCGGTGCCGGCATCCTGTGGTTCGGTGTGCCGATCCTCGCCGGCACGCTCATGGTCGCCCGCGGCTTCGCCACGCTGGAGCGGCACCGGATCGGTCCGGTGCTGGGGCGGCGGCTGCCCCATCCGTATTACAAGAGAGCCGCGCCCGGGCAGTCGTGGGTGCGCAAGCTGATCACCCCGATCACCGACGGCCAGGCCTGGCTCGACTGGGTGCACGGCCTGTTCCGGTTCATCCCGAGCACGATCGCCTTCTGCTTCGCCGTCGTGTGGTGGGCCGGGCTGCTGGCCGGGTTCAGCTATGGGGCCTGGGGCTGGGCGGTGCCCAACGGGCCCGACAACCAGCAACTGCCCGAGCTGCTGGGCATGGGCGAGTCCTTCGGCGCGGCCGTCGTGTTCTACCTGGCGCTGGGCGTCTTCTTCCTCGGCACGCTCTATCCGGTGCTGCGCGGCATGGCGATGATGGAGGCGTACTTCGCCCGCGGGCTGCTCTCCGGCGTGAGCGAGCTGCGGGAGCAGGTCGCCGAGGCCACCGCCGCCCGGGACACCGCCCAGGCGCAGAAGGCGGCCGCGGTCTCGGCCGAGGCCACGGCGCTGCGCCGGCTCGAGCGCGACATCCACGACGGCCCGCAGCAGCGGCTGGTCCGCCTCGCGATGGATCTGGGCCGGGCCGAGCAGCAGTTCGCCACCAACCCCGAGGCGGCCCGCGCGACCGTCGCCGAGGCCCTCGCGCAGACCCGCGAGACCCTGGATGAGCTGCGTGCCCTGTCGCGCGGCATCGCCCCGCCCATCCTGGTCGACCGGGGTCTGCAGGCGGCGCTCACCGCCCTGGCCGGCCGCTGCACCGTGCCGGTGGACCTGGACGCGCCGGTCGCCGAGCGGCTGGACCCGGTGGTCGAGAGCACCGCCTACTTCGTGGTCGCCGAGGCGCTCACCAACGTCGCCAAGCACAGCCACGCCGCCGAGGTGCAGGTGACGGTCCGGCGCGAGCTGACCGGGCTGATGATCACCGTGGCGGACGACGGGGTCGGCGGCGCCAGCACGGCCAAGGGGCACGGGCTGGCGGGCCTCGGCGACCGGGTCGAGGCGGCGGGCGGCGTGCTGAGCATCACCAGCCCGGCGGGCGGCGGCACGACCCTGACAGCGGCACTGCCGCTCTGAGCAACCCGGCAGCGGTTACGCTGCCGGGCATGCGCGTGGTTATTGCCGACGACGCCGTGCTGCTGCGCGAGGGGCTCGTCCGCCTCGTCCGGGAGAACGGCTGGACCGTCGAGGCAGCGGTCGGCGACGGCCCGTCCCTGGTGGCGGCCATCGAGAAGCACCGCCCCGACATCTCCATCGTGGACGTGCGCATGCCGCCCAGCCACACCGACGAGGGCCTGCGCGCCGCCGTCGAGGCGCGGTCGCGGGTGCCCGGGAGCCCGATCCTGGTGCTGTCCCAGTACGTCGAGGTGACCTACGCCGACGACCTGCTCGCCGACCGCCGGGGCGCGGTCGGCTACCTGCTCAAGGACCGGGTGTCCGAGGTCGCCGACTTCCTCGACGCCCTGCGCCAGGTCTCCGGCGGCGCCACGATCCTCGACCCCGAGGTCATCAGCCAGCTGCTGGTGCGCCGGCGCCGCGACGACCCGTTGCGGACGCTGACCCCGCGCGAGCGGGAGGTCCTGAGCCTGATGGCCGAAGGCCGCTCGAACACCGCGATCGCCCGGAAGATGGTCGTCACCGAGGGCGCGGTCGAGAAGCACGTCCGCAACATCTTCACGAAGCTGAGCCTGCACCAGGACGAGGAGCAACACCGCCGCGTCCTGGCCGTGCTGACCTACCTGCAGGGGGAGAAGGGGTAGGGCAGGCCCTACCACCAACCGGGGTGCTGAGGGGATCGTTGCCGGTCGCCGGGCTCCATAGCGTTTCTGGGCATGGGAAACGGACAGGAAGTCACGGGAATCGCGGCACGGGCCGCGATGTGGAGCGCCCGCCACCGGGCGCTCGCGATATTCGGCTGGGTGGCCCTCGTCGCGGCGATGGTCGTCCTGAGTGGACTCATCGGCACCACCGAGGCCGACGGCGTGCAGACCGGCCACGGCGAGTCGAAGCGCGCGGACCGGATCGTCGCGGACGCCGGCTTCCCGGAGCAGCCGGCCGGCGAGATGGTGCTGGTGCAGGGCGACGGGCGGGAAGCCGCGGTTGCCGAGGTGGTGAAGGCGCTGCGGAAGCAAGCGGAGGTCACCGGCCTCGGCGAGCCGCTGACGTCACAGGACGGCCGGTCGACGCTGGTGAACTTCAGCATCGTGGGCGACCCGGAGACCGCCGAGGACCGCGTACAGCCGGTGCTCGACACCGTGGCGGCCGTGCAGGCGCAGCACCCGGAGCTCTACATCGCCGAGGCCGGGTCCGCCAGCGGCGACAAGATGATCGGCGGCGAGCTGGACGCCGGGCTGTCCCGGCTGTCGATGCTGTCGATCCCGATCACGATCGGCATCCTGCTGGTCGCCTTCGGGGCCGTGGTGGCGGCGCTGCTGCCCGTGGGCCTGGCCGTCACCGCGGTGGTGGCGGCGACCGGCCTGCTCGCCGTGGCCAGCCGCCTGGTGCCCACGGTCGACACGACGATGCACGTGATGCTGCTCGTCGGCCTGGCGGTGGGGGTCGACTACTGCCTGTTCTACATCCGGCGTGAGCGGGACGAACGGCGGCGGGGTGCCGACGCGCACCGGGCCCTCGTGGTGGCCGCGCAGACGTCCGGCCGCTCGATCTGGGTGTCCGGGCTGACCGTGATCGCCGCGATGGCCGGCATGTTCCTGACCCGGGACGCCGTGTTCAGCAGCTTCGCCGTGGCGACCATCCTGGTGGTGGCGACCGCGGTGCTGGGCTCCCTGACCGTGTTGCCCGCCATGCTCTCCGTGCTCGGCGAGCGGGTGGACGCGATCAAGATCCCGGGCCTCTACCGCCGCCGTACGGACAGCCGCGTCTGGAACGCCGTCCTCCGCGTCGTCCTCGCCAGGCCGTTGCTCTCCGCCCTCGCGGCGGTGGCGGTCCTCGGCGTGCTCGCGGCGCCCGTGCTCGGCATGAAGACCAAGGGCGAGGAGCTGACGGACTTCTCGCCGGGCATCCCGACCGTGCAGGCGCTCACCCGGATCGCGGAGGCGTTCCCGGGCGAGGGCAGCCCGGCCGAGGTGGTCGTCCGCGCCGACGACGTGACGGGAGCGCCCTTCGAGACGGCGGTCGCGGACTTCAAGAAGGCCGCGCTGGCGAGCGGCCGAATGCAGGAGCCTGTCGACGTGCGGATCAACCCCGCCGGGACGGTCGCCGTGGTCTCCGTGGTCCTCACCGGCGACGATCGCGCCGCTCTCACCACGCTGCGGAAGCAGGTGGCCCCGGAGTCCTTCGGGAAGCTGCCCGGCGCGACCGTGGCGGTCACCGGCGAGACGGCCGAAACAGTCGACTTCGGCAACCGGCTCAGCGCGTCCCTGCCATGGGTCTTCGCCTTCGTGCTGGGGCTCGCGTTCCTGCTGCTGCTCGTGTCGTTCCGCTCGGTCGTGGTCGCTGCCACCGGCGTGGTGCTGAACCTGCTGTCGGTCGCCGCCGCGTACGGGATGCTGGTCTTCGTCTTCCAGGACGGCCACTTCGAGAACCTGCTGGACTTCCAGTCCGGCGGCGGCATCACCAACTGGATGCCGCTGTTCCTCTTCACGATCCTGTTCGGGCTCTCGATGGACTACCACGTGTTCGTGCTGAGCCGCATCCGTGAGGGTCACGACCAGGGCCTGCCCACGCGCGAGGCGGTCGCCCGGGGCATCGGCGGCACGGCCGGCGTCATCACCAGCGCGGCCGTGGTCATGGTGGCGGTGTTCGCGCTCTTCGCCACCCTGCCGCTGCTCAGCACCAAGGAGCTCGGCGTCGGCCTCGCCGCCGCGGTCCTGCTCGACGCCACGCTGATCCGGGCGGTCCTGCTGCCCGCGGTGATGGTCCTGCTCGGCGAGCGCAATTGGTGGCTGCCGCGCTGGCTGAACTGGCTGCCGCAGGTCGCCCACGACACCACCCCGGCCGGACCCGAGCCCGCCGGCCGGCACCGTGAGCTCATAGCAAGCCGCTAGGCAGAGCAGGGGCCCGTCGGGTGACGGGCCCCGCAATGCTCACTTCTTGAAGACGTCCTTGATGTTCTCGCCGGCCTGCTTGAGCTTCGAGCTCTTCTGGTCGGCCTTGCCCTCGGCCTCGAGCTGCTCGTCGTCGGTGGCCCGGCCGATGCCTTCCTTGGCCTTGCCGCCGAGCTCCTCGGCCTTGTTGTCGATCTTGTCGTCGGCACCCATGACAAACCTCCAGGGGGAGCGGAGTTCTACGCCCTGGTCATACCCACTGGTGTCCCCGGCAATCCCGCCCCGCTGCGCAGCAGGTCGCCGAGCATCTCGGGAGGCATCGGCCGGGCGAAGTGGTAGCCCTGGGCGGCCACGTACCCCTGCTGGAGCAGCATCTCGGCCTGGGCGGCCGTCTCGACGCCCTCGGCGACCGCGTGCAGGCCGAGGACCTGGGCGAGGTGGATGACGGCAGCCGACATCGGCACGCGGTCGTCGGGCTCCGACTGGGTGAAGGAGCGGTCCAGCTTGATCTCGTCGATCGGGCACTCGTGCAGCATCGACAGCGTCGAGTGGCCGGTGCCGAAGTCGTCCAGGCTGATGCGTACGCCCAGAGCCCGCAACCGGTGCAGATTGGTGACCGACAGCCCGGGCTCCAGCGCCATCGTCTCGGTGATCTCCAGAACGACCCGGTCGGCGGGCAGGTCGTGCTCGGCGAGCAGCGCGGCGACGCCCTCCGCGAAGCCGGGTTCGCGCAGGTCCCGGGCCGACACGTTGACGTTGAGCGAGCGCGGGGCGGCGTCGCCGTGCTCGGCGATCCACGCGGCGAGCTGGGCGAAGGCCGTCCGCATGACGAGCGCGCCGAGCGGGACGATCAGGCCGGTGCGCTCGGCGACCGGGATGAACGCGTCCGGGGCGAGGGTGCCGCGGACCGGGTGGGCCCAGCGGACCAGCGCCTCGGTGCCGGTGATGCGGCCGTCGACCAGGTCGACGATCGGCTGGTAGAGCAGGAAGAACTCGCCGGCGGCCAGGGCGTCGCGCAGCTCGGCGCCGAGGTGGGCGTGCGCGGTGCCGGTGTTGGCCATGCCCGGCTCGTAGTGCAGGTAGGAGGTGCCGGCGAGCTTCTTGGCGGCGTACATGGCGATGTCGGCGTGCCGGAGCAGCACCGAGGCTTCGTCGCCGCTGCGGCCGTCGGCGATGCCGATGCTGGCGCGGATCGGCAGCTCGTGCCCGTCGGCGTAGACGGGCTGCTGCAGCGCGTTGGACATGCGCTCGGCGGCCAGGTCCGCGGCCTGCGGGTCGGCGTCGTCGAGCACCACCACGAACTCGTCGCCGCCGAGCCGCGCGACGGTGTCCTCGACCCGGATGCAGCCCTCGAGGCGCTTGGCGACGCCGATGAGCAGCTGGTCGCCGACCTCGTGGCCGAGGGTGTCGTTGACCTCCTTGAAGTCGTCGAGGTCGATCAGCGCCACGGCCACCGGGCGGTCGCCGGGGGCGGTCAGGGCCTTCTGCAGGCGGGTCTGGAACAGGGCCCGGTTGGGCAGCTGGGTGAGGGCGTCGTGGGTGGCGCCGTGGTCGAGCCTCTGCAGCAGGCGGTTGTTGTCGCGGAAGGCGATGAGCTGCCGCAGGACGACGAGCGCGGTGAGGGTCACGGCGGCGGCCACGACGATCGTCTCGTCGGCCGCCTCGACCCAGGTGACGTGGACCAGCAGCGCGTCGACGGCGGCCACGGCGACGTACGGGAGCGGGCTGAAGGACCGGCGGCGGGCCGGCGGCTGACCGCGGCGCTTCACCGGGACGGCCTCGGCGCGCTGCCGGGCGGCGGCCCACGCGGCACACAGGAAGATCCCCGGGTACGTGACCATGCCCGGGAACAGCGACGGGTCGATGTCCTCGAGCACCGGGCGGCTCAGCGGCGCGAGCGCCCCGACGAAGATCGCCGCCGCGAGCAGCCGTAGGGCGGTCCCGCTGACGTGCAGGTGGCTGGAGAGGATGACCTTCGACACGGCGAAGAGCGCCAGCAGCGACAACACCGTCAGCAACAGCGACACCGCCGTGCCCACCCCGCTGCCCAGCGTGGGGGAGAAGTGCGAGATGAACAGCGTCGCGGAGAGGGCGACCGTGCCGGCGTCGAGGATGACGCGGGCCACCTCGCCGGGTGTCCGCGTGTTCAGCGGCAGCCGGTAGAGCGCGTAGATGATGATCAGCACGGCGGGACCGCTCAGCGACAGCATGACGTTGCCGGTGTGGGAGCCGTACGGGTCGGTGGCGGTGAGCACGTCGACGGCCTGCGCGGAGACGGCGAGCGTGATCAGGCCCACCACGGCGGTCATGTGGCGCCAGAAGCGCTGTGTCGGGGCGGGCAGGGCCGGCAGCACGGCGGTGCGCCGCACGGCGAGCAGGCTCACGACCCCGGCGGCGACGGTGGGCAGCCACAGCAGGATGCGCGGGCCGACCGATAGCACCAGGTTGACCGCGAACCAGACGAGGGCGGCCACCGCGATGCCCACCGCGGTCCGCAGGAGCGGATCAGGGCGTGCGGATGTGCCCACGCGTGCCTCCCAGTGAGTCGTTACCCAGGAACCATCGGCCGTCCGGGGAGTCGGTCAAGTAATTCGCGAGGTGTCCAACCGGGGTTACGACTTTCGTCACTCTGAGGGCGAAACCTGTCGGACATGAATCCGGTCCTGCTGTCGGTTGTCGTCCCGGTGTACGCGGTGGAGGGCTACCTCTATCAGTGCCTCGAGTCCCTCCGCGCCGGCCTGACCCCCGAGGAGTCGGCGTCGGTCGAGGTCATCGCGGTGGACGATGCCTCGCCGGACAGCTGCGGCGCGATGCTCGACGGCTATGCGGACCGGCACGGCGACCTGCGCGTCGTGCACCTGAGCCACAACGTCGGCCTGGGCCTGGCGCGCAACGCCGGCCTGGCGGAGGCCCGCGGCGACTACGTCTGGTTCGTCGACAGCGACGACTGGCTCCCCGCCGGCTCGATGCGCGCGGTGCTGGACAGGCTGCGCGCCGAGCGCCCGGACGTGCTGCTCATCGACCACCTGCGCGTGCACGAGAACGGCCGGCTGGAGCCCGACGCGAGCAGCGGCGTGCTCAAGGATCCGCAGCTGGCAAGCCTGCTGCGGCTGCAGCACACCGCCTGGAACAGGATCGTGCGGCGCGGCCACCTCGACGAGATCGACCTGCGCTTCCAGCCCGGCTGGTACGAGGACGTCCCGTTCAGCAACCCGGTCCTGCTCGCCGCTCGCAAGATCGAGATCCTCGACCGGGTCTGCTACCACTACCGCGTCGGGCGGCTCGGGGCCATCACGGCGACCCGCAGCGACCGCCACTTCGAGGCCTTCGACCAGTACGACCGGATGCTCGCCTGGGTCGGGCGACGGGACCCGGAGCCGCGGCTGCGCAACCTGCTGTTCACCTTGATGGTGAACCACCTGCTGGTGGTCCTCGGGAACGACGGCCGGCTGGATCCGCGCCACCGCCGGGCGTACTTCCGGCGCCTCGCGCGGCACTACCGCCGCCACCTTCCCGCTGGTTACGACGCCTCTCCGGGGATCAAGCACCGGCTCGTCCGGCTGAACAACTACCCGCTGTACGCGGGACTTCGCCAGGCGTACCGGATGACGAAACGTGACCCCGAGCCGTCACCTGCGGTTCGCCCCGCCCTTGCCTCCCCGACACAGCAGGCTCAGGCGGCCTCCATACGGTGACGCCGGTGTTGCGAGACGCCGTCGATGCAGACCGAGATGTGGTGCTCACCTGGCGGAACCACCCGGACGTCCGGGCGGTGAGCCTGTCCACCCACGTGATCTCCCCCGAGGAGCACGCCAAGTGGTGGGAAAACGCCATGAACGACCCGCGGCGGCACATCCTGATCTACGACGACTGCGGCGTCGTGATTTTCGATCTGCGGGAGGATCCGCCCAGCTGGAGCTTCTACCTGGACGTGGCCGGACTGGGCAGCAGGCTGCTGCCCGCCTGGCTGCGGCTGGAGCAGGCCGCGGTCGACCACGCGTTCGGGCCGCTGGGCCTGACCCGGCTCGGCGGCGAGCAGCTGGCGAGCAACAAGCAGGTCATCGCCCTGCACCGGCGCTTCGGCTTCCGGGAGACCAAGCGCTACGAGCGGCTGATCGACGGAGTGCCGCAGACCGTGGTGTGGACCGAGAGAGGGATCGACAAGTGATCGTGAACGACGTGGAGATCGGTGCGGGCAAGCGGCCGTACATCGTGGCCGAGATGTCCGGCAACCACAACGGCTCGCTGGACCGGGCGCTCGCGCTCGTGGACGCGGCAGCCGACGCCGGCGCCCACGCCATCAAGATCCAGACCTACACGGCCGACACCATGACCGTGGATGTGAAGCACCCGCGCTTCCAGATCTCCTCCGGTCACGAGCTGTGGGGCAACGAGTACCTCTACCAGCTCTACGAGCGCGCGCACACGCCGTGGGAGTGGCACCAGGCGATCTTCGAGCGGGCGCGTGAGCGCGGGCTGACGCCCTTCTCCAGCCCCTTCGACCGGACGGCGATCGACCTGCTCGAGAGCCTGGACGCCCCGCTCTACAAGATCGCGTCGTCGGAGATCACCGACCTCCCGCTGATCCGCAACTGCGCGAGCACCGGCAAGCCCGTGATCATCTCGACCGGCATGGCGACCCTGCAGGAGATCGCCGCCGCGGTCGACGCCGCCCGGGGCGCCGGGGCGAAGGACATCGTCGTGCTGTCCTGCACCGCGTCCTACCCGGCCCCGCCGGAGCACACCAACCTGCGCCGCATCCCGGTGCTCGCCGAGGCGCTGCAGCTGCCGATCGGCCTCAGCGACCACACCCTGGGCATCGGGGTGCCGATCGCGAGCGTGGCGTTCGGCGCCTGCCTGATCGAGAAGCACCTCACCATGGACCGGGAGGACGGCGGCGTCGACTCGGCGTTCTCGCTGACCCCGGCCGAGCTGACGGCGCTCGTGGTGGAGTCCGAGCGGGCGTGGCAGTCGCTCGGCACCACCTCGATCGGCCCGACCGAGGCCGAGAAGGAGGGCCTGCGGTTCCGCCGGTCCCTCTACGTGGTGGAGGACGTCCGCGCCGGGGACGCCGTCACCGAGCAGAACGTCCGGTCGATCCGCCCGACCGGCGGTCTGGCCCCCGACGCCATCGGCATGGTGCTCGGACGCACCTTCCAGCAGGACGCGGCCAAGGGCACGCCGCTGTCCTGGGACCTGATCTGAGAGGCACGGAACAACACGGTGTGGCTCAACGCGAACAGCAAGGAGCTCCAGGTCTTCCTGGAGTCCGCGTCGGTGTTCTGGGAGAAGAACCTCCCGAAGCCGGCTGACGACGCGGTCATCGTGGTGGAGGCGTTCCACCAGGACATCCGGGTCAACCTGCGCAACTTCGCGGTCGCCAACGCGATCCGCAAGCTGCAGCCGGCGCGGATGGTGGTGCTGACCGGCGTCGAGGACGCGTGGATGGCGACGCTCTGGAGCGGCTTCGACATCACCATCGTGCGCCGGGTCGCCCAGTCCTATGCCGCGAACGAGGTGGTGGACGTCTGGGACCTGGTCCGCAAGTCCGCCACGCCCGCGCGTGCCGAGGAGCCGATCGTCGCGTACACCGACGCGACCTACTGCCGCCTCGCCAAGCTGCCGCGCCTCCCGCAGGGCTACCAGTCCCGGCCCGACTACCAACTGCGGCACGCGTACGCCACCCGCCTGCACGACTACTACCAGCAGCTCTTCTCGGGCGGCAACGTCGTCGCGCTCGTCACGAGCCACGTCGACTACGACCAGTGGGGGCTCGCGGCCGAGGCGGCGCGGCAGGCGGCCGTCCCCGTGATCCACACGCAGCAGACCGGCTGCCTGAAGGTCTACGGGCTGTTCCCCGAGAACGACACCCACACGGGTACGTTCCGTGAGGAGCTCACCAAGCAGATCGGCGACGTCTTCGAGACCCAGCTCTGGCCTCGGCAGCACGAGTTGCGCTCCTCCGCCGAGCTCGTCGCCTGGCGCGCCAAGGTCAACCTGGGCCGCCCGAGCTGGTGGCGCGGCGGCGTGACCGCCTCGGTCGACCTCAACAACCCGGCCGAGCGGGCCCGGCTGCGCACCCACGTCGTCGACCGGCTGGGCTTCGACGCCGACCGGCCGATCGTCACGGTCTACAACCACGCCGTCTCCGACGCGCTCGGCACCAACCGGGAGCTGTTCCCGAGCCTCGCCGACTGGTTCGCCGACACGGCGGCCTATGCGGCCGAGCACACCGAGGCGCAGTGGCTCTTCCTCGACCACCCGAGTCAGGCGCTCTACGACTCGACCGGCTTCTTCGACTCGCTCGCCGAGCAGTACAAGCGGGTCAAGCACATGGCGTTCCGGCCCAGTGCCACGCTCAGCAAGAACGCGCTGTGGAGCCTCACCGACCTCGGTGTCACGGTGCGCGGGAGCGTCAGCAACGAGCTGCCCGCGTACGGGATCCCGGTCATCCAGGCCGGCTGGTCCGAGTGGAGCTCGTGCGGGCTGTCGACGGTGGTGGACGACCAGGAGGCGTACTGGAAGACCCTCGGCGAGAGCATCCAGGCCGTCCGTGACGGCGTCGAGCTCGTGAGCGAGGAGCAGGTGCGCCGCGCCCGGCTGTGGCTCTGGCTCTACCGCAGCGGTGCCGACGTGGTCACCCCGCAGGTCCCGCAGTGGGAGGTGTGGCCCGCCGACACCCTGCTCAAGACCATGCGCGCCACGTTCCGGCACATCGAGATGGACGCCGACCCGCTGTTCAGCCGGGTTGAGCGGATGTGGACGCACCGCGAGCCGATGCTCACCCGGACGGACTTCACCGCATGATCGGCACCTGGTTCGCCACGGACTACGACGAGACCCCGATCGTCCTCGACGGTCTGCCGCTGGAGGTGACGGGCGGGCAGAGCGGCGGCGTGGCCATCGTCGACCAGGTCGTCCGCGGCCGGCAGATCGTCGGCCGGGTCACCGGCGACTACGGCGCGGTCGGCCTCAAGTGGAGCGGCGCCGACCAGGACGTCCGCGTCTCCGTGCTGGTGCACCTCGACGAGATGGGCACCCGCTGGTGGTCCGACCGGGTGCGCCCGTCGCGGCTCGCCCCCGAGCTGCCCCGGCTCGTGCTGGTGCGCGCGCAGGGCAAGCTGCGCGGCGCCGCGGTCCTCGCCCGGCGGCAGGGCCTGCGCAAGGCCGGCGGCGCGAAGGTGACGGTCGAGTTCGACCTGCCCGCCGCGGACCTGGACGCCAACGGCCTGCTGATGGTCGAGCTCGCCGAGCCCCCGCGGCCCGACTGGCTGGCCGGGCGGGTTGCCGCGCGGTCCGCTCTCGGGGTGCGCATCGACAAGATTTCCGTACGCCCGAAGCCCGCCAACGCCACCCCGCTCGAGCTGCCCGGAGGCACCGGCTGCGACCTGGCCGTCGTCACACCGGACGCGGCGGAGACGTTCCGGCTGCAGGTGACCCCGGTGACCCCGCCGCCACCGCTGCCGGTGTCGCCGACGCACAAGTGGAGCCGGAAGAAGCCGGCGCGGGCCGGGTTCAAGGCGCTGCGCATCGCCCGCCGGGCCGGCAACCGGGTCCTCGCCGAGGTCAACAAGGCGCGCCCCGCCGACGGGTTCGGCGTGCACGCGACGTCGCTGCTGACCGGCGTACCCGTGGATCTGGAGATCGTGAAGCGCGGCGCCGCCACCCTGACGCTGCGCCGGCCGCCCGGGGTCGAGGGTCCGATCCTGATCGGGCTGGACCCGGCGGACCGGGGCCTGTCCTGCCGCATCCAGCCGGGCACGGGCCGATGATCCACCGCCCGGTGCTGACCGCGGACGCCGGCCGCAACCGCCGCGTCCTGCAGGAGATCCTCGACACCGTGCCGGCCGGCAAGCTCGAGCTGCCGCCGGGCGAGCACACGATCGCCGACGGCCTGCGCGTGCCCGGCGGCTGGACGCTGCGCGGCTCGGAAGTGGCCGGCGCGGGCGGCGGCCGCCCGGGCACCTGGCTGACCTCGACGGGCACGACCGGTCACCCGGTGCTGCACGTGCTCGGCTCCGACGTGGCGGTGAGCGACCTCGGCCTGCGCCCACCGCCCGCCGACCCCGGCGAGCACGGCGGCGACCGCGGCACCGCGATCACCGTGGGCGACTATCTCTACGAGTCGACGCCTTCGTGGATCGGCCGCGTCGACATCCGCCGCGTCCAGGTGTCGCGCTTGCACGAGAAGCACGCCAACTGCATCGCGCTCATGGGCGCGGTCCGGGACATCACGCTGCACGACGTGACCGTGCAGGGCGGCTACACGGCGGTCGCGGTGCACTGGGGTGCCGTGGGCGCGGACGTCGCCTCGATCGAGGGCCCGACCTACCACCCGCACCGCCTCACCATCACCGACCTGCGGGTCCGCGACGCGCTCGAGGGCTTCTACCTCAGCTCGGTGCACGACGTCCGGGTCGACGGCGCCTGCCTGCGCGACGTCGAGATGGCCTTCCGCCTGCTCCCCGGCGACAACACCGACCGCTTCGTCAGCTCCGACGTGGTCGGCTCGACGATCGAGATCAGCAACGTCTGCGCGCAGTGGAACGGCCCGCGCTACGCGGTCCGGGCCGCCGGCTGGGGCAAGAGCGAGATCGACGGACTCGTTTCCACGCTCGCCTACCGCGACGCCTCGATCCACCACTGCACCCTGCGCGGCGCAGGCACGGGCGCCTCCTGGTCGCCGATCCTCATGGAGCAGGCCGAGGGCGTCGAGCTGCACGACATCACCGTCACCACCGCATCCGTTCCCGACGGCGAGAGCTGCTGCCCGCTATCGTGATCCGGTGCGCCCTCTTCTGGTCGTGGCGGCCGGCGGCATGGTCGGCGCCGTCGCCCGCTACGGCATCGGGGTGGCCTGGCACCACTCGCTGTGGTCCACCCTGACCATCAACATCACCGGCTGCTTCCTGATCGGCGTCCTCTACACGCTCGTGTCCCGGCCCGCCGTACGCCTGTTCCTGGGCACCGGGTTCCTGGGCGGCTACACCACCTTCTCCACGGCAACCGTCGACGTGCTGCTGACGCGGCCCCCGGTCGCCCTCGCCTACCTGGCCGCCACTCTCATCGGCTCCCTGTCCGCCGCCTGGGCCGGCTCCCTGGCCGGTTCCCTGGTGGCGCGGCGGTGACGATTCTCCTCGTGGCCCTGGGCGCGGCCGTCGGAGCACCCCTGCGCTACCTGACCGACCGCTCCCTCAAGACCGGCGACGGCTTCCCGTGGGGCACCCTCACCGTCAACGTGGCCGGCTCCCTGATCCTGGGCATCGTCCTCGGCCTGCCCCTCGACCCGTGGCTGGTGTCGCTGCTGGGCACGGGCTTCTGCGGCGCGCTGACGACGTACTCGACCTTCAGCTTCGAGACGCTGACCCTGGCCCGCTCCGGTAAGCGCCCCCTCGCCGCCGTCTACGCGCTCGGCAGCATCCTCGCCGGTCTCGGCGCCGCCTCCCTCGGCCTCCTCATCGCCGCCGCCCTCACCCCCGTGTGAGCGGCAATCCGCCGTTTCGTGGGTGTCGGACAGCGGTCGTATCAGGGCGCGGGGCCCGGCGCGGCGCTGCAATGGGGCGATGACCGGGCTTCTGGCGACCGTTGCCGCGCGGCTGATCCGTGCGGCCGGTCATGTCTACTGGCACACCTGGCGCCGGTACCACCGTTGACAGCGTGGGGGATCCTCTCGGGGGTGCGATGGAGTCGGCGGGATGTGCGGATCGGTTTCGCGGTGGCCGCGGGCGTCGGGGTCGTGGCGGCGCTCGGCGGTGTGGCCCTCGCTCAGCGGGCCGGTGGGGACTGCGCGGTGGAACCCTTGGCGCTGCCGTCGCCCGGTGCGTACACGCTTGTCTTCGCCATGGATCCGGGCGGTCGCCACATCGCCGGGCGGACCGGC
>NZ_JAUQWH010000103.1 GCF_030757795.1 Actinoplanes oryzae
CCGTGGGCGGCCAGCGCGGCGGCGAGCTCGGCGACGTGGGCGTTCTGGCCGCCCGCGTCGACGCCGCCGAGCGCGGACAGCGGGCTGGCGTGCTCCGAGATCATCGCGATGCGCATGTTTCCTCCTCCAGCAGGCGGTCCCAGTCCGCGAGGAACCGGTCCAGTCCGTAACGGGCCAGGGCGACCTGGCGGGCGCGGTCGCCGAGGCGCCGGGCGGCGTCCGGCTCCTCGATCAGCCAGCGCGCGGCCTCGACGAGCGTGTCGACCCGGGTGGCGATGACGCCGGCGTCGTCCGGGACGGCGGCGACCGCCTCGGTGGTGGCCAGCGCCAGGACGGGCATGCCGATCTGCATCGCCTCGATGAGGCTCAGGCCCAGCGAGGTCCAGCGGCACGTGTGGACGTACGCGCGGCGCCTGGCGATCTCCAGGTGCATCGCGGCCTGGGGCGGATCGTCGTGCGGCGTCACGTCCGGCAGGTCGAGCCCGGCGACGCCCATCCCGTACACGTCGAGGGGGGCGACCGCCGCGAAGCGCGGGAAGAGGTCCGTGCCGGTGACCCGCTGCCGCCGCACCGGCTCGTTGGTGACGACCGCGAGCCGCTCGAGCTCGCCGGACCACCGGGCGGCCGGCTCGACGACGCCGTGCTCGATGACCGTGGTCCGGGTGCCGCCGGTGTCCCAGAACAGGTCGTTGAAGTGCGTCACATGTGCCACGATGAGGTCGTCGCGGTCGGCCATCGGGTGCCGGCTGTTCGGGACGTCGCCCTTGGGCGTGTTGTGCTCGACGTAGATCTTCGGCACGTCGAGGTGGGCGACGCGGTCCAGCTCCTCCGGGCGCTGCAGCACCACGACGTCGACGTCGCCGGTGGTCAGGGTGGCGAAGTCGACCTCCTCGGCGTTCTCCGGCCAGGGGAAGGTGCGGGCCCGCCCGCGCCCCCACTCGTCGCGCGCGTCGTTGACGGGGACGAGGTAGCGGTGCTTGCCCTGGACGAACGCGGTCGCCCAAGAGCCGTGCACGTGCCACAGCAGGATGTTCATGCGGCGACCTCTCTTTCTTGCGGAGCCCGGACGCCGAGCAGTCGTACTGCTTCCAGGACGTCGGCGGGTGTGATCCCCGTCAGGCACGGGTGGCCTTCGACGGGGCAGACGGTGGCGCGCGTGGCGCGGCAGGGTGCGGCGGCGTCGCCGAGGCGGACGACGGGCACCCGGTAGGGCCCCCACTGCCCGAAGGGGACGGTGGGCGCGTAGAGGCTGATCACCGGCGTCCCGACCGCGGCGGCGAGGTGCGCGGGCCCGGTGTTGGCGACGACAACGCAGGCCGCCCCGGCGAGCAACGTGGCCAGCTCGCCGAAGCCCATCGGGTCGGCGACCTCGGCGACGTCCCCGGCGACGAAGGCGGCCAGGTCGCGCTCGGCAGGTCCGCCGGTGACGACGACGCGGAAGGAGGCCGCCAGCGCGGCGACGATGTCCCGCACGGTCGCCGGCGGGCAGGAGCGCGCCTCCACCGAGGCTCCCGGGTGGACGACAACGTAGTCACCTGGCCCCCCGGGCGGGACGGTGACGCGCAGCGTCCCGTCGTCGCCCGCGGGAAGCGCGAACCCCGCGGCTGCCGCGACCGAGCGCGCCCGTTCCGCTTCCGGCACCCCCACGGGTACGCCGCGGTGCCGCACGTCGAGCAGGGAGCCCGGATAGTCCTCGCTGATCGCGGTGATCCGCCCGACGCCCGCCGCCCGCAGCAGCAGCGCCAGGGGCAACGCCGACTGGTGGAACGAGGTGAAGATCACGGCCTCGTCCGCACCCGTCGCGGCCAGCACCGACGTCAGCTCCTGGAGCATCGCGGAGGAGACCGCCTCCGGCGCCGGGTCGATCCACGGCAGCCGGAACGAGATGATCTCGTCGACGCCCGGCAGCAGCTCGGCGGCGGCCCGGCCCCGCGGCCCGCACAGCATCACGACCCGCTCGGCACCGGCGGCCACCGCGCGGATCGCCGGGCCCGTGACCAGCACGTCACCGGCGGAGTCGCTGCGGACGACGAGCACGGTCCCGGCCCGGGAGCGGGTTCCGGCCGGGCTGACCAGCGCGTCGCGGGACAGGATCAGGTCGGCGGCGGCGCTCAGGTCGGCGGCGACGGCCGGGGCGGCGGCGACCTCGGGGGCGAGGGTCACCTCGGTGGGGACCAGGATCCCGGTGGCGCCGGCGGCGAGCGCGGCGGTCATGTCCCGGCCGATGTCGCCGATCATCACGCAGCGCTGCGGGACGGTGCCCAGCGCCGCGGCGGCCGCGTGGACCAGGCCGGGTGCGGGCTTGCGGCAGGAGCAGCCGGCGGTGCCGTCGTGCGGGCAGATCTGCCAGGTGTCGAACGGGCCGAGCAGCTCCTCGACCCGGGCGTTGACCGTCGCGAGCTGCTCGGCGGTGAAGTGGCCGCGGGCGAGACCGGACTGGTTGGTCACGATGCCGAGGCGCAGGCCGGCGGCGCGCAGCCGGTCCAGGGCGGCCCGGGCGCCCGGCATCGCCTCGACCCTGGCCGGGTCCCCGTTGTACGGGACGTCCACGATGATGGTGCCGTCCCGGTCCAGCAGGACGGCATCGTAGAGCGAGGTCACTGCGGCGATCCCGCGAGCGGCTGCGCCCCGCGCCACCGCCACCAGCCGCGCAGCCAGTGCGCCGTCGCCACGGGCGGGATGGCGGCGCTGGTCAGCAGCATCGTGGTGACCTCGCGGGCGTCGCGCGGGCCCGGGGCGATGCGGGCGACGGCGAACTCCGCGGTCCCGGCGGCCCAGAGCGCGGCCGCCACGGGCCACGCGCGGTGCCGGCTCAGTGCCAGGGCGACGGCGAGGACACCCGCGGCGGTCACGGCGACGTGCTTGCTGCGGCGGCCCGGGGGGACGCCGAGGCGCGTACGCCAGTCCCGGCCGTACAGGTGCCGCAGGAGAGCGTCGTCGGCGTTGCCGCGCTGGGTGCGTACGGACACCCAGGGGTCCTCCGGACGCACCGGGTGGGTGACTGTCCGCGCCCCCTTGACCAGCTCGAAGCCGGCGAGCCGCACCCGGTGCGCGAGCTCGGCGTCCTCGCGGAAGGCCCGGGGCAGCCGCTCGTCGAAGCCGTCCGTGACGATCAGCGCCGACCGCCGGTACGCCATGTCGGCGGTGATCCACTCGCCGTCCGCGAGCGCCGCGGTGACCCGCTCCCAGTCGGTCGGGCGCCGGTCCGTCGGCAGCGGCACCCGCAGGTTGCCCTGCACGCCACCGGTTGCCACGCCGGCCACCATCGCGTCGGCGGCCAGGCGGACCAGCCAGTCGGGGTCGGGCAGCACGTCGTCGTCGAGGAAGGCGACCCATTCGTGGCTCGCGGCCCGCCAGCCCACGTTGCGGGCGGCGGCGGGCCCGGCGGCGCGGCCGGTGAGCACCTTGACGTCGATGCCGGGCGGGACGGGCAGCTCCCCCGCCGGCTCCGGGCGGTCGTCGACGAGCAGGAACTCCACCGCGCAGGGCGCCGGCTCGGCGGCGGCCAGCGCGACCAGCAGCGCGGTCAGGCTGGGCCGGCCCAGGGTGGGGATCACCACGGAGATGCCGGTCATGCGGCCTGCCCGAACGCGGTGCCGCGGTGCACGGCGAACGGCCCGATGGCGAGCAGGTCCACGGGCGCGGAGCCGAACAGCTCCATCGCCTCGCGCGGGGTGTCGACCATCGGGCGCCCGGCGGTGTTCAGCGAGGTGTTGACCACCACGGGGATGCCGGTGAGCTGCTCGAACTCGGCGAGCATCTCGGCGACCAGGGGCTCGGTCTCCGGGTGCACGGTCTGCACCCGGGCGGTGCCGTCGACGTGGGTGACTGCCGGGATGCGGTCCTTCCACTCCGGCTTGACCTGGTGGACGAAGAGCATGTACGGGCTCGGGTAGACGCCGGTGAAGATGTCGTCGAAGCGGGAGGCGAGGACCATCGGCGCGATGGGACGGAACTGCTCGCGGCCCTTCACGTCGTTCATGCGCGTCTGGGTGTCCTGGTCGCCGGGGTGCGCGATGAGCGAGCGGTGCCCGAGGGCGCGGGGGCCGTACTCGCTGCGGCCCTGGAACCAGGCGACGATGCCGTTGCCGGCGAGCACCTTGGCGGCCTCGGCGGCGATCGACTCGGGCCGGGTGTAGGGCAGGGCGGCGCGCCGCAGCTCCGCCTCCAGCTCCTCGTCGCTCCAGCCCCGGCCGAGGGCGGCCGTGGTGAACGGGGTGACCGGGCCGGCCTCGCGGGCGACGGTGAGCGCGGCGCCCAGCGCGGTGCCGGAGTCGCCGGCGGCCGGCTGGATCCACACGCGGTCGAACGGTCCCTCGGCGGCGATCCGGCCGTTGGCGACGCAGTTGAGCGCGGTGCCGCCGGCCATGGTCAGGGTCTTCAGGCCGCCGGACGCCTCGTACGTCCAGCGGGCGAGGTCGAGCAGCACCTCCTCGAGCCGCACCTGCACGCTGGAGGCGAGGTCGGCGTGGGCCTCGGTCAGCTCACCGCCCGGTGCGGCGGCCTTGGCGAGCGCCGCCCAGTCGATGTGCTCGACGGTGAAGCCGCCGTCGTCGTTGGCGTGCACCAGCTCGCGGAAGAGGTCGAGGTGCCGGGGCTTGCCGTAGGAGGCGAGCGCCATGACCTTGTACTCGTCGGACGAGTGCAGGAAGCCCAGGTGCCGGGTCAGGTCCTCGTAGAGCAGCCCGAGCGAGTGCGGCAGCTCCTGGCTCTTGAACGTCTCCAGCCGCCCGTCGCGGTACGCGCCCGCGAGGTGGCTGGCGACCTCGCCGCGCCCGTCGAGCACCAGCACCGCGCTGTCCTCGGGCACCGACAGCCCGGAGGACGCGGCGTGGGCGACGTGGTGCGGCACGAAGCGCACCTGCTCGGGGTCGAGGCCGGGCAGCGCACCGGCGAGGAACTGCGGGGCGCGGCGGGCGTAGTCGACGCGGACGTGGTCCCACGGGTCCTTCAGGCCGAGCTCGGCGGCGTCGCGGGTCATCGAGGGGTCGAACGAGTACGCGACGGCGTCCAGGTCGCCCGGCTTCAGGCCGGCGGCCTCGAGGCACCAGGCGGCGGACAGCTCGGGCAGCTCCCAGGCGGAGAAGGGCACGGGCCGCTTGCCGTGCTTGCGGCGGCTGAAGCGCTCCTCCTCCGCCGCCGCCACGACGCGGCCGTCGATGATCAGCGCGGCGGCCGGATCATGAAAGATGGCGTTGATTCCGAGGACTCGCATGGGCCGCCGGATACCCGTTGATCGCACGCTTAACCCCATGATCATCGACTTCTCCAAGAATTCTTTTTCGCGTCCTGACCTGCACTGATAGGTCTGAAACCACGAGTTTGCAATCCTTGCTACAGGGAAAGTGCCTCGCATGTACGACGTGGAGCAATTGATCGGCGGGACGTGGTCCCCCGGCGGCTCGGGCCGCACTCTGACCGTTTTTGATCCCTCCACCGGAGAGCCGGTCACGACCGTGCCGGTGTCGTCGGCCGATGACGTCGCCGCGGCGGTCCGTACGGCTCGGGACGCCGCTCCCGCCTGGGCCGCCACGGCTCCGGGCGCCCGCGCGTCGGCCCTGCACGCCGCCGCGAGCGCCGTCGAGGCGGCCGCCGACGAGCTGGCCGGCCTGATGCACGCCGAGATGGGCAAGCCCGCCGCCGACGCCAGGGACTCGATCCTCGCGGGCGTCGGCACGCTCCGGCAGTACGCCGAGCTGGGCCCCGTGCACCGCGGCCGCGCCCTGGCCGGGAACGACGAGGCGATCGACCTGATGGCGTACGCCCCCCGCGGCGTCGTGGCCGTCATCACCCCCTGGAACGACCCCGTCGCCGTCTCCTGCGGCCTGCTCGGCGCGGCCCTGGTGACCGGCAACACGGTGGTCCACAAGCCCAGCGAGCGCACCCCGGCCGTCGGGCACCGGCTGGTCCAGCTGGTCGCCGCGCACTTCCCCACCGGCGTGCTGTCGCTGGTCAACGGCGACGGCGAGGTCGGGGCGGCGCTCGCGGCGTCGGCGGTCGACGTGGTCGCGCAGGTCGGGTCCACGGCGACCGGGCGCTCGATCGCGGCGGCCTGCTCGCGGACCGGCGCCAAGGCGCTGCTGGAGAACGGCGGCAGCGACCCGCTGATCGTGGACGCGGACGTCGACCCGGTCTGGGCGGCCCAGCAGGCGGCCACCGGCGCGTTCGCCAACTCCGGTCAGATCTGCGTGGCCGTCGAGCGCATCTACGTGCACCGCGACGTGGCCGGGCAGTTCCTGGCCGCCCTGGTCGACGAGGCCCACGCGTGGGGTGACCGGATCGGCCCGCTGGTCGACACCCGGCTGCGCGACGGCGTGCACGCCCAGGTCGGCGCGGCCGTCGCCGAGGGCGCCCAGGTGCTCGCGGGCGGCTCGGTGCCCGGCGGCCCCGGCGCCTTCTACCCGCCGACCGTGCTCGCCGAGTGCACCGACGACATGGCCGTCATGCGGGACGAGACCTTCGGGCCGGTGGCGCCCGTGGTGACGGTCGACTCCTTCGCCGAGGCGCTCAAGCGGGCGGCGGACTCGCCGTACGGGCTGGCCGCGACCGTGCTGACCGGCTCGATGAGCCACGCGCAGCAGGCCTGGCGCGAGCTGCCGGCGGGCACGGTCAAGGTCAACGCGGTCTTCGGCGGGGCGCCGGGCGGTGCCGCGCACCCGCGCCGCGGCAGCGGACAGGGTTTCGGGTACGGCCCGGAGCTGCTCGACGAGATGACCGTCACCAAGGCCGTGCACATCGAGGCCCCGCCCGCCGGGTGGTGACCTGACCCGGGATCAGCCCTCGTCCGCGAGCCGGACGAGGGCTTTCTCGATGTGCGGGGGCAGCGGCTGGCGCTCCCGCAGGGCCCACGGCAGCAGGCGTACGGCGTCCGCGAGCGACCGGGGATCGTCCCGCCACGCCGCGGCGGCGGTCCGGGCGACCACGGCCGGCGGGCGGCGCAGCATCGCCGTGAGCAACCGGTTGCGGGCTTCCAGCCGGCGGCGGGCCCGGGGATCGCGCCCCTCGGACAGCGGCACGTGGCGCACCGTCAGCTGCGGGACGTAACTCAGGTGCCGGCCCGCGGCGGCCAGGTCGACGGCCAGCAGGGCCTCCTCGCCGTACACGCGCAGTTGCGGGCGGAAGCCCCCGGCCGCCAGAAAGTCCTCCCGCCGGACCGCCACCGAGCAGGCCAGGAAGCCCAGGATCGCCGGGCCGGGGGCGCCGGGCGGGGTGCCGAGCGGGGCGCGGGCCTGGGCGGCCGACACCGGATCCTCGCGCCGGTCCGGCCCGGCCAGCACCCGGGCGGCGAGCAGCCCGGCCCGCGGGTGCGCCCGGAAGAGGCCGGCGAGGGCGGCGAGAGATCCCGGCTCCCACCACGAGTCGTCGTCGGCGAAGGCCACGTACGAGGTGCGGGCCAGCTCGGCGCCGGCCGTCCGCGCGGCGGCCGCCCTGTTCTCGCCCAGGGGCACCATGGTCACGTGCGGGAACGCGGCGGCGATCGCCTCCGGGCTGCCGTCGTCCGAGCCGTTGTCGACCACGATGACCGGGGCGGCGTGCCGGGGCAGGGTTTCCAGGAGCCGCTCGCGACGGTTGCGGGTGGCGACCACCACGGTGACGTCGCTGGTCTCGTACGGGATCGGGGCTCGCGTCATGGCGCCCGCCATACCCACTCGGACGGGTCTCACCCGCCCTTCTTCCGGGTGACGAGGGTCCCTTCGGGGCCGATCGGATCCGCCGGGGTCGTGCGGCCGGCCCTTCAGGAGGGACAATGACGTCATGTCCGAGGTCCGCGCCGAGGTCGAGCGGCTCGGCCGGCACACGGTGATCCGCCTGACCGGCGAGCTGACCGTCGCGACCGCGCCGGTGGTCCGCACGGCCCTCACCAAGTGCCTCGTCGAGCGGCCCGAGGCGCTGGTGGCCGACCTCTCCGGCCTGACTGCGCCCGAGCCGCACGCGCTGACGGTGTTCCGGGCGGTGATCCGTCAGGCGGCGCTGTGGCCGGGCACGCCGATGCTCCTCTGCGCCCCTGACCCGTCCCTGACCGCCCTGCTGACCAAGGGCGGTCACGGCCGCCGGGTGTTCCGGTCCCTGGCGGAGGCCCTGGCCGCCCCGGCGGCGCCGCGCCTGGCCACGGTCAGCGACGTCCTCCTGCCGGTCACCGGCGCCTCGCGGCAGGCCCGGGCGGTCGCGACGAGCGCGTGCGAGCAGTGGGAGCTGCCGCACCTCGCCGCCCCGGCCGCGCTCGTGGCCGGGGAGCTGGCGACGAACGCCGTGACGCACGCCGGGACGCTGGCGGACCTGCGGCTGACCCGGGGGCACCGCTATCTCATGATCGCCGTCCGGGACGGCAGCACCGCCCCGCCGCGGATGGCGGCCGGTCCCTCCCCCGATCCCGCCGCCCCGCGCGGGCTGCTCCTGGTCGACGCGACGGCGCACCGCTGGGGCTCCCTGACCGCCGACGGCGGCAAGGTGGTGTGGGCGACCCTGCCGCTCGCCGCCCCGTGAGCCCGGCGGTCAGGCCCCGGCGGGGGTCATGACCACCACGGCGCCGGTGGTGCCCGACGTCGGGTCCAGCAGCGGGGTGCAGGCGACCGCCACCCGGACCGGACGGCCCCGCCGGTTGACCGCCTCGACGGTCACCTGCTCCTGCAGGGAGTCGCCGCTCAGCACCGCGCGCAGCAGCGGCCGCAGGCCGTCGGTGGGCAGCCCCATGTCCAGATTGAGGAAGTGCTCCCCCAGCGCCTCGTTCTCCCGCAGCCCCCACAGGTCCTCAGCGGTGCGGTTCCAGGCCTGCACCCGCAGGCCCGCGTCGACGACGGCCACGCCCGCGGGCAGGCTCGTGAGCAGCGCCTGGAGGAAGGCCTTGGTGGTGTCCAGCTCCGCGGTGCGGTCGCGCAGCGCGTTGTTGATGGTCTGCAGCTCGTCGTTGGTGGACTGGAGCTCCTCGTTGGTGGTCTCCAGCTCCTCGTTGGTGGACTGCAGCTCCTCGTTGGTGGTCTCCAGCTCCTCGACGCTCGACTGCAGCTCCTCGTTGGTGGTCTCCAGCTCCTCGTTCGTCGACTGCAGCTCCTCGTGCGCCGTCTCGGCCTGCCGGGTTGCCAGGTCGAGGTCCGACTCGAGCTGCCGCGCCTCCGTGCGGTCCTGGAAGACCAGCGCGACGCCGAGCAGGCTCGCGTCCGGGCCGGTCAGCGGGTTGACGTCCACCCGCAGCACCACCGCCTCGTGCTCGGAGCGGGCGAACTCGACGTCCGGCACCCGGATCGTGCGCCGCTCCAGCTGCGCCCGGTCGATGTAGCCGCGCAGCTCGGCCGGGCGGTAGGACAGCTCCAGGTCCCGGAACGGGCGGCCCACGTCGCGGGTCGACACGCCCAGCAGCGTCTCGGCGCGCCGGTTGCTCAGCGCGACCAGGCCGTCGGCGGTGACCACGACCTGGGCCACCGGGCAGGTGGCGAACGCCTCGTCGCGCAGCCGGTCGAGGCCGAGCAGCTCGGCGCCGGACGCCGGGGGCACCTGCGGGGCCATCAGCGGCGCCGGCCGGGCGACCGTCGCCGGCTTCTTGCGGAAGATGCGCCGTTTCAGGTCCACCGGGGCGAAGGTGTCGCTGTGGCTCAGCAGCATCTCGGCCTTGCCCAGGAAGAGCACCCCGGCGTCGGCGAGGGCGAAGTGCAGGCGCGACAGGATCCGCGCCTGGGCCTCGGCGTTGAAGTACATCAGCGTGTTGCGGCAGGTGAGCAGGTCCACCCGGGAGATCGGGGCGTCCTGCATCAGGTCGTTGCGCCCGAAGATCACCGAGCGGCGCAGGTCCTTGCGGAAGACGTAGCGCCCGCCGGTGACCTCGAAGTAGCGCTGCACCAGCTCCTCGGGCAGGTCGGCGACCTGCCGGTCGGTGTAGGTGGCCAGGCGCGCCTCGGCCAGCGCCTCCTCGTCGACGTCGGTGGCGTAGATCTTGACCCGCTCCCGGAACGCCTCCGGGCCCAGCTGCTCGGCCAGCAGGATCGCGATCGTGTACGCCTCCTCGCCCGACGCGCACCCGGCCGTCCACACCCGCACGGGCGTGCCGGGCTCCCGGCCGGCGAGCAGCTGCGGCAGCACCTCGTCGCGCAGGTGGTCCCACGCGTCCGGATCGCGGAAGAAGCCGGTCACGTTGATCAGGATGGTGTTGAACAGCGCGGTGAACTCGTCCGGGTGCACCTGCAGGAAGTCCAGGTAGTCCCCGAAGGACTCGACGCCGACCTGGGTCATCCGGCGGGTGACCCGGCGCATGAGGCTGGCCCGCTTGTAGCCGCCGAAGTCGAAGCCGCGTGCCTCCCTGAGGTACACCAGCAGCGCCTCGAACTGCCCGTCGTCCGATGTCACCCGATCCTCCGAGCCGCCTGTCCCGCCGTCTTCGCTACCGTACCGGCAGGTTTGGGTCCCGGCCGATCAGGGCATGCGCCCCGCGTGCCGGATGCCGCCAGTCGCCATCGCGATCTTGTCGTGCTCGGGGCCTCCGCGGGAGGACTCGAGGCGCTGCGCGAGGTCGTCGCCGGGCTGCCCGGCGACCTGCCCGCCGCGGTACTGGTCGTCGTGCACACGCCTGCGGGCAACGACAGCGTGCTCGCGGCCATCCTGGACCGCTGCGGGCCGCTGGCCGCCGCGCCCGCCCGGCACGACACCTCCCTGGTGTCCGGGCGGATCCACGTCGCGGTGCCCGACCGGCACCTGCTCGTCCGGGACGACCGGATGCTGCTCAGCCGGGCGCCGAAGCAGAACCGCGCGCGCCCCGCCGTCGACGCGCTCTTCCGCAGCGCGGCCCGCTGGCACGGGGACCGGACCGTCGCGGTGGTGCTGTCCGGCACCCTCGACGACGGGGCCGCCGGACTCGCCGCCGTGGACGCGGCCGGGGGCGCCTGTCTCGTGCAGAATCCCGCGGATGCGATGTTCCCCGGCATGCCTGCCGCCGCCCTGGCCGTCGTCCCCGGCGCCCGCTCCGCCCCCGCGGCCGCTCTCGCCGGGCACATCGCCGCACTGGTGACCGAGCCCCGCCGTGCTCCCGCCACCCCCTTCACCCACCCCGACCTCGTCGCGGAGACCGACATGGCCGAGAACATCGCGTTGACCCCACCCGAGGAGTCCCCTGGCCGGCCGGCGGCGATCAGCTGCCCGGACTGCACCGGCGCCATGAACGTCGTGCAGATCGGCGCGGCGGTGCACTACACCTGCCACGTCGGGCACGTGTGGTCGCCCCAGACCCTGCTCGCCGCGCAGCACGAGAAGGTCGAGCAGGCGCTGTGGACAGCGGTGAGCATGCTGGAGGAGCAGGCGAAGATCCATGACGAACTCGCGCGGCGCGCCGCGGCCGACATCCACAACTCCCTCGTGGAGAGTCACCAGGCGGCCAACGCGCGGGAAATGCGCACGGCGGCCGGGGTCATCCGGAAGCACTTCCCGGAGATCATCACCCAGCCCTGACCCGGCGCCGGAGTCAGTCCACGTCCTCCTCGCCGGCCAGGCGCCGGGCCTTGGCTGCCTCCGCCCGGTGCCGGCGCGCCTCGTCGCGATGCCTCTCCGCGCCGCCGGGCACCCGCCGCGCGGCCTCCTCGTGCATCTCGGCCGCCATGTCGTGGCTGGCGGCGGCGTCGAGGTGGGCCTGGGCGGCGCGGCGCGCGCTCTCCTTCGCCCGCTCCCGCGCCCGGGCCAGGCTGCCCTCGTCGGTGACCACCGCGGGATCCTCGCCCTCCTGGGTGGCCGCCAGGTAGTCACGCAGCTCCGTGACGCGCCGGCGCGCCTCGGCCGCCCGCTGCCCGGCACGCTTGCCCCGCTCCCGGGCCTCGCGGGTCACCCTGTCGTCGGCGGGGCTCCGCTCGTCGTCCATGCGGCCATCGTGCCACCGCCCGGAGGGGGCCCGGAAGACACTGCCGCAGCCGTCCCCGGCCCGTGGTGCCGTAGCCTTGCCTGGGCGCGGCAGCGGGGGGAAAGGCGGAGCATGGGTCGGGAGGACGAGCGGTTCGAGGAGCTTCTCGCGCACCTGAGCGAGGCCCGCGGCTTCGATTTCACCGGCTACAAGCGCTCGAGCCTCATGCGGCGCGTGCAGCGGCGCATGTCGCAGGTGCGAATCGCCGGCCACGGGGAATACCTGGAGTTCCTGCGGGCCCGTCCGGACGAGTTCACGTCATTGTTCAACACCATCCTGATCAATGTCACCTCGTTCTTCCGGGACCCGGAGGCCTGGGATCACCTGCGGCGGGAGGTGCTCGAACCGATGGTCGCGGCCAAGCCGGCGGACACGCCGCTGCGCGTCTGGACGGCCGGGTGCGCCTCCGGCGAGGAGGCCTACACGGTGGCGATGCTGCTCAGCGACATCCTCGGCCCCGCGGATCTGCACCGGCGGGTGAAGATCTACGCCACCGACGTGGACGAGGAGCAGCTCGGCGAGGCACGGCGCGCCGTCTACGACGAGCGGGCCCTGGCCGGGATGCCGCCGGAGCTGGTGGAGCGGCACTTCGAGCTGGCGGGCCGGCGCTTCCGGGTCCGCCGCGACCTGCGCCGCTCGGTGATCTTCGGCCGCAACGACCTGGTGCAGAACGCCCCCATTCCCCGTATCGACCTCCTGACCTGCCGTAACACGCTGATGTACTTCACCGCCGGGACACAGGCCCGGGTTCTCGCCCGGTTCCACTTTGCGCTGGTCCCGCAGGGGGCCCTGTTCCTGGGCCGGGCCGAGACCCTGCGCGGCCACGCCGGCACCTTCGAGCCGATCGACGCCCGGCACCGGGTGTTCCGCAAGACCGGGGGGCCGGTCCCCGCGTCCGCGGCGGCGTTCCCCGTCCCGGCCTCCGGTCCCCTCCGCACGGACGTGTCCGCTTCCGGCGGGCTCGCCGAGGCCGCGCTGCGGGCCGGCCCGGTGGCGCAGCTGGTGGTCACCGCCGACGGGCTGGTGGCCCTGAGCAACCGGGAGGCGGAGACCCTGCTCGGGGTGTCCGCCCGGGCGGTCGGGCACCCCTTCGGCGCGCTCGAGGTGGCGCGCCGGCCGGTGGATCTGCGCACGCCCGTCGCGCTGGCCTGCCAGGAGCGGCGCACGGTGCACGTCCCGGAGTTCGAGCTGCACCGCCCGGCCGGCGACAGCGTGGCCCTCGAGGTGCGGGTGGCGCCGCTGCTGACGGAGGACGGCGGCACCCTCGGCGTCACGCTGGTCTTCCAGGACGTGACGGCGGCCCGGCGGCTGCGGGCCGACCTGGAGGACGCCAACGCCGAGCTGGAGACCGCCTACGAGGAGCTGCAGGCCGGCAACGAGGAGCTGGAGACCACGAACGAGGAGCTCCAGTCCACCCTCGAAGAGCTGGAGACCAG
Organism: Actinoplanes oryzae; assembly: GCF_030757795.1. Classification (GTDB taxonomy): domain Bacteria; phylum Actinomycetota; class Actinomycetes; order Mycobacteriales; family Micromonosporaceae; genus Actinoplanes. The sequence continues at coordinate 13,309 of NZ_JAUQWH010000103.1, forward strand.
CAACGAGGAGCTGCAGACCGTCAACGAGCAGCTGGAGACGGCCAACGCTGAGCTGAGGAGCAGCAACGACGCGCTGCTCGGCGCGGTTGTCGCCCAGGCCCGGTCGGCCGACCTCGTCGTCGGCCCCGACCTGCGCGTCCGGGCCTGGAGCGAGCGGGCTGCCGAGCTGTGGGGCCCCCGCGCGGCCGACGTGATCGGGCACGACCTGACCCGCCTCGGCGGCAGCCTGCCGCTGGACCGGCTGGAGCCGATGATCCGGCTGGCGCTGACGGGAGACCATGGAAGAGCCACGACGAGGCTGGAGGCGGTCGACCGGCACGGCCGGGCGGTCGTCCTCCGCGCCGTCCGCGCCCCGGTGCCGCCCGGCGGCGCGATCATCATGATGGAGAGCCCATGACCGCAGAGGCTTTGACCTTCAGTGCCGACGACCGTGCCGGGCGTACGGTGTTCGCGCTGCGCGGCGAGCTGACCCTGCGCGCCACGGGCAGGCTCCGCACCGCGCTGCTGAAGAGCATCGCCGAGCAGCCGGAGGCGCTGCTCGTCGACCTGTCCCGGACGAGCGTGCCGGAGCCCGCGGCCCTCGCCGTCTTCACCGCGGTCGTGCGGCAGGCCGCCACCTGGCCGGGGACCCCCGTGCTGCTGTGCGGCGCGGTGCCCGACGTGGCCGGGCTCCTCGCCGGCGGCGGGTACGGCCGGATGTCCCTGCACGACAGCGTGGCGGCCGGCCTGGCGATGCTGGACGAGGGGCGGGAATCTCTGCTGTTCATCACCGACGAGCTGCTGCCCGTCTCCGGCGCGTCGCGGCACGCCCGCAACATGGTCACCGAGGCGTGCGGGCGCTGGTCGCTGCCGCAGCTGGCCGGCCCGGCCAGCCTGGTGGTCAGCGAGCTGGTCGCCAACGTCATCGACCACGTGGGCACCATCATGACGCTGCGGATCTCGCACCGGGGCCGCTATCTGCACCTGGCCGTGCGCGACGGCTCGCCGGTCGCCCCCGAGCGGTCCGATCGCCCGGGCCCGTCCGGGCTCGCGATGGTCGATTCCCTGGCGACGCACTGGGGCTGGCTGCCCACCCGGGACGGCAAGGTCGTCTGGGCGACCCTCGCCACCGACGCCTGACGCCGGCTCAGTCCTCCAGCAGGGCGTTCAGGCCGGTCGCCGCGGCCACCCGCGCCACGTAGGGGCGCAGGCCGACGGCCCGCACGCGCACGTCCCGGACCCGGGCCGCCTCGTGCACGGCCAGCAGCACCGCGATGCCCGCGGCGTCCAGGATCGGGACGTCCCCCAGGTCGAGCAGCACCCGGTCGGCCCGGGCGGCCCGCACGACGGCGAGCAGCTCCTCGCGCAGGTGCTCGGCGTTGTCCCGGTCGACCTCGCCGGACACCGAGATGCGCAGGACACCCTCGCTCTCCCGGCGCACCAGCACCCGCACGTGGTGGTCGTCGCGCTCGGTGCCGGTCCAGGCCGGCGGGGTGTCGCTCAGCATGGCCGTGCGCAGCCAGCTCAGCGCCCGGCTGAGCAGCCGCGACACGTGCATCTGCGAGATGCCGAGCTGGTCGGCGATCTCGGCCTGGCTCAGGTTGCCCCAGAACCGCAGCGCCAGCATCCGGCGCTCCCGGTAGGGCAGGCGGTACAGCAGGCGCTCCACGGTCGTGCGGTCGTCGACCAGGCCCAGGTCCGGGTCGGCGGACCCGACGAGGTCGCCGAACTCGGCCCGGTCGTCGTCGCCGGCCGGCATGTTCAGCGAGGCCGGGCTGTAGCCGGCCAGCGAGGTGCGGGCCTCGGCGATCTCGGCCTCGCCGACCTCGAGGAAGGTGGCCAGCTCGGCGTCGGTGGGCGTGCGGGCGAGCTTCGCGGTGAGCACGGCGTTCGCGTGGTTGAGCTCCAGCACCAGGTCCTGCAGCCGGCGCGGCACGTGCACACCCCACGTGTGGTCGCGGAAGTGCCGCTTGATCTCGCCGGTGATGGTGATGACGGCGTACGCGGTGAACGAGCCCCGCTCCGCGTCGTAGCGGTCCACCGCCTTCATCAGTCCGAGCCGCGCGACCTGCTCCAGATCGTCGAGCTGCTCGCCCCGGCCCCGGTAGCGCCGTGCGAGCCGGCCCGCAAAGGGCAGGGCGCCGCGCACGAACTCCTCCCGCAGCCGCGCAGCCCGGTCCGCCCCGGCGCCGGTCCGGGCCTGCACGTAGGCGGCCGCCATGGCGTCGAGGTCTTCCAGGGTGCGGGTCTTCCCGGAAGTCGGCATGCGGGATCCCTTCGCCGAGCGCGGAGGACCTGGACAGGTCCGGTACCCCGGTTCCCAGGGCCGGTCCTGTGCAAACCTAATCCCCCGGAGCAGCCCGGACGGGCACATTCCCGCGATCGGGGGACGTGTCATGCGGGCCTCAGGTCACGAGCAGCCCCATCGAGCGGCCCGAGCTCTGGAGAGCCTCCAGGACCTGGTGCACCGTGAGGCGTGCGGGCAGCACCGGGGCCGGCTCCCCCGCGCCGGTCAGCGCGGCGGCGACGTGGCTGGTGGGCAGCGGCAGCAGGGGGTAACGACTGGTGGCGAGCCGGTCCAGCCGCGGCTGGCCGTGGGCGAATCCGGCGACGGAACGCCACGTGGCCGCCGCGGCGTACGCCTCGCAGCCCACGCCCGGCGGCTGCGGGAGGACGCTGACGGTGCCGAAGGGCAGGCTGCCGGCGATCCAGGCCTCGGCGGCCTCGACAGCGGGACGGGCCGCCGTCTCGCACCAGTACGGCACGGCTCCGGCGGCCAGGACGGCGCCCGGGTCGAGCAGCCCGGCGCTGCCGACGACGCAGTGCGTGCCGGCGCCGGTGGTGGCGAGCCACTCGCGGTACAGGTCGGCCACGAAGGCACTGAGCGCCGCGGGCCGGGGATAGAGCACGCGGTGGCTGGGGATGCCGGCGGCGCGCAGCGCGTTGTCGAGTCCTGGGTCGCCGGCCGGCTCGGCGTACCGGACGGCGAGGGCGTGCCGCGGCGTCCGCCAGCGGCGGGCACCCAGGGCGGTGAGGAGGCGGACGAACCCGCGGTTGCTCTCGGTGTAGTCGTCCGGGGACCAGCCGCCGACCGGGCTGCCGGCCTGGAAGGTGTGCCCGGGAACCGGCTCCGCCGCGGGCCAGCTCCGCAGGTCGCGCAGCAGCAGCGCCCGGCCGTCCGGGGCGAGCCGACCGGTGAGGAAGGCCCGGTACGCGGCCGGCACCCGCTGCCACCGGACGTGCAGCGTCAGCGTCGAGCCGCACAGGGGCCCGGTGAGCACCGGATCGTGCACCTGGCGCACGGAGACGCCCGGGTTCGCCGCGAGGATGCGCCCGGCCACCTCGGCGCCGGCCGCGCACGCCGTCTCCGCGTCCTCCGGGGCGCCGCCCGGATAGGGCACGGAGACGGTGAAGCCCGACGGCAGCCAGGGGGCGCCGAGGGCGGCGGCGAGGTGGACGGCCGACCCGTGCGGCGAGCCGAGCACGGCCGCCGGGTAGACCGGCTCCGGGTAGCGGCCGGTGATCCACGCGGCGACAGCCTCCGCGTCCAGCCGGCCCGCGGCGTCGGCGGGCAGGGCGTCCGCGACCGCCTCCGCGGCGAGCGCGGCCCGGCGGTTACCCGGCTCCAGGGCGGGCCGGCGGCTGAGCAGCGGCATCCGGATCTGGTCACGGCAGTCCCGGCCGTCCGCGGCCCGCACCGCCGTGTCCAGCAGGACGCGGCCGGGGCTGTCGAGATCGAACACCTGCTCCGGCGCGGCCGGGGCGGCGAGGCGGAAGTCGGTCACGGCGGGCTCCTCGGGTGCGGGTCCGGCGGGCATACCCCGTGCGGCCCGGGTCATGACACGGTCCGTGACGTTGTCCCCGGAGCGCCACGAGGGCGCAGGTGAGATCCGCGGCGACCCGGGTATGCCGCGCGCCATGACGGAGACGGGCACCACTGCCAGCGTGACATTCATCGGCAACGCCACGACCCTGCTGCGGCTGGGGGACTTCACGCTGCTGACCGATCCCGCGTTCGGCGCGGCGGGGACCCGGGTGCACCTCGGGTACGGCGCCTGGACCAAGCGGGTCAAGGATCCGGCGATGCGGCTGGCCGACCTCCCCCGGGTCGACGCGGTGCTGCTGTCGCACTTCCACAGCGACCACTTCGACCGGGTGGCGTCCCGCGGCCTGCCCCGGGACCTGCAAGTGGTGACCACCGTCCAGGCGCGGCGCGCGCTGCGGCGGCGCGGGTTCGAGGCCGTCCAGGCGCTGCCCACCTGGGACGTGTACGAATGGACCAGCGCGCGGCAGCGGCTGCGGGTGACCGCCGTGCCCGCCAAGCACGGTCCGGGCGCGGTCGACCGGCTGCTGCCCGAGACGATGGGGTCGGTGCTGGAGCTGGAGGAGGACGGCCGGCTGCGGCTGCGGCTCTACATCACGGGTGACACCCTCTTCGGCCCGCACCTGACCGCCATCCCGCGCCGGTGCGGCGAGATCGACGCCATGCTCATCCATCTGGGCGGCACGAGGCTGCTCGGCCTGCTGCTCACCATGGACGACCGGCAGGGCGTGGCGACGACGGAGCTGATCCGGCCCGGGCTGACCGTCCCGATCCACTTCAACGACTACAAGGTCATGAAGTCGACGCTGAGCGACTACCTGGCCCGCGCGCGCGAGCACGGCCTCGAAGGGGTCGAGCCGATCAGCCGCGGGGCGACGATGTCCCTGCCATTGCGGCCCGTGCCGGCCTGACGGCGGCGGCCCGCAGCAGCGGCACCGCCCACAGCAGAACGATCGCGGCGATGAGCATGACGGTGGTCGCCCCGCGCCCGTGCCAGGCGAGAGCGACGGTCCACGCGAGAGCGAAGAGTGTGCGGAAGAACGTGGCTGAGGGCATGCAGCGGGTCTGCCCGCTTCGCTGACCCGCGGGTGCCATCTGGTGGCCCGGCCGGGCCACGGAAACCGAAACGCATGAAACCCGCCGTACGGGGGATGCGCGGCAGATGGACCGCACCGTGCGCATCACTGTCGTCGATCACCAGCCCCTGTTCGTCAGCGGACTCGAGTTGCTGCTGCCGAGAGTGAGCCAGGGCCGGGCCACGATCGTGGCCTCCACCCGCGACGCCGCCGCGGCCGCCGCCCTGGTCCGCCGCTCGGTCCCGGACCTGGTCCTCGTCGACCTGCGCATGCCCGCCCCGGGCGGCGTCCGGGCGATCGCCGCCATCCGGCGCACCGCACCCCGGGTGCGGGTGGTGGCGATGTCCGGCGACGACGACCCGGCCGGCGCGGTGGCGGCGCTGCGGGCGGGTGCCGAGGGCTTCCTGCCCAAGACCGCCGAGCCCCGCGACGTCGTCCAGCCGCTGCTGGCCATCCTGGACGGCTGGGCCGTGGTGCCGCCGCGCCTGCTCACCCGCCTGGTGGCGCCCGCGCCCGGCACCCGGCCCGTGCCGGTGGAGCTGGACCACACCGAGCGGCAGCTGCTGCGCCTCATCGCCGCCGGCTCCACGACGACGGCGATCGGCCTGGAGCTGCACGTGTCGGAGCGGACGGTGAAGCGGCTGACCGCGGCGCTGCTGCGCAAGCTGCGCGTGCAGAGCCGCACCCAGGCGGCCGCGCTCGCCGGCAGCGCCGGCATGCTCTGACCCGCCGCCGTCCCTCAGAGGGACGCGACGGCGATCGCCAGGGTGCCGGCGCCCAGGAGCAGGAGCAGGACCGGCATCGGCAGGTTCTTCGTGTCGCGGACGCGCACGTGCGAGAGCACCGCGCCGGCGAAGTAGAGGACCAGGCCGGTCGCCGCGGCGACGCCCAGCGGCCGCCAGCCGATGCCGATCCACAGCCCCACGGCGCCGGCGAGGTTGAGCAGGCCCAGCGGCACGAACCACGACGGCGGCACCCCCACTCCGGCCAGGTTGGCGGTCACCCGGTCCAGCTTGCGGATCTTCGCGACGGCAGTGCCGACGTTCAGCAGGCCGTAGACAACCGCGGCGACGACATAGGCAGCAAACATGGTTTCCCCTTGACGATCGTTGCACGTAAACCGTTGGAACACTACAACGGTTTTGCCAGGGCAACAATCGGCGGGTGGGTATGATGGCGGGCATGGCTTCGACGACGCGTACGGCCGTCCCGGCTCAGCTGGGCGTGCTGCTGGCCGGGCGGGGCGCCGTGGCCACCGCCCGGGTCCGCGACGCGCTGGCGGCCCACGGCCTCACCATGCGGTCGCTCTTCACGCTCAACCACCTGGCCGACGGGCCGGTCGGCCAGCAGGCGCTGATCGACCTGCTCGGCGTCGACCCGAGCGCCCTGGTCGCGGTGCTCAACGAGCTGGAGGGCCTGGGCCTGGCCGCCCGGCAGCGCGATCCCGCGGACCGCCGCCGCCACATCGTCACGATCACGCCGCGGGGCGCCGAGGCGCTCAAGGCCGTCGACGCGGTCCTCGACAGCACCGACGACGACCTGTTCGGCGCGCTGTCGGCCGCGGAGCGGCAGCAGCTGGAGCGGCTGCTGGCCAAGGTGGCCGACGCCGGCTCGTGCGGCGAGAAATACTAGTCAGCCGAGCGTGCGGAGCACCAGCACGGCGTTGAGGGCGATGATGAGCGCGGCGACCAGCGCGGCGGCGACGGTGGTCAGGCGCCGGTTGACGTAGGCGCCCATCAGGTCCCGGCGGGTGGTCAGCCAGATCAGCGGGATCAGCGCGAAGGGCACGCCGAAGGACAGCACGACCTGCGACCACACCAGGGCCTGCGTGGGGTCGGCGCCGATCAGCAGGATCGCCATGGCCGGGGCCATCGTGACCAGCCGGCGCAGGAAGAGCGGGATGCTGCGGCGCAGGAAGCCCTGCATGACCACCTGACCGGCGTAGGTGCCGACGCTCGACGAGGCGAAGCCGGAGGCGAGCAGGGCGATCGCGAAGGCCAGCGCGGCGTAGCGGTCGAGCTGCACGCCCAGCCCGGCGTGGATGCCCTCGAGGGTGTCGGTGCCCGGGACGCCCTGGCCGAAGAAGAGCTGCGCGGCGATCACCAGCATGGCGAGGTTGACCAGCCCGGCCGCGCCGAGGGCGACGAGCGTGTCGGACCGCTGGTAGCGCAGGGCGGCCCGCTTGTCCGGCGCGTCGCTGCGGGAGGTGGTCAGCGCCGAGTGCAGATAGATGACGTGCGGCATGACGGTCGCCCCGAGGATGCCCGTGGCCAGGAGCAGGCTGTCGGTGCCGGCGAACGAGGGCACCAGGCCGCGGGCCAGGTCGGTGCCGTCGATGCCGGAGCGCAGGGTGGCGTACAGGAAGCCCAGCAGGATGACCGCGAGCAGGCCGCCGATCGCCGCCTCGAACCGGCGGACGCGCCGCTGCAGCCCCAGCAGCGCGAAGGCGACCACGCAGGTGATCAGGCCGCCGACCGGCAGTGGCACGCCGAAGAGCAGGTAGAGCGCGAGGGCGCCGCCGACGATCTCGGCCAGGTCGGTGGCCATGGCGACCAGCTCCGCCTGCACCCACAGGCCCCGCGTCACCGGCCGGGGCAGCCGCTCGCGGCACAGCTCGGCGAGGTCGCGCCCGGTCACCAGGCCGAGCTTGGCGGAGAGCGACTGGATGAGCATGGCCATCAGGTTCGCGGCGACGATCACCCAGACCAGCTGATACCCGTACGCGGACCCGGCCGTGAAGTTGGTCGCGAAGTTCCCGGGGTCGGCGTAGGCGATGGCCGCCACGAAGGCCGGGCCGAACAGTGGCAGGACACGCACCACCCTGCGGCGGGACCGGGAGACGAGAGCAGCGGCATTGTCCAGGACGACCATGCGGGCGTGTCTGCCCTCAGCGGTGGCCTTGTCGTGCCACGACGTGACCCGTAAGGGACAGGGGGCCGGGTAGCCATGGCCTTGTCAACCCCCGATGCAGTGGAGGCTCCTCGTGTTCAAGCACGTCGACTACTTGCAGTTCCAGGCCAAGCCCGAGAAGCCGGACGCGCTGCTGGCCCGCAAGATGCAGGAGCTCGTGGGCGGTCAGTTCGGCGAGATGACCGTGATGATGCAGTACCTGTGGCAGGGCTGGTCGTGCCGGGTGCCCGGCAAGTACAAGGACATGATCATGGACATCGCGACCGAGGAGATCGGTCACGTCGAGATGCTCACCACCATGCTGGCCCGCCTGCTCGAGGGCGCACCGGGCGAGGCGACCGAGAAGGCCGCCGCCGCCAACCCGCTGCTCGCCGCGGTCCTCGGTGGACAGAGCCCGCAGCACGCGATCGTCAGCGGCGGCAGCGCACTGCCCCGCGACAGCGAGGGCACGCCGTGGAACACCGGCTACATCGTCGCCAGCGGCAACCTGCTCTCGGACTTCCGGTCCAACGTGGCCGCCGAGGCGCAGAGCCGGCTCATGACCAGCCGGGTCTACAACATGACCGACGACCGCGGCGTCAAGGACATGCTGCAGTTCAACCTGGCCCGCGACACCTACCACCAGCAGCAGTGGCTCCTCGGCATCGAGCAGCTCATCGAGGACGGCTTCACCGAGAGCGGCATCGAGGACTCCAACCGCGAGAACGAGCACCCCGAGGCCAACCACACCTTCTACAGCTTCGACCCGGCCAGCACGGCGGGCGAGGGCCGCTGGGCGCGCGGCACGACGCTCGACGGCAAGGAGGAGATCATCTACGTGCAGGACGCGCAGCCGCTGACCGACGACAAGCCGCTCGGCCCGGCACCCGACCCGAAGCTCTACGTCACCTACGACGGCTCGCAGGGCCCGGGCAAGCCCGGCACCGGCGCGGGCGCGCACGCCCAGGGCATGGCCAACGTTGTCAACAAGATCAAGGGCGCCCTGGACTGATCCCACGCTGTTCCGGCGCCGGGGTCCCGTGCCCCGGCGCCCGCGTATCCGCCGAGCCGAGAGGAAAGTCATGAGAACCTCGACCAGGGCGGCTCTGCTGGTCGCCGCCGCGGCCGCCGGGACCGTCGCCACGACGCGGGCGGTGTCCGCTCGCCGCCGGCCGGCCACCGACGGCATCGGGCGCTCGCACGCGCTGACCGTGGAGCGGCCGTACGACGAGCTCACCTCCCTCGACCTGCCGGCACCTCTGGTGGACCTCGGCGACGCCGTGACGGTCGAGCTGCGCGACGCGCCGGGCGACCGGGGCACCGAGATCCATGTGCGCCGCGTCGGCGACCGGGTCTCCGCCGGCGACGTCCGCAAGGCGCTGCGCGAGGCCCGCTCGCTGCTGGAGGTCGGCTACGTGCTGCTGCCCGACGCTCCCCCCACCACGAAGAAGACCTTGCGGAACAAGCCGCTGCGCGCGGCCACCGAGCACGGCCGCGAAGGAGGACTGCTGTGAAAGCCCTGCAGTGGTACGGCACCAACGAGCTCAAGGTCGGCGACGTCCCCGAGCCCGAGCTGCGCAACCCCGGCGACGCCATCGTCAAGGTGACCCGGTCGGTGACGTGCGGGTCGGATCTGCACCTGCTCGGCGGCTACATCCCGTTCATGGAGAAGGGCGACGTGCTCGGCCACGAGTTCATCGGCGAGATCGTCGAGGTGGGCTCGGACGTGAAGGCGCACCAGGTCGGCGACCGGGTCGTGGTGTCGTCGTTCATCGCCTGCGGCAAGTGTCACCACTGCCACCGCCGCGAGTTCTCGCTCTGCGACAACGGCAACACCAACCCGGCGATCACCGAGTCGCTGTGGGGTCACGCCGTCGGCGGTTGCTTCGGCTACAGCCACGCGCTGGGCGGCAACGCCGGCAGCCACGCCGAGTACATCCGCGTGCCGTACGCCGACATCGGCGCCTTCACGATCCCCGACGCGGTCAGCGACGAGCGGGCCCTCTTCGCCTCCGACTCGGCGGCCACCGGCTGGATGGGCGCCGACCTCGGCGGCGTGCAGCCCGGCCAGGTCGTCGCGGTGTGGGGCGCCGGGGCGGTCGGCCAGATGGCGGCGCGCGCGGCCATCCTGCTCGGCGCCGAGCGGGTCGTGGTGATCGACCGGCTCGACTACCGGCTGCGGCAGGTGGAGAAGTTCGTCGGCGCCGAGACGCTCAACTACGAGCGCACGAACATCCACGAGGAGCTGCGCGAGCTCAGCGGCGGCCGGGGCCCCGACGTGTGCATCGAGGCCGTGGGCTCGGAGGCCGCCGGATCCTCGTACGACAAGGTGAAGCAGCAGCTGCGCCTGCAGACGGACCGGCCCACGGCGCTGCGGGAGGCGATCCACGCGTGCGCCAAGGGCGGATCGGTCTTCGTGCTCGGCGTCTTCGCCGGATTCGTCGACAAGTACCCGCTCGGCGCGATGATGAACAAGGGCCTGACCGTGCGCGGGGCGCAGATGCACGGCCAGCGCTACATCCCGATGCTGCTGGACCGGATGGCGCGTGACGAGCTGACCACCGAGCATCTCGCCACGCACACCATGCCGCTGACCGAGGCGGTCGAGGGTTACCGGCTGTTCAAGGAGAAGGAGGACGACTGCGTCCGCGCGGTCTTCATCCCCTGAGGGCGAGCAGCTTCTCGTAGAGCGCCAGATATCCGGCGGCCATGACGGCCGGGGTGAAGCGGCGGGCCGCCTCGGCGCGGCACTCCGCCTCGACGATCGCCCCGGCCGCGTGGACGAGCTCGCCCAGCTCGTCCTCGTCGGTGGTGAGCAGGCCCGTACGCCCGTGGTCGATCAGCTCCGGCAGGCAGCCGCGGGCGATGCCGGCCACGGGCGTGCCCAGGGCGAGGGCCTCGACGACGGCGGTGCCGCCGGGCTCGTTCCAGCGCAACGGGAAGAGGGCGACCTTCGCCTGAGCCACGAGCGCGTCGCGGTCGGCGCCCGCCACCGTGCCGAGCCACTTGACCCGGTCGCCGTCGACGTGCGGGGCGACGTGGTCGTACCAGAAGCGCACGTCGGGGTTGGCCCGGTCGGCGGCGCGCAGCTGCTCCGGGGTGTGACACGGGCCGACCGGGCCGGCCAGGACGAGGTCGAAGCCGTGCTCGTGGGCGAGGCGGGCGGCGAGGTCCTGCCCCTTGCCGGGATTGATACGGCCGAGCACGACGGCGTACGGCTGCTTCTCGGTCTTCTCCCGCGTGTCGGCGCCGACCGCCAGGGGCGTCGCCAGGTGCACGTGCCCGATGGCGTTGGCCCGCAGTCCCGCCGGGGCGTGCGCGAGCTGGTCGGCCGAGACGCCGTTGACCCGGACCCGGTCCCCGCCGTCGAACTCGCCGTAGAGTTCGGGGTGCTTGGCCAGGTCCCAGTGCAGCGTGTGCAGCCCGGGCGGCGCGCCGGCGCCCATCCCGGCGAGCATGGTCAGGCCCGCGGCCTCGACGTGGTCGTGCACGAGGTCGATGCCGCCGGCGGCGACCCGGCGCAGGACGGCGGCCTGGTGCGCGGGCACGACCCCGCACGCCTGGTTGTACGGGCGCTGGAGCATCTCGAACCGGCCGGCCGGGAACGTATCGACCCGCTCGTCGGCCGCCAGGGTGCTCTCCCCGACCGTCGCGAGCACCACCTCGACGCCGAGCTCGCGCAGCTCGGGCACGAGGGTGGCGACGATGTTCTCGATCCCGCCGTAGCCCCGGGGCGGCACGGGCAGCCAGGGCCCGGCGTTCATCAGCACCCGCATCAGGCGGCCGCCAGCTTGACCATGCGGCTGCGCACCTGCACCAGCGGCGGCCGCTCGGTGACGCCGGTGTCGTGCACCACGATCTCGCGGTCGAGCCGGGGCAGCGCCTCGGTGCCGCCGCGGCGGAACTGGGTCATGAGCGTCGACGGCGGCTCCGGGTCGGTCACCAGGCCGCGGCGGTGCAGCCGGCCCCACGCCGTGACGATGATCTGCGCCGCCATCCGGCCGAGCGCCTCGGTGCTCTGGTGCCGGTGGTGCCGCTCCCCCAGGTCCACCTGGGCGAGGGCGTCCAGGCCGACCTCGTCGAGCAGGTCGATCAGCATCGCGATCTCGACGCCGTACCCGGAGACGAACGGGACGCGCTCGAGCACGCTGCGCCGGCCCGCGTACTCGCCCGCCAGGGGCTGCACCACGCCGGCGAGCTCCGGCCAGAAGAGGTTGATCAGCGGGCGGGCGGCCAGCTCGGTGACCCGGCCGCCGCCGTCCGGCTCGGTGCCCGCGGCCTGGTGCAGCGGGCGGTGGTAGAAGCCCTTGACGAAGGCCACGGACGGGTCGGTGAGCAGCGGCCCGAGCAGGCCGGTCACGAAGTGCGCGGAGAAGTCGTGCAGGTCGCCGTCGACGAAGGCGACCACGTCGCCGGTGCTCGCGGCCAGCCCGGCCCAGAGCGCGTCGCCCTTGCCCTCCATCCGGGGCAGCCCCCGGGTCACGTCGTCCTGGCTGACGACCCGGGCCCCGGCGGCCCGCGCCACGAGCGCGGTGTCGTCGGTGGACCGGGAGTCCACGACGATCAGCTCGTCGACCAGCGGGACGCGGGTGCGCAGCTGCCGCGTGATGGTGCTCACGATGGCGCCCACGGTGGCCTCTTCGTTGCGCGCGGGGATGACCACGCTCACCCGGGTGGCGCCCTTGGCGCGGGCCAGGTCACCGGCGGTCCACTCGGCGGCGTTGCGGGTCCGGGACGAGGCCCATGCCTCGATGACCGGCGAAACGTCGTACGTCATGTGCTGACCCCCGATGTTGATCACGGACAAAGCCCTGGTCTCTTCCCCCGATCGGGTGACCTTCAACCTGTGACTTCTCACAGACTCGCCGAGGTTTTGCCGGGCCCCGCACCGAGCAGTGTCGACCTCGGAACAGCTGCCGAGAAGGAGTTTTCATGCCGGTGACAAGAGTGGGACTGGTCGGGGCCGGAGGCGTCGCCCAGCGTCACGCGCGGGTGCTTTCCGAACTGCCGGATGTGCAGGTGGCAGCGGTGACGGACGTGGTGCCGAACGCGGCGGCGGCACTCGCCGAGCCCTACGGCGCCCGGGTCGTGCCCGACGTGGACGCCCTGCTGTCCGAGGGGGTGGACGCCGTCTATGTTTGCGTGCCGCCCTTCGCGCACGGACCGGCCGAACGGGCGGTCATCGCCGCCGGTCTGCCGCTGTTCGTGGAAAAGCCCATTGCTCTCGATCGTGGCGTAGCCCAAGAAATCGCCGATCTTGTCGCCGCGAAGGACATCCTGACCGGGGTCGGCCACCACTGGCGCTACCTGGCCGTCGTGGAGCAGGCCCGCGAGCTGCTCGGCGACCGGCCGGTGCGGCTGGTCACGGGCAGCTGGCTCGACAAGGTGCCGCCGGTGGGCTGGTGGCCGCACCGGGACAAGTCGGGCGGTCCGGTCGTCGAGCAGGCCGCCCACGTGCTCGACCTGGCCCGGCACCTGGTCGGCGAGGTGACCTCGGTGACCGCGGTCGGCAACGGCACGCCGCCGGTCGAGGGCGCGGACATCGACGGCGCGACCGCGGCCACGCTGCGCTTCGCGGGCGGGGCGGTCGGCACGCTGACGGCCACGTGCGTGCTGGGCTGGAAGGAGCGGGCAGGCCTGGAGATCTACGCCGACCGGCTCGCGCTCTCGATCAGCGAGACCGGCCTGACCGTACGCGACGAGCACGGCACCCGCACCGTCGACAGCGACCCGGACTCGGCGCGCGTGGCGGTGGACCGGGCGTTCATCGGGGCGGTCAGGGGCGACCTGCCCCGCGACGCCGTGCGCGTGCCCTACGCGGAGGCGCTCAAGACCCACGAGCTCGCCCTCGCCATCGCCTCGGCGGCGACCCGTGACTGACCGCAACGTCGTCGTCACCGGACCGGGCCGGGTCGAGATCGTCGACGCGCCGGTGGAGCCCGGGCCCTTCCGCGTGCGGACGCTGTTCAGCGGCGTGTCGGCCGGGACCGAGCTGAGCTTCGTCAAGGGCACCCACCCCGGGCTGCACGTGGGCTTCGACGGGGAGCTGGGCCTCTTCGGGGGCCCGGCGACGGACGCCTACCCGGTGACCCGGCTCGGGTACATGGAGGTCGGCGTCGTCGAGTCGTCCTCCACGCCGGCCGTGCGCGTGGGGTCGACGGTCGCCATGACGTACGGGCACCGCACCGGCTGGACCGGCGACCCGCTGCGCGACCGGATCGTCCCCCTGCCGTCCGCCCTCGACCCGATGCTCGGCATCTACGCCGCGCACATGGGCCCGATCTGCGCCAACGGCCTGCTGCACGCCGCCGCCGAAGCCGGCGGATCAGCCCTGGGCGACGGCGTGGCCGGGCGCCGGGTGGCCGTCACCGGCGCGGGCGTGGTGGGCCTGCTCACGGCGCTCTTCGCCCGGGCGCACGGCGCCCTGTCGGTCGTCGTGGTCGACCCCTCCCCCGATCGGCTCGCCGTCGCCGCCGCCCTGGGGCTCGACACGCTCGACTCGTCGGCCGGCGACCCGGCCGTCACTCTCAAGACGGCGTGGCGGCACTGGCCCGGCGACCGGGGCGCCGACGTGGTGTTCCAGTGCCGGGGCCAGGCCTCCGCGCTGCAGCTGGCGCTGCGGCTGCTGCGTCCCCAGGGAACGGTCGTCGACCTGGCGTTCTACCAGGGCGGGGCGGACGAGGTGCGGCTCGGCGAGGAGTTCCACCACAACGGCCTGAGCCTGCGGTGCGCGCAGATCGGCCGGGTGCCGCGCGGCCTGGCCGGCACGTGGGACCGCGACCGGCTGTCCGCGGCGACGATCGACCTGCTGAGCGCGCACGGCGACGACATCAGGCAGCACGTGATCTCGGCCGTGGTGCCCTTCGAGGAGACCCCGCAGCTGCTGGCCGACCTGGGGGCGCGGCGGCGGCAGGAGATCCAGTCGGTGCTGGCCTTCGGCTGAGGGCCGCCCGGGTCCCGGGCTCGGGTGCCGCACGGGCACCCGGGTCCCGGGCTCGGGTGCCGCACGGGCACCCGGGTCCCGGGCTCGGGTGCCGCACCCGAGCCCCCCTCTTCCGCGCGCCCGTTGGCCCCGCGCCGGGACGCGCCTACGCTGACGGCATGGCAGAGCCGAAGACGACGCCGAACGATGCGAGCGTGGCCGCGTTCCTGGCCGCCGTCGCCGACCCGAGACGCCGGGCCGACGCCACGGCCGTCTGCGCGCTGATGAGCGAGGCAACCGGCGAGCCGGCGACGATGTGGGGCTCGTCGATCGTCGGCTTCGGGCGTTACCACTACCGGTACGCCTCCGGCCGGGAGGGCGAGTGGCCCGCGGTCGCGCTGTCGCCGCGCAAACAAGCACTCACCCTCTACGTCTCCCCCGACTTCGCCGGGCACGACGAGCTGCTCGCCCGGCTCGGCCCGCACTCCGTCGGCAAGTCGTGCCTGCACCTGAAGCGGCTGGCCGACATCGACGAACACGTGCTGCGCGAGCTGGTCACCGCGGCCTTCCACCACCTCGACGGCCGCACCCTCACCAGCTGAGGCCTGTTTCCTCAAGGCAGCCCTTCGGGCCGCACGCAGCCGACGCGTCATGCCGGCTCGCGCCTGCCCCCGCCCTCCCGGCGTGACCGGCGGCAGAAACGTCTGACCCGCTCTGAGCCTATGACCAGCAGAAATACCCTCCGCTTGGATCTTGGGCACAAGGTGGGCCCAACGTAGCGAGCGGCGGTCATGCTCGGCTCCCAGCCGACATGGCCGCCGTTTCGCGTATCCCGAGTGCCCCGTCGACCAGCGAGCGCGTGCGGTCCAACACGTCGGGCCACTCCAGCACGTACTCGTTGAGGGTGATCGTCGGGGTCGAGTGCCCGAGCGCCAGCTGCACCGTCTTGACGCTGGCCCCGGCGTGGATCAGCAGCGTCGCGTAGTAGTGGCGCAAGCCGCGAAAGCCCCAACGCGGCGGCAGCCCGACCCGGGTACGGATCGGCGCCCAGGTGCGGGAGAACGTCGAGGCGTTCACCGGCTCGCCGCTGGCCGCCCGAGAGATCAGCTCAGCGGGTCGCCGTGCCGGCCGCCGCAGGTCGGTGTCGTCGTCGACCTTCACGGGCGTCACCCCGTGTTCCAGGTGCGCCCGCAGCGCCGCCGCTACCACGTCCGGCAGCTCGACCGTGCGTGAGCTGGTCTTCGTCTTTGGCCGGCCAAGGTACGGCGGGTGGCCCTTGTGCATCTTGAGCTGCTGGCGCACCGTCAGCTCCGCACGCTCGAATCGCGCGGATCAGGGAGGAAGTCGCGGCCCGCATGCCGACTCCGGACGAGTCCATCGGGCTTGCTATTCCGGACGGTGTCCCCGTGCTCGAAGTCCTACACACCGCGTTCGATCCCGGTGGCCGGCCATTCGACGGCTACCCGGTTGAGGGAGCCGATTACGCGGAGAGCTGGATGCACCCCGAGGGATCGCTGTCGGCACGGGTCGCCGGCAGTTCCGGGGAGGTGCTGGGACATGCCGCAATCTGCGACCTCGAGGACGGCGACGCGGCGGCCGCGATGCTGATGAAGCGTCTGGATATCCCGGCGACCGAAATCGCTGTGCTGGCTCGCCTCTTCGTGGGGCCGACCGCGCGGAGGAGCGGCACGGGACAGCGACTCGCCGAAGCGGCCCTCGCGTACGCCGTCGAACACCGGCGCCGCGCCGTATTCGACGTGATGGAGAAGGACTCCGCCGCCATCCGCATGTACGAGCGGCTGGGATGCGTCATGCTCGGACGCACCTCGCATCAGGTCGCGGGCGGACGGGTCGTTCCGGCACTTTGCTTTGCCGCTCCGGGAGTGCTCGACAGCTGACGTCTGCCACTCAGCGACCGGTGAGAATTTCTCTACATCTTCAAGGCGGCCTGCGGGCCGCGCGCGAGCCGCCTCCGCCAGGCCCTCCGCGCCTTGCCGCTTCGCTCTCGGCGCGACCCGGCATAGTCTTTCGCGAGGGGCGCCGAATGCGAGGAAGCCCCGATAGGCCTCCTTCAGGAAGCTATCGGGGCAACCTCGCCGACACGTAGAGTCAGCTGTCCCGCCTTTGCTTGTTCTGCTCGGCCCACGCATCGGCAATTCGCTCAAGCGCGTTTGCAACAGCGACGAGCGCTAGCACCTGCGCGGAAGCGACCGCCTTGCCCGCGTCCGGACCGCGCGAGTCCGCCTCTCGCAGCTCGCTGAGGACCGCATTAATCCATGTGTTGTCCATGTCAGGGCTCCGGTTGTCGTGGCTGGCTATCAGCCTTGCCTAACGAACTGCCCGCGCGTTACGGCACGGCCGCGTCCCGAGCACACGCCTCCGGCGGGCAGGGCCTCCGGCGGCCGGGGCTCCGCCCCTGGACCCAGGGCCGCTCTGGGATGGCCGGAACCCGGCGGACCATCGCACACCGGAGGCCACCAGACCGCGCCTGCCTGGACCAAGCAGGCGCGGCCCGGCCGAGCGAAGCTGGCGCGACGGGATGCCACACCGGGACACGGACCACCCGTCGCTTTGAAGATCAAGGGCACAACGCGCCTCAAGATCATGCGGCCCAACGAGGGCACAATTCCCGCCACAAAGAGCTGAAAGTGACGACAACGAGCGCGAACGATATGCGCTGGTCAACACCGCGATTCGGACCGCTGGACGAGGTCAGCTCACTCCCCCGCTTGGTTCGAGATGAACCACTGCGGTTGACGCCTTCCGGCAGTGGATTCTCGGGCCGTCCCTGGGTCGTCAGGGCCGCCAGGGGGCCGTCAAGCGTCGACCAACTTTGAACCGTATTTACGTTTGAAATGGCAGGTGAAGACGGGTGCACGCGACCATGACCAGTGCTCGGGACAAGGTCCACGCGGGACACCGCCGACAGCCAGCCGCCCCACCCCTCGTTTGCGCTTTCGTAGATCAACCATGGTGTGAGGCCGTCTCTGGGCCGTCCGGGCTCTCGGGCTCTCGCAGGAGAGCGTCGAGGGCCCGCAGAGGGCTGGATGTACCCAGAGGGTTGCTGTCGGCGTGGGGCGCGGGCAGCTAAGGGGAGGTGCTGGGACGTGCCGCAATTCGTGAGCCGCAGGACGGCGATGAGGGCTTTCGCGGGACGTGCGCAGGCGGGATCTGGGCCCGCCGCAGCCCGGCCTCAGTGGTGAAAGAGGCCTCAGGCCGGTGTGATCCGCGTCCTCGGCTTTGGTCATCCCCGGCGGGCTGCAGCAGACTGGTACGCCGCGACGGACGGGGCTGGGGGCGAGGCGGCGGTGGTGCACGAACCGGACGCTCCCGGGCTGGTCGGGCGGGGCGCGGTCTGGGCGGAGCTCGTGGCGCTGCTGGATCCCGCGCGGCCGGAGAGCACCGCCGCCCTGCTGACCGGGGCGGCCGGGATCGGGAAGACGGCGCTGGTCGAGGCGTTCGCGGCCGAGGCGGACGGGCGGGACCACGTCGTGCTGCGGGTCACCGGGGGCGGCGGGGGTCCGTACTTGGGGCTGCGCGCCCTGTTCGCCGGCGTGCCCGCCGCGGTGGTCGACGGCCTGCCGGAGGGGCAGCGCCGGGCCCTGCGCGCGGCCCTCGCCGGGCAGGAGCACGGGGTCGGGCTGCTGGCGCTGCGCTCCGCCCTGTGCGCCGCGCTGACCCGGCTGGCCGGCGACCGGGGGCCGGTCGTGCTGGTCGCCGACGACGTGGACCGGGTCGACGCGCCGACGTTCGACCTGCTGCTGACGCTCGCGGCCGTGATCACGTGGCGGCAGGCGCCGGTCGTGGCGCTGTTCGCGGCCCGGACCGAGCGGGTGCCCGGGGACCTGGGCGAGCTGGTGCGGCTGGTGCCCGTACGCCCGCTGGCCGAGACCGACGCCGAGCGGCTGCTGGACCGCCTGCCCACCGCCCCGGCCGGCGCCGATCGGCTCGCGCTGCTGCGCCGGGCCGCGGGCAACCCGCTCGCGCTGCGGGAGCTCAGCGCCGCGCCGGGGGTGGCCGCGGATCGGGCCGGCGGC
>NZ_JAUQWH010000104.1 GCF_030757795.1 Actinoplanes oryzae
ACGAGCTGATGGGCCGCCCGCGCAAGCCGCAGCGGCAGAACAAGAACCCGTTCCACGTGCGCGACGGCGTCCAGGAGCTCAGCACGGCCACCGAGCGCCAGGCCGCCGCCCGGGCGCAGGCCGTCCAGCGTGACGAGGACTACCGCGAGTACGCCCACGTCGTCGTCGACGAGTCGCAGGACGTCTCGCCGCTGCAGTGGCGCATGATCGGGCGCCGCGGCACCTACGCGTCGTGGACGATCGTCGGCGACCCCGCCCAGACCGCCTGGCCGGGCGACACCGAGGAGCTCGACCGGGCGCGCGACAAGGCGCTCGGCTCGCGGAAGCGGCAGACCTACTCGCTGACGACCAACTACCGCAACTCGTCGGAGATCTTCGCGGTCGCGGCCGAGGTGATCCGGACGCTGCTGCCCGATCTGCCGCTGCCGCGCGCGGTCCGCAGCACCGGCGTCGAGCCCGTGGACCAGCGGGTGTCCCGCGAGGAGCTGCCGGAGGCCGTACGCGCCGCTGTCGAGAAGCACCTCGCGGACGTCGACGGCACGATCGGCGTGATCAGCGCCGTGCCCCGGCGCGACGAGGTCGCCGGGTGGGTGGCCGGGCTGCCCGAGCGGGTCCAGGTCGTCACCGCCCTGGAGGCCAAGGGCATGGAGTACGACGCGGTCGTGCTGGTCGAGGGGGCCGAGATCGCCGTGGACGCCAGCGGGGTGCGGACGCTCTATGTCGCGCTGTCCCGCGCCACGCAGCGCCTCACGACGATCGGCACCAGGAGCTATCTCACGGGCGCTTGACCGCGACGGCGGTGTAGTCCGTCTCCGGGGTGGGCGGCGTGGTGAAGCGGGCGTTGGGCAGGTAGAGGCGGTTGCCGTAGGCGGCGACGGTCGACGGGACGTCGAAGGCCGGATCGGTGGTCCGGCTGACGACGGTGCCCCGCGTCGCGCGCTTGTTCAGATCGATCTTGGCGATGACGTTGAGCCGGTTCTGGACCACGTAGAGGGTCGTGCCGCGCAGCAGCAGGCCGTCGCCGTTCGGCACCGACTCGCCGCCGAGGTCGATCTCGGTGGTGACGCCGCCGTACGTGGTCTTGAACAGCTTGCCGGTGTTCGACTGCACGACGATCAGGCCGCGCCCGTCCGGGGTGGGCGTGATGCCGTTGGCGTTGTTGCCGGTGGTGTAGGCGATCTCCCCGCTGAGCGGCACACGCACCGCCGCGGCGGGCAGCTTGCCGTGCCGGCCGAGCGGCAGCTTGAAGAGCACCGGGTTGGTCGAGTCGGTGTACCAGGCGGCGCCCCCGGTCAGCACCACGTCGTTGATGAACGACGGCACGGTCTGCAGGGCGTACGACTTGAGCAGCTTGCCGGTACGCGCGTCGAGCACGCGGGCGTCGCCGCCGCTGCCGCCCGAGACGAAGAGCCGGCCGCGGTCGTCGACCTTGAGGCCGAGGGACGGGGTGCCGGGGCCTTCGGCGAGCACCCGGCCGCGCCCGGTCCGCAGGTCGACGCGGTAGATGTCGCCGTCGGCGCGGGAGCCGAAGTAGGCGTAGGGCTGCGTGCCGATGGCGATGCCCTCGGGCTGGAAGCCGTCGGGCAGTTCCAGCACCGTGGGCTTGGTGGTGGGCGACGCCGCGGATGCTGACGGTGCGGCAGCCGTGACAGCGAGTGCAGTCAGGGCAACAATCGCGAGAGTGCGTCTGGACAAGGGTGGATCCCTCCAGGCGGAGTCGGGTTGTCGACCAGTGCATACCCCGCCACCCGCCGACCGGTTCAGATTGCACATATAGCAATGTGAACATATATTTGCCGGGCGGCCGGACGAGGCGAAAGGTGACAGCACATGGGAGCGGGCCACGACCACGGAGGTCAGGCACTGCGCGCCGGGGCGAAGCATCGCGCCCGGCTGTGGTGGGCTGCCGGGCTGCTGGCCGCGTTCATGGTGGTGGAGGCGGTCGCCGCGTTCGCCACCGGCTCGCTGGCGCTGCTGTCGGACGCCGGGCACATGTTCACCGACGTGCTGGGCATCGCCATGGCGCTCGCCGCGATCCACGCCGCCGGCCGGGCCGCCACGGACTCCCAGCGGACGTTCGGGCTCTACCGGCTGGAAGTGCTCGCCGCGCTGGCGAACGCCGTCCTGCTGACCGGTGTTGCCGTCTATGTCTTGATCGAGGCGCTGCGCCGCTTCTCGCACCCGCCCGAGGTGCCGGCCGGCTGGATGCTCGTCGTCGCGGTCGGCGGCCTCGTGATCAATGTGATCGCGTTCGCGCTGCTGCGGGAGGGCGCCGGGGAGAGCATCAATGTCCGCGGGGCGTACCTGGAGGTGGTCGGCGATCTGCTCGGGTCGGCGGGCGTGATCGTGGCCGCCGCGGTGATCGCGGTGACCGGCTGGTCCTACGCGGACCCGATCGTCGCCGTGGTGGTCGCCCTGATGATCCTGCCGCGGACCTTCGCGCTGGGGCGGTCGGCCGTACGCATCCTCGTGCAGGCCGCTCCCGAGCACCTCGACATGGCGTCGGTGCGCGACCGGCTCGCCCGGGTTCCCGGGGTCTGCGACGTGCACGACCTGCACGTCTGGACGCTGACCTCGGGCATGGACGTCGCCAGCGCCCACCTCAGCCTGGAGCCCGCCGCCGAGTTGGGCGCGGTGCTGAGCGAGGCCCGGCAGGCGCTGCACGAGGACTTCCACATCGACCACGCCACCCTGCAGGTCGAGCCCGTCGGGGCGGGCAAGAAGGCGTGCGAGGCCGTGGGCTGGTGAAAACGCCGGACTCGTGCCCCGAAGCTCCCTACGCTGAGGGCATGAGTCAGTCGGTCATTCACCAGCCCCGCGTGGTCTGGGACGGCGCGCGGGCGTTCGTCCGGGCGGCCAACGGCCCCGGCTACGAGCCCTTCGCCGGCCAGGTGCTCAAGCGGCTCGGCAGCGAGCTCTACGGCGAGCTGGCCAACACCCGCCAGCGTCTGCAGGTCGCGTCCATCGAGAGCAGCGACGACGACCGCTTCACCACCGACATCGAGGCGAGCCGGTGGCGGGTGCGGCTGGACGAGCTGCTGCGCAACCGCCCCGACCTGATCCCGGCGGTGCAGGAGCTGACGCGTACGGTCTGACTCCTGCCATGATCGGCGGCATGCTGACGCCCACGCCCCTCATGGACCTCGTGACCGGTTTCTGGAGCTTCAAGACGTTCGCCGCCGCCGTGGAGCTGGATCTCTTCACGCGGCTCGCCGGGGGCCGCACCCTCACGGTCGCCGACGCCAAGGCCGAGCTCGGGCTGCCCGAGCGCCCGGCCGACCTGCTCTTCACCGCCTGCGCCTCGCTGGGACTGCTCGAACGCGCCGGCGACGGCTACCGGAACACGCCGCTGGCCGAGGAGTTCCTCGTCCGCGGCCGGCCGTACTACTTCGGCGGCCAGGTCACGTACTGCGACCAGCGCACCTATCTCCCGTGGCATCGCGTCGGCGAGGCACTGCGCACCGATCGGCCCCTGACCTGGGACCCGGCGACGCAGGAGTCGATGTTCACCACGGCGGACCCGCAGCTGCTGGCGACCTTCTGGGAGGCGATGTACTCCACGTCGAGCTTCACGGCGCGGGCGCTCGGCGAGGTCGTGGACCTGAGTACGTACCGGCGGCTGCTGGATGTCGGCGGGGGCTCGGGGGCGTACCCGATCGCGCTGTGCGGGCGTTTCGATCAGCTGGCAGCGACCGTCCTGGATCTCGCCCACGTCTGCGAGATCGCCGCGGGCAAGATCGCGGCGGCCGGGCTGACGGACCGGATCGCCACCGTCGCCGGCGACTTCCTCGCGGACGCCGAGCTGCCCGGCGGGCACGACGTGGTGCTCCTCAGCATGATCCTGCACGACTGGGATGCGGCGCAGAATCAGGAACTGCTGGCCAAGGTGTACGCCGCCCTGCCGCCCGGTGGGCTCGTCATCGTCTCGGAGCTGCTGCTCAACGCCGCGCGGACCGGTCCGGCGCCGGCCGCGCTCATGGGCATGAACATGCTGGTGGAGACGACGGGCGGGCGGAACTACTCGGCCGACGAGTACGCGTCGTGGCTGGCGGCGGCGGGCTTCACGGACGTCCGAACCGTGTCTTTCGACGCGCCCGGGGCGAACGGGGTCGTGCTGGGCACTCGGTGATTTCGGCGATCTCGTACCTGTAGGTGAGAAAAGCCGGAAACTGGGGGCATGGGGAACAAGGGGGTCATGGTCTTCGTGCCGGCACCCCAGCTCACGGTGACCATCGAGCAGCAGCACGACAAGGCCGAGCTGCACGTGCATCCGGGCGGCCAGGGCGTCTGGCAGGCCCGGATGATCACGCTCCTCGGCGCGCAGGTGACCCTCTGCGCGGCCGCGGGCGGCGAGGTCGGGCGGGTGCTGGAGCCGCTGCTCAAGTTTCACGGCGTCACCCTCAAGACCATCAAACGCGATCACGGTACGGGCTGGTACGTCCACGACCGCCGCAGTGGCAAGCGCCAGGAGCTCGCCGAGGACCCGGGTGAGCCGCTGTCCCGGCACGAGATGGACGAGTTGTACAGCCTGGCCCTCGCCGAGGGGCTGCGCGCGGGCATCGCCGTGCTCAGCGGGCCCGCGCATCCGTCGGTCGTGCCCGCGGACATCTACCGCCGGCTCGCCACGGATCTCGGCGCCAACGGCTGCAAGGTGATCATCGACCTGTCCGGCGACCAGCTGACCGCGGCGCTGGAGGCCCGGCCCGCCGTCGTGAAGGTCAGCCACGAGGAGCTGATCCGCGACGGGCTGGTCCGCGACGGCTCCACCGAGGCGCTCACCGAGGCCCTGCACAAGCTGCACGCCGACGGCGCCGAGATGGCGCTGGTGTCGCGGGCCGACGAGGGGGCGCTCGCCCTGATCGAGGACACCGTGTACGAGGTCGACATGCCCCGCATGATCGCCGCCGAGTCGCGCGGGGCGGGTGACTCCATGACCGCGGGCGTGGCCGCCGTGCTGGCGCTGGGTGGAACGCTGTGTGACGCTGTCCGTACGGGCGCTGCCGCCGGCGCCCTCAACGTCACCCGCCACGGACTCGGGACGGGCCGCATCGACGCCGTCCAGGTGCTCACGGAACGGGTGCGGCTGACCCCCGTCGACGCGAAGGTGCCCGCATGACCCCCCGCATCCTGATCACCAACGACGACGGCATCGACGCGCCGGGGATCAGGTGGCTCGCCCGCGCGGTGGCCCGGCAGGGCTTCGACGTGGTGGTCGCGGCCCCGCTCACCGAGGCCAGCGGCACCAGCGCCGCCATGACCGCGGTCGAGCGCAACGGCAAGATCGTGGTGGAGTCGCGCGAGCTGCCGGGGGTCAGGAACGTGCCCGCGTACGCCGTGGCGGCCTCCCCGGCCTTCATCGTGCTGCTCGCTTTGCGGGACGCCTTCGGCCCGGCGCCGGACATCGTCCTGTCCGGCATCAACCGGGGCGCCAACGCCGGCGCGGCCGTGATCCACTCCGGCACGGTCGGCGCCACGATGACCGCGTCGCACGCGGGGCTGCACGGGATGGCCGTCTCGCTGGACGTCCTCTCCCCCGCCAACGGCACGGCGGCCAGCGGCGGGCAGGCCATCGCCGACCTGGACAAGCAGGACGACGAGAAGCGGCACTGGACGAGCGCGGCGGACCTGGCGGTCAAGCTGCTGCCGACCCTCACCCACACCCCCGCGGGTACGATCCTCAACGTCAACGTGCCCGACCTGCACGTCGACGGGATCCGGGGGCTGCGGCGGGCTTCGCTGGCGCGCTTCGGCCAGGTGCAGATGAGCATCGCGGAGGCGGGCGAGGGGTTCGTGCGCACGGCCGTGCAGGCTGCCGACGAGCCGCTCGAGCCGGGCACGGACCTGGCGGCGCTGGCGGAGGGCTTCGCGGTGGTGACGCCGATCCGGGCGCCGGGCGAGGCGACGGACGTGACGTTCAACCTCGAGACGATCGTCGTCCAGACGCCCGCGATCTGAGACGCGGGAGCCCGGCTGCGCCTTGTGCCGGACCGGGCCGCGGATCCGCCGGCCGACCGCACAGTGCCGATCGGCTTCACTCGGGCCGGGCGATGCGTGATCGCGGCGGCCGGGCGCGCGTGGCTGCGGTTGAGCGGGCGATGCTGATCCGGTGGCGCGGGCGAGCTGGGCGCGCGTGGCTTCGGTTGAGCAGCGATGCTGGCCCGGTGGCGTTGAGCAGCGATGCTGGCCCAATGGGCTAATGGCCCGGTGGCGCGGCGGCCCGGCGGGCTGGCGGCGCGGTGGCGCGGCGGCCCGGCGGGCTGGTGGCCCAGCGGCGCGGTGGTCCGGCGGCCCGGTGGCGCGGCTGGCTGATGGCCCGGAGAGCTGGTGGCCCGGCTGGTTGGTGGCCCGGTGGGCCGGGTGTGGCTGCGGCCGAGCCGGGCGGCGCGGTGGGCGCCGCCCGGGTGGCCGATGCGGCCCGCGCGGGCGGGCCGGGTGCCGGAGTTACGAGCCGGCGACCAGTGTGCGGTGCGCCGGGTCGCCGCAGTCGGTGCACGGCTCCGGGGCGCCGAAGAGGCCCAGGAGGCCCGTCACCCACAGCTGGCGGTGGGCGAAGCGGCTGGGCCGGGTGACGACCAGCTTGACCCCGCTCACGCTGGCGAGCTGGAAGGCGGCCACGAGGGCCGAGATGCCCACGGAGTCGATGAAGCTGACCCCGTGCATGTCGAGCTCGATGCGCTCGGGCGTGCCCGCCGCGAGCTGCTCGGCCACGGCGTCCTTGATCTCGTATGCGTTCTCGACGTCGATCTCACCCGCGGGTGAGACCTCGATCACTCCGGGGGACCTGGTCGACGTCGTTATCGACAGCGTCACGCCTTTACCTCCACCCACCCGGGATGTCCCGGGCGTCTTCTCCTTGGTACGAGGGGCGGTGCCTGACTGCGACACCTTCCCTCGCCGGGGGCGGCGTTGACTACCCCCGTCGGGTCCGGTGAACCACCCGGACACTAGTGCTTGAAACTGGCAGGTGGCTGTGTGCCACGTGTGAACCGCGACAAGAGTACCCAGTGACGTCCACCGGTTTAGCCCTCGCGGGCTCGCGGATCCGACGGACACCCGACACCGAGGCGTGCACCACAGCGTCGCGGCCCGGCGAGCCTATGCCCGGACCGGGGCGCATGACGCAAAGCCCCGCCAAACCACCCTCAAGACTCACATCACCCGCCCGTACGGCGGTACCGCCTCCGCGGTAAGGCCCGGCGATCACCGTACGAACCGACGGAGTCACGCCATGATGAGAAGCGGGCGCCGGGGCGGCGTACCACGGGGGAAGTTTGCGATTTTGGGCAGGTGGGCACCCACCTCGCACATGCAGTCGAGCGCCGGTAGCGGCGATCGGAGGGACGAGGACGATGTTCTCTCGGAAGAGCACGGCCGAGCGCACCGCCGCCGAGGCGTGGGACTACCTGTCCGCGGCCATGGCAGCGACCGGGGCGACCGCCAAGGGCGCCGCCGACCGGACCGGCGGCAAGGCGCAGGAGGTGGCCGGCAAGGTCTCCGCGACCGGGCACAAGCTGGCCGGCCAGGCGTCGAAGCGGGGCTACAAGCTCGCCGGGCGGGCCACCAGGCAGAGCAACCGGCTGGCCGGTGTCGCGTCGAAGCGCGGGCAGCAGCTCGCGGACAAGGCGGGCACCCGGGTCAGCGCGGTCACCGACGAGGCCTGGGCGCGCGCCAACCTGGCCGCCAACGCGCTGGCCGGCCGCAAGCCCGGCATCCCGTGGGGCCTGCTCGCGGGCGCCACGCTGGTCGGCGTGGTCATCGGCTGGACCGCCGCCGCGACCGCCCGGGCCGCCGCGGAGCGCCGCGCCGAGAACGAGGAGCTGGAGCTGGCGGAGACGGCCATCGTCGTCACGCCGACGTACGAGAGCTGACGTCACCCGCGATCGTGGCCGCCGGACGGAGCCCTTTGCCGTCCGGCGGCCACGATTCTTTGTGCGCGTACGGGTGACACACGCCACGCGCCGGGTCCGGGTGATGGCCTGTCACCTGCGTGATGGTTCAAGGTCGCCCGGGCGGGGTAGCAGATCCGCTTCGGCGTGCTCTTTCCGCGACCAGCCGACCTCGCCGTCGAGGCGTGGAATCTGTACTGTGGGGCGCGGCTCGGATGGTAGGGCGGGCCACGGTCATGTCGGGTCAAACGAGTAGATAGGTCCGCTGGTGCTCAGTTCGGGAAGTCTCCTGGACAACCGCTACCGGTTGGACGAGAACATCGCCACCGGTGGGATGGGCGACGTGTGGAAGGGCACCGATGTGGTGCTCGGCCGGACGATCGCCGTCAAGGTGCTGCGCACGGCGATGCTCACCGACCCCGAGTTCGCGGCCCGGTTCTACGGCGAGGCCCGGATGATGGCCGCCTTCCGGCACCCCGGCGTCGTCGAGGTCTACGACTACAGCGCGGGCGACGCCGAGGACGAGGACCGCTGCGCCTATCTGGTCATGGCCTACGTGGAGGGCGAGCCGCTCTCCGCCCGCCTCAAGGACCAGGGCCGCCTCGCCGTCGCCGAGACGATGTCGATCGTCGCCCAGGCCGCCGACGCCCTGCACGCCGCCCACGAGAACGGCACCGTCCACCGCGACGTCAAGCCGGGCAACCTCATCGTCAAGCCCAACGGCACGGTGATCCTCGTCGACTTCGGCGTGGCCCGCTCGGCCGCGGTCACCAGCGTGACGGGGCTCAACGCGATCGTCGGCACCGCGCTCTACATGGCGCCCGAGCAGGTGGCCAAGGGCACGGTCAGCCCGGCGACCGACGTCTACGCGCTGGGCGCCGTGGCGTACCACTGCATCGCCGGGGTTCCGCCCTTCGACGGCGACAACGCCCTCCAGGTCGCGCTGCGCCACCTCGAGGACGAGCCGGAGCCGCTGCCCGAGACCCTGGCACCCCCGGCCGTGCGCGAGCTGATCAGCCGCGCCATGGCCAAGAACCCGGCGGACCGCTACCCGAGCGCCGCGGAGTTCGCCGAGGCGGCCCTGGCCGCCGCCGGCACCCTCGACTGGCGCAACCAGTCCGGCACGTCCATGACCCGCACGGCGCTCGTGCGCCCCGCCACGACCGGCACCTCGCTCATGGGCCCGGCCACGGGCTCCCGCCTCGGCGGCGCCGGCGCGAGCAGCTCCCGCCTGGGCCCGCAGTCGCTGCACGGGCAATACCTGGGCGAGGGCTCGATGACGGGCACGGCCCTGACCCGCCCGATGAGTCCGGCCGCGCCCAATCGCACGGCCCCCGCCCAGCGCAACCTGCTCGAGGCGGCGCCGCCCCCGCTGCCGCCCCGGCCCGTCAAGCAGACCAAGGGCCAGCTCGCCGTGCTCATCACGGTGATCGCCCTCTTCCTGCTGGCCGGCGGTCTCGGCGTCGCCATCTACGCCACGTCCGGCGACGCCGGCGAGACCAACAAGCGGAACCCGGGCGCCGTCGTGGTGCCGACCGAGTCGGAGACGACCGAGCAGACCGTCGACCCGACGGAGTCCCCCGAGGAGGAGACCGAGGAGCCGGAGCGGCCGGCCGACGTCCCCACCCGGCCGGAGACCACCAAGCCCAGCCGGTCGTCCTCCCCCACGCCGCCCAAGTCCACCAGCCCGACGCCGGTCGAGACCAAGCCGAGCTCCGCGGCGCCGACGACCACGCCGCCGGACGACACGCCCAGCACCCCGCCGGACGACGAGCCGACGACCGAGCCGACCGAGACCGAGGACACGGACGACACGGGCGCCGGCGGCGGGACCGTCGGCGGCATCTTCGGCTGACGCCCGAGCCCCGGCGGCTCCGGCACGGCGACTTGGGCTCGGCGACCATCACCCCGGGCAGGGCGACGACCACTGCGCCACGGGCACGGCGATGACCATTGCGCCACAGGCACGGCGACGACCACCGCGACCCGGGCACGGCGATGACCACCGCGACCCGGGCACGGCGATGACCACCGCGACCCGGGCACGGCGATGACCACCGCGACCCGGGCATGGCGACGACTTCCGCGCAACGGGCGGGGCGATGGCCATTGCGACCTGGGCACGGCGATCACCATGGGGCCCGGCGGGGACGACCATCGCGGGCACGGCGACGCTGATGGCGCCGATGTAGCGCCAGTCGCAGGTTGCCTCGGGCAGGGGACGGCCGCGGTCCGAAGTCCGCTACTTGACTACTCCCCGTCAGGTACCGATATACGGCCCGTGGTGACTCAGGGTATTGGGTGTGATGGGGGCCACTGCTGCCCGAGCGGGCCGGAGATGTCCTCTCAGGATGCATGGTGACCTGCCGATCCGCGTACGGCGTAGCCCGGACCCGACGAAGCAGGAGATCGGCATGCAGCTCAGCAGGTCACATGTTGCGACTACTCTCGGTGTTCTTCTGGGTTGTGCCCTGACCTCGACGATGGTGGTCCGGACGACACAGGCCGTGTTGAGCGGCACCACGGCGACGCAGCAGAACACGTGGACGACCGGCGGCGCCGCGCTCAGCAACGACGGCGCCGTGTCGGCGAGCGCGGTCTTCAGCCAGGCGAACGACAACCTGCTGCTCGGCGGCCAGACCGTCACCAAGTGCATCGCCGTCAAGTACACGGGCAACTCCCCCGCGCAGGTCAAGCTCTACGCGACCGGTGTCTCGGGCGCCCTCGCGAGCTATCTCGACCTCAAGATCGAGAGCGGCACGGGTACGGCCAACGACTGCACCAACTTCTCCTCGGCCTCCACGCTGTTCAGCGGCGGGACCGTGGCGTCCTTCGGGTCCGCGAGCAACTCGTTCGGCAACGGGCTGGGCACCTGGAACGCGACGCTCAACCAGACCGTCACGTACAAGTTCAGCGTCACCGTCCAGAACGTCGCCGCCGCGCAGAACGGCAACGCCGCCGCGGTCTTCAACTGGGAGGCCCAGGCGTCGTGACATGGCCGGGGGTCCTCGGCCGGGCGCTCGTCGTCATGGCCGTCACCACAGTGCTGAGCCTCACCGCGTGGACGGTGCTGCCGCTGGCGTGGGGCTGGCAGGCGTACACCGTCACCTCAGGCTCGATGGCGCCCCTGATCCAGCCGGGCGACGTCGTGGTGGCGTCCCCCGAGATCGACCCCGGCACCCTGGTCGGGTCCGTCGTCGTCATCGCGCCGGCCGCCGCCGGGCACCAGCCGGTCACGCATCGCGTGGTCGAGCGGCTGCCCGACGGCCGCTTCCGCACGCGCGGCGACGCCAACCCGCAGGCCGACTCGCGCCTGGTCACGGCCGAGGAACTGATCGGCGCCGGGCGCGTGGTGGTCCCGCTCGCCGGCCTGGTACGCCTCCACGCCGGCCGCATCCTCCCGGTCGCCGCCGGCCTGGCGCTGATCGCGTTCTTCCTGCTCCGCCGGCGCAAGCCGACCGCCCACGATCCGGGCCGGCCGACCCGCGAGGACCACAGCCCACCGGCGGACGGACACCACAGCACCCCCGCCGGCGAGAACCACAGCGCACCCGCCGGCGGAGACCGCAGCGGGCCGTCCAGTGATGCGGGCACTCCTGCGGGCGCCGGCGCCGGGAAGGAGTCAGTCGTCGTGGCGCCGCAGGTCGTGCGATCCGCCGCACGTCGAGCGACCATGCGGTGGACGGCACCGCGGCGGACCCCGGCGGCACCGCGGCGGATGGCGCCGCGGTGGACCCCGGCGGCACCGCGGTGGACGGCGCCGCGGCGGACCCCGGCGGCGCCAGGGCGGACCCCGGCGGCGCCAGGGCGGACCCCGGCGGCGCCGCGGCGGGTGGCCGGGCCCGGGAGGTGGGCGATGGTCGTCACGGCCGTCGTGCTGCTGGCGGTCGGGTCGGCGCTGCGCGACACCGCGGCCGCCTTCACGGCGAAGAGCCCGACCCAGGCCAACACCTGGAAGTCGAGCTACTTCTACACGGCGGCGATCAAGAAGAGTTCACCCGTCTCCTACTGGCGCATGGGCGGCACGAGCACCACGGCCGTCGCCGACGAGATGGGCAGGAACTCGCTCGCGCTCTTCAACACCCCGGCCGTCGGGGCGGCCGGGGCGCTCACGGTCGACCCGGACAAGGCGACGACGTTCAAGAACGGGACAGGACCCTCGTACGGGTCGATCACCAACGCCGCGTACGCCATCAGCGGCCCGGTGAGCGTCGCGGCCTGGACCAACGCGAAGGCCAGCACGAACTGGCGGCTGGTGTTCAAGGGCGAGGCGCAGACCGGCCGGCTCAACTATCTGCTGTCGTGGAGCAGCGACAAGGGCGGCGCGGACATGCGCTTCCTCGTGGACGCCGGCGGCACCCGCTACGAGACCCGCGGCGCCTGGCCCACCGACCTGGGCTGGCACTTCGTGGTGGGCGTGTACGACGGGTCGTTCATCAGGCTCTACATCGACGGCGTGGAGGCGGGGAAGCTGGCCGCCACGGGCACGCTCGCCGCCCTGCCGGCCACGCCGCTGCAGGTCTCGGAGAACAACGCCTCCACGGGCCTGTCGGGCTCGGTCGACGAGGTCGCCGTCTGGGACAGTGCGCTGAGCGCCGCCCAGATCGCCCAGTTCTACGCGCTGGCGAAGCAGTAGCAGTAGCAGCCGCGGGAACCGGCGGGCGAGCGGTCCAGCACCGGCGAGCGAGCGGTCCGCCGGGGACGGGCGAGCGGTCCGGCACCGAGCGGTCCGCCGACGCGGTCCGCCGACAAGCTCCGGCGGCGAGCGGTCCGGCGACGAGCGCAGACCTCCGAGCGAGCGCCCGGCGCCCGCCGTGAGCTCCGGCGGCCCCTCACCAGGGTGGTCGGTCAGCGCCGGATCAGGGGCGGTTCCAGATTGGCTCAAGCCGATGGAGGGCCGCTCAGGAAGGCCCGGGCAAGGCCGATGCGGGGGGCTGGCCGGAGTTGCACCCGAGCCGCTACCGGAAAGGGTCTCCCCGCATGACGACGCAGACTTCACATCACTCCGGGGGCGCGGAGTACCCGCAGTTCGCCGCGGGGCACGCGCAGTATCCCCCGGCAACCTGGCAGCAGCAGGCGCCCGCCGCGCACCAGTACGAGGAGCAGTACCCACCGCAGCAGTACTACGGCGGTACCCAGGACCAGCAGCAGTACTACGGCGGCGGCCAGGACCAGCAGCACTACTACGGCGCGCAGGAGCAGCAGCCCGGCCATCAGTACCACGGCGGCCAGGAGCAGCAGAACTACGGCGGCGGGCAGGAACAGCAGCTGTACGGCTACGAGCCGCAGCAGGCGCCCTATCCGCAGCAGCCGAGCATGTACCCGACCGCCCCGCCCTGGGCGAGCGAACCCTCCGCGCCGGCCGCGCACCACGCGCCCGCCCCGGCGACCCACCAGCCGCCCGCGCCGGAGCCGCCGCAGGTCCCGCAGGTCGGCGGGCTGCTGGTCCCCTATCCCGAGGAGATCCGCACCGCCGCCCGGGCCGAGGCGCCGGCGCTCTGGCCCGTCGCCGTCTTCACCTTCTTCTTCGGCGTGTTCGGCGCGATCTCAGCCGGCCGCCGGGCGGACCGCGCACGCCGCGGTGGCAACCGGTCGACGCCCTACTGGATCGCCTTCGCGGTCACGCTGGCCGGCGCCTGGTTCGTCTGGGGCGTCATCGCCCTGACCGTCGTGGCCCCGGCCGTGAACCGCGCCGTCGAGTCGCACAAGGTCTCGGTGCTGGAACACAACGTGATCAGCGACGGTCAGCTGGCGAAGGCCAACATCACGGCCACGGCGGCCGACTGCCAGGCCGCCGGCGAGGAGAACGCCGACGGCACCCGCGACTACCTGTGCCAGCTGACCCTGGCGAACGGCGAGAAGGGCCAGCTCACGATCACCGCCAACCCCGACGCCACATGGACGCCGCAGCAGACCGGATGAGCCGTAGCGGGTGACCACTCACGCACGTCGCCCGGTGCGGCTCGGCGATCTGGACGCGTCAGCGGCCAGCCGAGCCGCACCGGGCCCTCGGCGTGAGCGGCGGTCCGTACGCCCCACCCAGCTACGACATCCGCATTTGATCTTTAAAAGACCGGGACCCCCGCACGCACCAGGCGCCAGTTCGGGGTGAAGAAATCGGCCGGATTGATCTCCCCCTGCGCCTGCGCCCAGTCGATGAGCAGCTGCCGGATCTCCTGCTGCGCGTTGTAGACCTGCGTCTTCACGATCCCGGGGAACGCGCCGCCGCCGCTGCGCCGGTAGTTGTTGACCGCGACGACGAACTGCGCGTCATCGGCCACCGGCGCGCCGGCGATCTCCAGGCGGGTGATGCGCGAGCCGACCGGCTTGCTGATGTCGATGTCGTAGTCGACGCCCGAGAACACGTCGTAGTTGTAGTCGGGCACGGTCGGGTCGCTGATCGTCGCCGGGTCCGGGGTCGCGCCGACCGGGAGCGTCACGAAGTACTTCGCCGAGTACTCCAGGTACGCCCGCACCTCCGCGCCGGTCAGCACGACGGCCTCGAGCGTGTTGTCGTAGATGTACAGGCCGGCGACATCCTTGATCTTGACGTCGCCCTTCGGGAACACCGCGGTCCGGCTGAACGGTGCCGCGATCGACAGCACGGGCAGGGCGGCGTACTGGCCGCCGGCCAGCGCCGCGGTCACCGTGTCGGTCTGGACCTTGTTGATGTAGTCCAGGATCGGCGTGTCCTTGTAGCGCGACTCCGCGGCGGACAGCTCCTCGGTCGACGTGGCGACGACCTGGTTGATGTACGCCACCGTCTTCGCGTGCTGCGCCTTGACCGCGGCGAGCACCTGCGGGTCCTCGGTCACGGTGTTGGTGTTCAGCGTCGCCGACTTCTTGCCGGTGATCGTCCAGCTGTTGCGGTCGCGGACGAGCGTGAAGTCCATCCGCGTCAGCCGCTGGCCCCACTTCGACGGCTCGGAGAGCAGCACCTGGGCGCCGGTCTTCTTGTTGGTGACGAAGCGCTGCGCCACCTCGTTGTGCGCGTGCCCGAAAAGGATCGCGTCGATGCCGGGCACCTCCTCGGCGATCAGCGCGCTCGGGTTCTCGTTGGGCACCTCGGGTCCGTAGCTGCTCACGCCGCTGTCGCCGCCGTGCGCCGAGATGAGGACCAGGTCGGCGCCGCGCGCCCGCATGATCGGCACCCACTTCGCGGCGGTCGTCACCATGTCCGCGAAGGTCAGCTTGCCCTCGACGTTGCCCTTGTCCCAGATGGCCACGCCCGGGTTCGTGAGCCCCAGGATCCCGACCCGCAGCGTCGGCGCGCCCTTGCCGAGCGAGACCTTCTTGATCACGTACGGCGTGAAGGCCGGCCGGCCCGTCTTCGCGCTCAGCGCGTTCGCGGCGAGGGCCGGGAAGCCGAGCTGGCGGATCCACAGGTTCAGCAGCGGCAGCCCGTAGTTGAACTCGTGGTTGCCCAGCGTGATGGCGTCGTAGTCGAGCACGTTCATCGCCCGCGCCATCGGGTGCTTCTCACCGGTCGTGGTGATCGGCTCCTGCTTGGCATAGTAGGTGGCGAGCGGCGTCCCCTGGATCGTGTCGCCGGCGTCCAGCACCAGCGTCGCCTTGCCCTTGCGCTCGGCCCGGATCTGCTTGACCAGCGCCGCCAGCTTCGCCACGCCGACATCGTTGTGCGCGCTGTCGTCGAACTCCAGGTCCTTGTAGTAGTCCCAGTTGTAGACGTTGCCGTGCGTGTCCGAGGTGCCCAGAACCGTCAAGTCGTACGTGCGCTCTTTCGTGCCGCCGTGCGCCTGCGCCGCGCCGGAGAAGAGCACGGGCACGGCAGCGCCGGCGGCGGCAGCGGCGATCACGCCGCGCCGCGAGACACCTGAGGGAGTGGTCATGGTGGAGCCTTTCGACGGTAGGTAACCCCCAGGCACGATAGCTGCACATGTATCTATGCAGAAGTTGTGCGGCGTGAACGAAACACGGCCGACTCGGAACGCACAGGCGGCATCGGATAATCTCGCCGCCATGTCTGCGCAGCCCGATCTGCCGCTGCGTCCGATGACGCTCGGTGAGGTGCTGGACGCCGCGATGACGTTGTTGCGGGCCCGGGCGGTGCCGTTGCTGGTGCTTGCCGGGGTGCTGGCGGGGGTCGAGCAGGCGGTGCTGCATCCGCTGCGGGAGTCGGTGGGGGCGACGGCACCCTGGTACGGTCCGGCGCGCGGGCAGTTCGGGGCCTGGTGGGTCGTGTTCTCGGCCGGGTTCGGGGCCGAGGCGTTCATCATCTGTGTCGTCGGGGCGCTGGCGGCGGCTGCCGCGGGGCCGGCGCTGCTCGGGCGTGAGGTGCCGGCGCGCGAGTTGTGGCGGCGGATGCGGCCGGTAGCGACGCTGGCCGCGGCGGTCGTGCTGGGCGCCGTGTGCGCGGTCGCGGCGTTCTGCGGGCTGGTGCCGTGGGTCTTCGCGGCCGGGCTGCTGGGGCTGGTGAGCGGCGTCATCGTGATCGACCGCGCGGGTCCGAACTTCGTGCGGGCCGTGCGCCTGGCGGGTCGCGACCAGCTGCGCGGGATGTGGACGCGGATGATCGCGTACGGGCTGTGGGCCGCCGTCCGCCTGGTGCTCGGCGCCGGCTGGGTGACCGCCCTCGACGCGGTCACGGGGAGCCGGCCGGACTGGGTGCCGTGGCTGGCGCCGGTGGC
This sequence comes from Actinoplanes oryzae, assembly GCF_030757795.1. GTDB lineage: Bacteria > Actinomycetota > Actinomycetes > Mycobacteriales > Micromonosporaceae > Actinoplanes. The sequence goes on from NZ_JAUQWH010000104.1 coordinate 16,535, forward strand.
GTGGTGGTTCGCCGACACCGTCGCGTACGCGGCCCTGGGCTGCGTCGACGCCGTGCTGCTGCTGGAGACGCGGATCCGGACCGAGGGGCTGGACATCGCGATCGGCCGCGCGCGCAGCCGGGGCGAGGACGAGGCGACCGCGCTGGTGTGGGCGCCGTGACCCGGGCGTGGGACGAGTTCGCGGCGAGGGTCTTCGATCGCGTCGCGCCGGGGGTCGCCCTGCTGCTCCTGCTCGCCGGGGCGGGCCTGGTCGCGGCGCTCTGGTACTGGTATCCGGCCTGGGTGCCGCGCCGGTGGCCGCGCATCAGGCTTCCCCGGCGGGTGGCACGCCGGGCCAGGCGGAGAAAAGCCGACAAGAAGGCGCCCGCTCGACAGCCGTCGGACAACCCGGCGTTCGAGCCGAGCGTCGTGCTGCCCGACGGCAGGCTGCTCGCCGACCGCCTGGCCGCCGAGGGCCGCTATGCGGAGGCGATCCGGCAGCGGCTGCGCGACGTCGTCGGTGACCTCACCGTCGCGGGAGTGATCGCGCCCCTGCCCGGCACCACCGTCGCCGAGGTCGCGACGACGGCCGCCGCGCAGCGCCCGGCCGTGGCGGCGCCGCTCGGCGACGCGACCGAGGTCTTCTCCGAGATCTGGTACGGCGACCGGCGCGCCTCCCGCGAGCACGACGACCGCATGCGCACGCTCACCGGCGAGGTCCGCCGCCGGATGACGGGAGACACCCCGTGAAGCGCCGGTACCGCGCCCTCATCCCGTTCGCGCTGGTCGCCGCGCTGGTGACGACCACGGTCGTGGCGCACGTCGTGCAGCAGCCCGATCCCACGGACGCCTCGTTCCTCTCCCCCACCAGCGACGCGGGGGACGGCGCGCGCCGCCTCGCCGACGGGCTCACCCGGCTCGGCGTGTCCGTGGACGTGCGGACCAGTAGCCGGGACGCGTACGAGGCGGTCGGCCGCGAGCCGGCGACGGTCTTCGTCACCACGCCGGGCCTGGTCGATCCGGAGAACCTGCGCGAGCTGACCCAGCTGCCCTCCCGGGTACGCGTCGTCCTGGTCGCCCCGGACGAGGATCAGCTGGAGGACGCCGGGCTGACCGTCGCGGTCGAGGGTCCGCGCTGGACGGCCGCCGCGCCCGCCCCGGGCTGTGCCGCCGGCTTCGCCCAGGCCGGTCCCGCCGCGGCCGCCCGGCTCCGCTACGACGCCGCCGCCTACTCGCCGGTGAGCTGCTACGCCGGCGGCGTGGTCGAGATCAAGGGACTGACGCTGGTCGGGGCGGCGGACCCGTTCCGCAACGACCGCGCCGGCGAGCACGGCAACGCCAAGCTGGCCCTGGCCCTGCTGGCCCGCGCCGACCGGCTGATCTGGCTCGACCTGCACGAGCGGGAGCAGCCCGAGCCGCCCCCGGCCACGCCCGACGAGGACGAGCCGGAGCCGCAGGAGACGATCCCGGACGACGAACCGGTCGGCGCGGACCCGTGGGAGGACGACGGCCGGCAGGCGCCCGGCGGGCCCGGGCAGCAGCCGGTGCCGGAGGCCGGGGGCGAGGAGAGGACGCCGAACCCGCTGGCGGACGGCTTCCCGCCCGCGCTGTGGGCGACGCTGGCCCTGCTGGCCCTGGCCGCGATCGCGCTGGCCGCCGCGTCGGCCCGGCGGCTGGGCGCCCCGGTGGCGGAGCCGCTGCCGGCGCAGGTTCGCGCCGCGGAGACCGTACGCGGGCTGGGTGGCCTCTATCGCCGGGCGCGGGCACGGTCGACGTCGCTCGGCACGGTGCAGGCCGCCGCGCGTACCCGGCTGATCCGGCATTTCGGTCTGCCGGCGGACACGTCCGTGGACGTGCTCGCGGCCCGGGTCGCCGCGGTGACCGGGCGGCCGGAGGACGAGGCGCGGCACGTGCTCGGCGGCAGCACGGAGGACAGTGACGAGGAGCTGGTCCGCGCGGCGACCGAGGTGCAGGACCTGGTCCGCGCGGCGACCGGTGCACAGACACGGCAAGTGAGGGGAATGTGACGTGACGTCTTCCGTATCCGGCGAGGCCCGCGAGGCGCTCGGACGCTTGCGGGCGGAGGTCGGCAAGGCCGTCATCGGCCAGGACGCGGTGGTCGGCGGGGTCGTGATCGCGCTGCTGTGCGGCGGGCACGTGCTGCTCGAGGGCGTACCGGGCGTGGCCAAGACCCTGCTGGTGCGCGCGCTGGCGACGGCGCTGGACGTGGACACCAAGCGGGTCCAGTTCACCCCCGACCTGATGCCGGGCGACGTGACCGGCTCGCAGATCTACGACGCGCGGACCGGGGCGTTCAACTTCCGGCCCGGCCCCCTCTTCACCAACCTGCTGCTCGGCGACGAGATCAACCGCACCCCGCCGAAGACGCAGGCCGCGCTGCTGGAGGCCATGGAGGAGCGCACGGTCAGCACGGACGGCGAGACCCGGCGCCTGCCGGAGCCGTTCATCGTGGTCGCCACGCAGAACCCCGTCGAGTACGAGGGCACGTACCCGCTGCCCGAGGCCCAGCTGGACCGGTTCCTGCTGAAGCTGACCGTCCCGCTGCCCGAGCGCGCCGAGGAGCTCGGCGTCCTGCGCGCCCACCACCTCGGCTTCGACCCGCGTGACCTCAAGGCCGCCGGGGTGGGCCCGGTCGCCTCGGCCGCCGACCTGGCCGCGGGGCGCGAGGCCGCGCGCCGGGTGGCCGTCGCCGAGCCGGTCCTCGAATACGTCGTCGACCTGTGCCGCGCCACCCGCACCGCCCCGGCCCTGGAGCTGGGCGCCTCCCCGCGCGGCACCACCGCCCTGCTCGCCGTGGCGAAGGCCCGCGCCTGGCTCAGCGGCCGCGAGTACGTGATCCCGGACGACGTGAAGGCGTTCGCGATCCCCGTGCTGCGGCACCGGGTCCGGCTGCGCGCGGAGGCCGAGCTGGACGGCGTCTCCACCGACGAGGTGCTGCGCTCCGTGCTCGGTGCCGTGCCCGCGCCCCGCTGAGCCGGCCGTGGTCACGAGGCGCTTCGCGCTGGTGCTGGCGGCGGGCGTCCCGCTGCCCGCGCTGCTGCCCTCCCCCTGGCTGCTGGTGGCCGCGGTGGCCGTGCTGGCCTGCGGGGCGGCGCTGATCGACCTCGCGGTCGCGGCGCCGCTGACCGCCGCGCGGCTGCACCGTTCGGGGGACGAGACGGTCTGGCTCGGCGGCACGGCCACCACCACGCTGACCGTGGCGAACACTGCCGGCCGTCCGATGTGGCTGCGCCTGCGCGACCGGTGGGTGCCGTCGGCGGGCGCGGACCTGACCGAGCACCGGCTGGATCTCCTCGCCGGCGAGGAGCGGACGATCACGACCACCCTGACGCCGGTACGGCACGGCGACCGGCCCGCGGTCCGGGTGACGATGCGGTCGTACGGGCCGCTGGGGCTGGCGTACCGGCAGCGGCGGCAGCGCTGGGACGAGCAGGTGACGCCGCCGTGGACGCTGCGGGTGCTGCCCCGGTTCCCGTCGCGGCGGCTGCTGCCCGAGAAGCTGGCCCGGCTGCGGGTCTTCGACGGCGCCGTGGTGACCCGGGGACGCGGGCAGGGCACCGAGTTCGACGCGCTGCGGGAGTACGTGGTCGGGGACGACGTGCGGTCGATCGACTGGCGCGCCTCCGCCCGTACGCACGATGTGATGGTCCGCACCTGGCGCCCCGAGCGGGACCGTCGCGTGGTGTGCCTGCTCGACACCGGTCGCACGTCGGCCGCGCGGATCGGCGACGAGCCCCGGCTGGACGCCGCGATCGACGCCGCCCTGCTGCTGACCGTGCTGGCCGCGAAGGCCGACGACCGGGTGGACCTGCTGGCCCTCGACGCCGCCGTGCGCGCCCGGGTCGAGGGTGGCGGCCATCGGACGAAGCTGCCCCGGCTGATCGCCTCCCTGGCCGCGCTGGAGCCGGCCCTGGTCGAGACGGACTTCAGCCTGGCCGCGAACGACCTGCTGCGCCGCGGTCACAAGCGGGCGCTGGTGGTCATCTTCTCCGCCCTGGACGCGGCGCCGATCGTCGAGGGCCTGCTGCCGATGCTGCCGCGCCTGGTCACCCGGCATCGCGTGGTGCTGGCCAGCGTCCGCGACCCGGAGACCGAGCACCTGGCGGCCCTGCCCCCGGCGGCCACCGCGGACGACGTGCACCTCGCCGCGGCCGCGGAGCTGGCCCTGGCCGAGCGCGGCCGGGTGCGGGCGCTGCTGGAGCAGCAGGGAGTCATCGTCGTGGACGAGCCCCGGGAGACCTTCGCCTCCAAGGTCTCCGACGCCTACCTGACGCTCAAGGCCGCCGGTCGCCTGTGACCCGCGTGTACGTGGTCGCCAGGTCGTAGTCCTTGGCGGGCCCGCCCGCGTGCCACAGCTCGGTGAACTCGTCGGGCCCGGTGATGCGCCCGGTGACCGTGTAGAGGTCGGCGCCGCACGGGTGCTCGGCGTCCCAGCTCTCGGCGCGCAGGTCGAGGCGGTAGAACGGGCGGCCGTCAGCGAAGCGGACGTCCAGGAGCTCCCCGTCGGCCCGGTAGATCAGGCGGCGGGTGGCGGGACCGACGTGGTCGCCGTAACGCAGCTCACCCTCTTCGGCGTACGCGAGGGATCTGTCCTCCCCCGGGGAGAATGTCGCGCGTCCGGTGAAGAGCCCGTCGCGGCCGGCGCGGCGATCGGTGATCAGACGGCGTACTGACCAGTCACCGCGGAGGAAGCGCATCGGTTCGAGAGCTTGATAGCTTCCCTGAAGCACCGCCTACCCCTTTCGGAGGACCCATGTCGCAGGTAGCAACGCTACGCGGCCCGCGCGCCGTCGTACTCGCCGATCTGATCCCGGGCGCGCTCGCACGCGACGTCCTGCTGGTCGCCGGCGGTGCGGGCTTCGTCGGCCTGCTCGCCCAGGTGGCCGTCCCGATCCCGGGCACCCCCGTGCCGATCACCGGCCAGACGCTCGGCGTCCTGCTCATCGGCGCCGCGTTCGGCTGGCGCCGGGCCGCCGCGACGATCGCCCTCTACGCGATCGTGGGCCTCGCCGGCGTCCCCTGGTTCTCGAACGGCACGAGTGGCTACGCCACCGCCAGCTTCGGCTACATCGTCGGCTTCTTCCTCGCCGCCACGGCCGCCGGCCGGCTCGCCGAGCGCGGCGCCGACCGCACGATCCTCAAGGCCCTGCCCGCGATGCTGGTCGCCGAGGTCATCATCTACGCCGTGGGCCTGCCGTGGCTGGCGGTGGCGGCCGACCTGTCGTTCGCGGAGACGCTGTCGAAGGGTCTCGTCCCCTTCCTGCTCGGCGACGCGGTCAAGGCGGCGCTGGCCGCGGGCCTGCTGCCGGCGGCGTGGGCGCTCACCCGCCGCAAGTAGTTCCTTCCCGCGCCTCGGCCCGGCAGGCTCCCTGCCGGGCCGTTCGCCGTCCGTACCGGAATGCGAGAGCCGAACGGACGAGGCCGCCCCGGCACGCTTGGCGGCGGGCGTCCAAAGGCACAAGAACCTCCGAAAGCCGCGTAAGTCCGGGCCGCATTGCGCGCCGTTGCCGGGCAAAAGCCACGTAAGTCCTTAGCGGGGATGTGCAGTCAGCACATCGCCGCCTGCTGTGTGCCGGCTGAACGTTGCAGATGGCACTCACCATCGGTGCCAGGGGCAGGGAGGTGCGGAACATGGCAGTCCACGCGCACTACGAAGCACCGGGCCACAACGGATGGGCGGTGTACTACCGCGGCCCGCGGATCATCGTCACCAGCCAGTACGTCGAGACCACGGCCGGCCGGCTGCCCGTCCGCCTGCTGGACGACGTCCGGCAGATCCACGTCAGCAACCACAGCGCGCGGGTGACCGCGCTGGCCACCGCCGCCGTCGAGCTGGGCCTCGCCGCCCCGCTCGCCGCCGCCTCGGGCTCGGTGGCCCTGATCTGCGCCGGCGCGGCGGCGGCCGCCGGCACGGGGGTGGGCGCGCTGGTCGACGAGCGGCGCAACCCACGCTGGATGGCGCTGCGGGCGACCTGCCAGGGGCGGCGGGTGGAGCTCTTCCAGACCGCCAGCAAGCGGGAGTTCGGCCAGGTCCACCGGGCGGTGCTGCGCGCCGTCGAACTGGACCGCGACTACCGCGCCTGAGCGGCTGACCCTCGGGAGGGAGGCCCCGGGGGTCAGCCCCGCACCATCGCGTTGCGCACGCCGCGCACGAAGTCCAGCGCCTCGTCACCGGTCAGACCCACCGTGAGCAGGTCGTCGACGATCCTCTTGTGCTCCGCCGTGAGCCCCCGGTCCAGGGTCAGGTCGTCGGTGCCGGCCGCGGCCTCCACGAACAGCACGTCCGGGTCGGCGGCGCCGGCGAACTCCAGCAGCTCGAAGGGGCCGCCCAGCCCGGGATGGCGGAGCAGGTCGAGCGGCGCCACCGCCAGCGTCAGGGCGGGCTCCCTGCCCTGCTCCAGCAGGTGGTCCAGCTGCCGGGCCATCACCGCGTGACCGCCGATCGGGCGGCGCAACGCCGACTCGTCGATGACGGCCACCAGATGCGGCGGGTCCGGCTCCCCCAGCCGCTCCTGGAACGCCCGCTGCCGGTCCAGACGCAGCTCGACCCGCGCCTCGACGTACTCGTCGCCGGGATCGCGGCCGGTGGACAACGCGGTGATCGCGCGGGCGTACTCGGGGGTCTGCAGGAGCCCGGGCACGTAGAGGACCTGCCAGATGCTGATGCGCCGGGCCTCGCTCTCGTATGCGACGTAGCGCTGGTAGTCCCCGCCCAAGCGGTATCTGCTGTACCACTGCCGGGTCCGCGACCGCCGCGCCAGCCCGGTGAGGGTCAGCACCTCGGCGTCGTCCGACACCCGGTAGAGGGCGAGCAGGGCCCGCACCTCGAGGGGCTGGACGGTGACGTCGCCCTTCTCGATCCGGCTCAGCTTGGAGCCCGACCAGTCCATGCTGCGGGCGACCTCCTGCGAGGACAGCCCGCTCCGCTCCCGCAGCTCGCGGAGGCGCCGGCGCAGACGCTCGCGGGCGACGGCGGGACCTGCGGCGACGGTCATCGGGCGAGCACCCCCGGCCGGACGCGCCGATCTGCGAATCGCCATCGGCGGAACTCCATCTGCCGGAGCCTACCCGCCGACGGCTGTCCGCGTTCGTCCAAACAGGAGCCCGGGTTCCGTCCGGCACACCCCACCAGTACGGTGGGTGACCGGGTGGCCACGCCGGCGTCGTGGGCGGGCGCCCCGAGGAGGAGACATGACAGATCGCAGCGACCTCGCCTGGCGTACGAGCTCGAGAAGCTCCAGCGGCAACTGCGTGCAGATCGCGGTCGGGTCCGCGACGGTGCTGATCCGCGACTCCAAGGATCCGTCCGGCCCGGTGCTCGAGGTCGGGCTGGACGCCTTCCGGCAGTTCATCGCCTTCGTCAAGGCGGGCCGGTGACCGCTCACCCGGCCCGGGCGGCACCCCGCAGCAGCGCGAGCGCCTCCGGCCCAGTGGCCGCCGAGGCGAGGGCTGCCTCCACGAGCTGCTGACAGCGCCGGACAGTGCCGAGGTCGGTCAGGAGGCGATCGCCCTCGGCCGACTCCACGAAGACTGCCCGGTCGTCGTAGACCTCGAAGCTGCCGGTCTGCGTCGCGTGTGCCCCGGCGGCGAGCGGAACGATCCCCAGCCGGACCGTCGGCAGTTCCGCCACTTCGCGCAGGTGGTCCAACTGACGCGCCATCGCCTCCGCCGGCAGCACTCCGCGCACCAGCACCGCCTCATCGATGACCACGGTGAACGAGGGCGGGTCGGCACCGCGCAGCCGGGCCAGGAAGGCGGCGCCCCGCCGCAGCCGGAGGCCGACCCTGTCGATCAGCTCCGGATCGCCCGGCCGCAGGCCGCCGAGAGCGGCGATGAGCGCCGTCGCGTACTCCTCGGTCTGCAGGAGGCCGGGGAGGACCAACGGCTGGTTGTGCCACAGGTGCCCGACGGTCGGCTCGAGCTCCAGCAGGCGGGCGAACGCCTCGGAGGCGTTCCGATGCGCGACAACCACGGCAACCTCCCGGGGGCAACGCCGACTGCGGAATGCTGTCTGCGTTTTGCAAACTAGCCTGCGCCCAGTAGTCACCGCACCAGAGTCGCGGCCATCGGACACGCCGTGGCAGTTCGTCCGTTGGTGGACAAGAGCCGCCGACTACGCCGTGGGGACCTCGGTGACGGTGTGCTCGGGGGCGAGGTCGCTGCTTTCCCCGCGGCGCTCGGCGGCGGCGCCCGCGCCGAGGGCGTACGCGAGGAAGGCCAGCCAGACCGCGAAGCCCACGCCGATGCGCACCGCGTCGGGCCAGCCGGACGGGGTCACGTAGGCCTCGAGGACGCCGGCGACGAGCAGGATCGCGACCAGGCCCAGGGCGACCAGCATGCCGGCGTGGGCACGCTCGGCCAGCGCGCGGCCGCGGGTGCGGTGCGGGCCGGGGGCGATCCAGGCCCAGCCGATGCGCAGGCCCGCGCCGGCGGCCACGAAGATGGCGGTCAGCTCGAGGAAGCCGTGCGGCAGGATGTACGTCCAGAAGATGTCGCCGTCGCCGGTGTAGGTCATGAGGCCGCCGGTGAGGGCGATGTTGAGCAGGTTCGAGCCGAGGATCCAGAAGACCGGCACGATCAGGACGCCCGACGCCAGGCACTGGCCGGCGATCAGCGCGTTGTGCGTCCACACGTTCGCGGCGAAGTTCTGCGCCTGGAACTCGCTGTAGTAGTCGACGAAGCTGTCCTTCGCGGACGAGTCGGCGAGGGCACCGGGGCTGAACATCTCGATGACGTCGGGGTGGCCCGCGAAGTAGGCGATCAGCGCTCCCCCGGCCAGCACGTTGACGACCATCGCGACCAGCCACCAGTGCCGCGAGCGGTAGAGCTCCAGCGGCAGGGTGGTGGTGAAGAACCGGGCGACCGGGCGCCAGGAGAAGCGGCGGCCGCCGGTGATCGCGGCGCGCCCGGCGAGGACCAGCTGGGAGAGCGTGGCGACCAGGAGCGGGTCGGGCGAGTGGCTGCGCACGACCGACAGGTGGGTGGCCGCCCGCTGGTAGAGCAGCACCAGCTCGTCGGCCTCGTGCGGGGCGAGCTTGCGGCGCCGGGTCAGCGCCTCCAGCCGGTTCCACTCGCCGCGGCGCTCGCTGACGTAGGCGTCCAGGTCCACCGGCGCAGAGTATCCGGCGGCGATCCTGTTGACTAACGGCCATGAGAGAGCAGCTCGTCAACGGCGAGGCGGTGGAGGTCGAGGTCCGGCACGCCCGGGTCGGCTCCCGCGGCCTGGCGCTGATGCTGGACCTCGTCGTGCAGGTGGCGCTGGCCGTCGTGCTGGGCGCCGCCGCGGGGGCGATCGCGACGGCCGCCCTGGAGAAGTTCGTCGACGAGGCGTTCCTCAGCACGCTGACGACGGTCGCCGTGGTGGTCGCCTTCATCGCGTACCCGACCGTGATGGAGACCATGACCAACGGCCGCAGCCTGGGCAAGCGGGCGCTGGGCCTGCGGGTGGTCCGGGAGGACGGCGGGCCGATCCGGCTGCGGCACGCCCTGGTCCGGGCGCTGGTGGGGGCGGCGGTGGAGTGGCCGGGGCTGCTCTTCCCGCCGTTCACGTGGGCGGTCGCGCTGAGCACGATGATCTTCTCGCGGCGCGGGCGGCGGCTCGGCGACCTGGCGGCGGGCACGTTCGTCGTGCACGAGCGCAGCCCGGCGCCGTGGGGCTGGGCGCCGGCCATGCCGCCGCAGCTCGCGGGCTGGGCGGCGGAGCTGGACCTGTCCGGGCTGGACGACGACCTGGCCCTGGCGACGCGGCACTACCTCGCCCGGTCGCGGGACATCCGGCAGCCGATGAACGACCGCTTCGCCGAGGGGCTGACGGCGGAGATCAGCGCCCGGATCGGCCGGCCGGTGCCGCACGGCGTGCCGCCCTGGATGTTCCTCACGGCGGTGCTGGCCGAGCGGCGGCAGCGCGCCGGCGCCCGTACGCAGGCCGCCCGCGCCCTCACCCAGCGCATCTGGCCGGGCTTCGGCCGTCCCGACTGGCCCGCGGCCGGCGGCCCGTCCTGGGACCCGGCGGTGACCCACCCGCCCCTGCTCGGCATCGCCAAGGAGGCTCGCCCGGACGGTCAGTGACCGCCGTTCGTCACGTGTCCTTCACGATCTTGTCGAAACTTCGCCATCTGACCGCGTGAGGCTGGGTCCATGGTCACGGTGAGCGAGCATGTCCTGGACGGAGCCTCCCTGGTACGCGTCGTCGGCGACCTCGACCTCGACGATCTCCCCGAGCTGCGGGAGGTGTTGCGGACCGCCCTCGACCGGCACCCCTGGGTGATCGTGGATCTGGCCGGCGCCGGGGTCATCGGGTCCGTGGCGCTGAGCCCGCTGCTCGCGGCGGCGCAGAGCGCCCGCCGGCTCGGGGGCGACGTGCTGCTGGCGAGCCCGTCGCCGCTGGTCCGCACGGTGCTGCGCGGCGCCCGCCTCGACACGGCGTTCCGGTCCTTCGACACCGTGCCGCAGGCCATGTCCGCCGCCCTGGCTGTGACCGGGGTCACAGCCAGCTGAGAACCGTCCCCGGCACCGGGTCGTCTTCCCGGGTGTGAAACGGCGCCATCGGGCGCCGCCGATCCCTGGAGGAGACGATGATGCGTGCGGTGAGCGCGGCCGAGACGGCCCCCACCACCCATGCCTGGGCGGTGCATGCCGAGGGGCTGCGGGTCCGCGCCGGGCGGCACCTGGCCGTCGACGGCCTCGACCTGGCCCTCGGCACCGGCGTGCACGGGCTGCTCGGGCCGAACGGCGCCGGCAAGACGACGCTGATGCGGGCGCTGGCCACGGTGCTGCGGCCCGCGGGCGGCCGGCTCACCCTGCTCGGCCGGGAGGTCGGCGGCCGGGGCGACCTGCGCGAGGTGCGCCGGGGGCTGGGCTATCTGCCGCAGCAGTTCGGCTTCTACCCGCGGTTCACGGTGCGCGAGTTCGTGGAGTACATGGCCTGGCTCAAGGAGATGCCGAAGGCCGCCGTGCCGGGCGCGGTGCAGCGGGCGATCGACCGGGTGGGGCTCACCGCCAAGGCCGACGCGCGGATGAAGACCCTGTCCGGCGGCATGCTGCGCCGGGCCGGCATCGCCCAGGCCGTGGTCAACGACCCGGCGGTGCTGCTGCTCGACGAGCCGACCGTGGGGCTCGACCCCGAGCAGCGCCTCGACTTCCGCGAGCTGCTGCGCGATCTCGGCACGGACAGCTGCGTCCTGGTCTCCACCCACCTGGTGGAGGACGTGGTGGCGGCGTGCTCCGAGGTCGTGCTCCTCAACGAGGGCAAGCTGGTGCACCAGGGCACGCCCGCGAGCCTCGTCGAGGCGGGCGGCGACGGGCACGCCGGGGACAGCCCGGCCGAGCGCGGCTACTCGGCGATCCTGCGCCGGCACCGGGCGGAGGCGGCCCGATGACGCGCGTCCTGGTCATCGAGCTGCGCCGGTCCACGGCGCTCGGAGCCGCCGCGGCCGTGCTGCTGGCGGGGCTCGTCCTGCTCTTCGCCGCCCCGACCCGCTGGGCGACGAGCGGGATGTCGCTGGCCATGGTCCAGCGGGAGTATCTGGTGCTGCTCTGGCCGCTGGCGCTCGCCACCGGGGCGTGGCAGGGCCGCCGGGAGCACCGGTCCAAGGTGGGCGAGCTGTTCTCGTCCACTCCCCGGCCGCAGGCCCGGCGGGTTCTTCCCACCGCCGGCGCGCTCGGCATCGCCGCCGTCGCGAGCTACCTGCTGATCACGGCGGCGGGCGGGATCTGGATGGCCGGCACGGCCCGCTACGTGCCGATGCAGGCCTTCGTCGTCCTGGCGGTCGGGCTGCTGGCGATGATCGGGGCCGCCTGGCTCGGCCTCGCCCTCGGCCGGCTGCTGCCCTACCTGGTGACAGCACCCCTGCTCGCGGTGGCCGGCATCGGCCTGCTGATGGTCGTCGGGGCGATCCCGGGCACCCCGGAGTGGCTGGCCTACGTGCTCTCCCCGATGTACGGCATGGGCCTCTACACCGACTGGCAGACCATGGCCGGCCGGACCAGCGCCGCCCAGGCGATCTGGCTCGCCGCCCTCGCCGTCGCCGCGGTGGTGCTGCTCATGGCCGGCTCGTGGCGGGGCAGGCTGGCGGCCCTGCTGCCCGCGGCGCTCGGGGCGGCCCTGGCGATCGCGGTCGTCCCGCACGGCGACGACTTCGAGGCGCACCCGATCGACCCGGTCGCGCGGGAGCTCGTGTGCACGAGCGACGCCCCGGCCGTCTGCGTCACCCGGATCCGCGCGGGCCTGCTGGACGACTTCGCCCCGCTGGCCCGGCAGACGCTCGGCGTGCTGGCGAAGCTGCCCGACCCGCCGACGACGGTCCGCGAGGACACCACCACCTATCTGCCGCTCAGCCCGGCGCCCCAGCCGCCCGGCGTGATCCTGGCCGACCTCTTCACGAACGCCCGGGGCAAGCTGATCGGGCACCGGGCCACGCAGTACGGCATGATGCGGAGCGCCTTCCACACCGACCGGGAGTGCCAGGAGTACGGCAACCCCGCGGTCGAGCGGGCGGCGATCTTCTACCTGCTCGGCGAGGAGCCGCTGCCGGACACGGAGATCTTCGCCGACGTCGTCTACGAGTCGCCCGAGACGAATGCCGAGGCCCTCCAGCTGTGGCAACGCCTGCGGCAGCGGCCCGAGCAGGACGCGCTGGCCCGCGTCGCGGCGGTGCGCCGGGCCTCGATGGCGTGCCAGGCGACGGACGGCCTGCTGTGAGGTGGCTGGCGCTCTATCTGCGCTCCCGGCGCGTCCCGGCGGCGCTGGCCGTCACCGCCGGGCTCCAGGCGCTGCTGTGGACACTGTGGTCGGTCTTCTCCGACGCCCGTGACGTCAACCCGGTCATGGTGATCCTGGCCGTGTTGCTGCTGGTGACGATTCCGGCGATGACGCTGTCCGGGGCGGACGACGCCCTGGAACGGACGGCTTCGCTGCGCTGGCCGTGGCGACGGGCGGCGCACCTGCTGGTCGCGCTGGCGGTCGTCCTGGCGCTGCTGCTGGTCACGCAGGCCACCGGCGCGCGCTTCTCCCCCGTCGACGTGGCCGTCCGCGACGCCGTGGGGCTGCTGGGCCTGACCGCCCTGGGCGCGGCGGTGCTCGGCGCGGCGAGGGCCTGGTTCGCGCCGCTGGGCTGGACGCTGGCCGTGCTCCTCTACCCCCTGGAGGGCACGGTGCTCAAGGAGCTGGCGACCTGGCAGATGCAGGCGCCGGGTAACACCGTCGCGCTGGTGACGGCCGCGGTGCTGGGGGCGGGCGGGCTGGTGGCGTACGCGGTCGCCGGCCCGGCGGCCCGTCCATGACCCGCATCCTCGCCCTCGAGCTGCGCCGGTCGGCGGCCCCCGGAACGGCCCTGCTGCTCCTGCTCGCCGGCGGCCTCACGCTCGCCGGGGGACACGCGCGCTGGGCGTCGAGCTCGATGGCGCTGGTCGTGGCGCAGCGGGAGTACCAGGTGCTGCTGCTGCCCCTCGCCCTGGCCGCCGGGGTGTGGCAGGGCTGCCGGGAGCGCCGGGCCAAGGTGGACGAGCTGTTCACCAGCGTGCCGCGCCCGGGGGGACTGCGCGTGGTGCCGACCGCGGCGGCGCTGGCCCTCGCGGCCGCCGGCGGCTACCTCCTGGCGACCGCCGGGAGCGCCACCCGCCTCGCCGGCACGGTCCGCTACTGGCCGCCGGAGGCCGGTGCCGTCGTCGTGGCCGGGGCCCTGGCGACGGTCGCGGCGGTCTGGCTCGGCCTCGCCGCCGGCCGGCTGCTGCCCTTCCTGGTGACCGCTCCCCTGGCGGCCGTGGCCGGCGCCGGGCTGCTCGTGGTCTCGATGGCGCCGCGCCCGGGGCGGGAGTGGCTGGCGCACACCTTGTCGCCGGTCCACGACATGTGGCTCGACACGGAGTTCCAGACGATCCCGCTCCGGCTCAGCGCCGCGCAGGCCGTCTGGGTCACGGGCCTCGGCCTCGGCGGCCTGCTGCTGTTCATGACGGCGAACCGGCGTACCCGGCCGGTGGCGTTGCTCCCGCCGGTGCTCGGTGCCGTCGCCGCGCTGGCGATCGTGCCGCACGGGCGAGCGTTCGTCGCCCATCCGCCCGACCCCGGCGCGCAGGAGCAGGTGTGCGCCGACGGCACGCCGGTGGTCTGCGTCAGCCGGGTCCATGCCGCCCTGCTCCCGGCGGTGACCCCGGTGGCCCGGGAGGTGCTGGGCCTGGTGGCGGTCCTGCCCGATCCGCCGCGGGCGGTGCACGAGGACACCAGCACCTTCCGCCCGGAGACGTCGCCGCCCCGGCGGCCCGGCGTGTTGCTCGCCGACGTCCAGCTCGGTCCGGACGGCCGGCTCCTGAGCCCGGACCTGCTGCGGATGCGGCTGCTGCAGAACGTCCTCCGCCCGCACGCGATGTGCCACGACGGCATCGCCACCGAGGTGGAGAAGGCAGCCGTCTCCTGGCTGCTGGGCCGGGAACCGCTGCCGGACGAGGCGGTGGACCCGCTGACGACCTCCGATTCGTCGGAGTCCACCGCCGAGGCCGTCCGGCTCTGGCGCGTCCTGCAGCGGCTGCCCGAGCGGGAGGCGCTGCGCCGCGTCGACGCCGTCCGGCGCGCCGAGCAAGCCTGCCGGCAGACCCGCGGCATCCTGGCTTAAAGGCGGGCCGGGGTCGCGATGCCGAGCAGGTCGAGGCCGCGCCGGAGGATGCGGCCGGTCAGCAGGCACAGGGTGAGGCGGCTCTCCCGGACGCCGCCGGGCGCCCTGAGCACCGGGCACCGCTCGTAGAAGGTACTGAACTGCGCCGCCAGCGTGTACAGGTAGCCGGTCAGCCGGTGCGGCTCCAGCGACTCGGCGACCGCGGTCACCACCGGCTCGAAGGCCAGCAGTTCCAGCACCAGGGCCCGCTCGGCCGGGTCCGCGACGGTCACCGCGGCGGGGGTGACGGCGCCGGCCCGGTCGAGGATCGAGCTGATCCGGGCGTACGCGTACTGCAGGTAGGGCCCCGTGTTGCCGGTCAGGGC
>NZ_JAUQWH010000105.1 GCF_030757795.1 Actinoplanes oryzae
TGCAGATCATCCCGGAGAACACCGGCCTGCCGCTGTGGCTGACGCTGGTCATGCTCATCGTCACGATGACGGCCGGCACCGGCGTGGTCATGTGGCTCGGCGAGCTGATCACCGACCGCGGCGTCGGCAACGGCATGTCCGTCCTGATCTTCACCTCGATCGCCGCCCGCCTCCCCGGTGAGGGCTGGACGATCAAGGAGAGCAGCGGCTGGGGCAAGTTCTGGCTCGTCATCGCGCTCGTGCTGCTGGTCATCTGCGCGGTCGTCTTCATCGAGCAGGCGCAGCGCCGCATCCCGGTGCAGTACGCGAAGCGCATGATCGGCCGGCGCATGTACGGCGGCACCTCGACGTACATCCCGCTCAAGGTCAACCAGGCCGGCGTCGTGCCGGTGATCTTCGCGTCGTCGCTGCTCTACCTGCCGCAGCTGTACCTGCAGTTCTTCGACCCGAACAACCTCAAGGGTTACCAGCAGTGGATCCAGAACAACCTGGCGAACCCGAGCCACTGGATCTACATCACGACGTACTTCCTGCTGATCATCTTCTTCACGTACTTCTACGTCTCGATCACGTTCAACCCGACCGAGGTCGCGGAGAACATGAAGAAGTACGGTGGGTTCGTACCGGGCATCCGGCCCGGTAAGCCGACCGCCGACTACCTGGACTTCATCCTGAGCCGGATCACGCTGCCGGGTGCGCTCTACCTGGGCCTGATCTCGGTCCTGCCGAACTTCTTCTTCATCTGGCTGAACAGCCAGCAGTACCAGAACTTCCCGTTCGGTGGTACCGCGGTGCTGATCATGGTGGGTGTGGGTCTGGAGACGGTGAAGCAGATCGAGAGCCAGCTGATGCAGCGGAACTACGAAGGGTTCCTCCGGTAGTGGGGGCGCGGAGCCGGGGGGCTCTCGCGTCCAAGGTTTGCGAGGCTCGTTCTCACCGAAGCGAGGCGATGTAGGTGCGGCTGGTACTGGTGGGCCCTCCGGGGGCCGGCAAGGGGACCCAGGCTGAGTTCATCGCTGCCCATCTCGCCGTACCGAAGATCTCGACCGGTGACATCTTCCGGGCCAACGTCTCGCAGGGCACGCCGCTGGGTCTCGAGGCCAAGCGGTACATGGACGCCGGGAATCTCGTCCCCGACGAGGTGACCATCAACATGGTCCGGGACCGGCTCGCCGAGCCCGACGCGGCCGACGGCTTCCTGCTGGACGGCTTCCCGCGGACCGTCCCGCAGGCGTCGGCGCTCGACAAGCTGCTGGCCGACCTCGGCACGGCGCTCGACCTGGTCATGGAGCTGGTGGTCGACGACGACGAGGTCATCCGGCGGCTGTCGGGGCGGCGGACCTGCCGGGGCTGCGGGAAGATCTGGCACGTGGAGTTCGACCCCACGAGCAAGGAGAACATCTGCGACAGGTGTGGCTCCGAGCTCTTCCAGCGGGACGACGACCGGGCCGAGACGATCGCGAACCGGCTCGTGGAGTACGCGGACAAGACGGCGCCCCTGGTCGACTTCTACGGCGCCCAGGGCAAGCTGGTGGGCATCGACGCGACCGGACCGGTCGAGGACGTCACCGTGCGCGCGATCGACGCGCTGCGGTCGTACGGAGGCTGAGCAAGCATGCGCCGCGAGCAGCTGGACATCCAGCTGAAGACCCCCGAGCAGATCGAGCTGATGCGCGCGGCCGGCCTCGTCGTCGCCGCCGCGCTGCAGGCGATGCGCGAGGCGGTGGCGCCGGGCATCTCCACGGCCGAGCTCGACGCCATCGCGGAGAAGGTCATCCGGGATGCCGGGGCGGTCCCGTCATTCAAGGGCTACCACGGCTTCCCGGCCTCGATCTGCGCCTCGGTCAACAACCAGGTGGTGCACGGCATCCCGTCGGCCGAGCAGGTGCTGAGCGAGGGCGACCTCATCTCGCTCGACTGCGGCGCGATCCTCGAGGGCTGGCACGGCGACTCGGCCATCACGGTCGGCGTCGGCGAGACCGACCCGCAGCTGCTGCGGATGGCCGAGGTGGCCGAGGACTCGATGTGGGCCGGCATCGCCGCCGCGGCGCGCGGTGCCGCCAACGGCCGGGGCCGGCTGACGGACATCTCGTTCAACGTCGAGAAGACGGTGCGCAAGGGCGGCCGGTACGGGATCGTGGACGGCTACGGCGGCCACGGCATCGGCACCGAGATGCACCAGGACCCGCACGTGCTCAACCACGGCAAGCCGGGCAAGGGGCCGAAGCTGGTCCCCGGCATGGCGCTGGCCATCGAGCCGATGATCACCATGGGCTCGCCGCGGACGGCCGAGCTGTCGGACGGCTGGACGGTCGTCACGCGGGACGGGTCGATCGCCGCGCACGTCGAGCACACGATGGCGATCCTCGAGGACGGCGTCTGGGTGACCACGGCGCCGGACGGCGGCCGTGCGCGTCTGGGCGACCTCGTGACGGCCAAGCAGCCCGTTAGCTCGCACTCGGAGTAAATGCGCCGGAGTGGCATGCTGGAGGCCATGACGCGCGAGGAGATGCGGGCCGGCGACGACGACCGTGAGGCAGCGGCCGCCAGGCTCAAGGAGGCGCTCGATCAGGGTCGCCTCGACCTCCACGAGTACGACGAGCGTCTGCAGCGCGTGTACGGCGCCAAGACGTACGGCGAGCTGGAAACCGTGACCACCGATCTGCCCGCCGTCGTGCCCTCCCCGCCGCTCCGGGCCGCCCCGGCGCGGCGCCCGCCCTATCTCACCGGCTACGCGGGCGTGGTCGTGGTCTGCGTCGTCATCTGGCTGCTGTCGAGCCTCGGCTCGGGCCATTGGCAGTATCCGTGGCCGGCCTGGATGCTGATCCCGCTCGTCTGGGGCTTCCTCGGGCGCCTCCGCGGCCAGGGCCACTGAGCGGGCGGGGCGACATGGAGCGCGAGCGGATGCGGGCCGGCGACGGGGATCGTCAGGCCGTCGCGGATCAACTCCGGGCGGCGCTCGACGAGGGGCGTCTGGAGCTGCACGAGTACGACGACCGGCTGCAGCGCGCCTACGCGGCCAAGACCTACGGGGAGCTGGCGGAGCTGGTCGAGGATCTGCCGGCCGCCGCCCTGCCCGCGCCCCGGCAGCCCGAGGCGGTGGCGCAGCGGCACCTGGACCCGCGCACGGATCGGGAGCTGACCACGCGCTGGCTCGCCGAGATCTGGGGGAGCTGGGTCTCGGTCAACGCCATCATGGTCGTGATCTGGGTGGTTGCCGTCGTCGGGAGCGGTGAGCTGAGTTACTTCTGGCCGATCTGGGTCGCCGGGCCGTGGGGCGCGGCGCTCACCTGGCAGACGGTCGCGGGGCTGGCGAACGGCACGCCCCGCCGGCAGGCCGAGAAGAAGGCGCGCAAGCGGGCCGCGAAGCTGGACCGGAAGGCCGCGAAGGACGGGCATCCGGGGAAGATTGCCCCCTGAAGCGCCGTTTGTCCGTGGTCCGACACACCCGACCCCGGGTTACGAGGGGCTCGGTTTGGTGTCGATGCGAGGGCGCGCGTACACTGGCTAGCTGGCGCACAGCGTCCACTCCGGCATGTCATCAAGCGCTTCTGATGAGCAGCCGGAGCCGCGGCTGGTCCGGACCCTCGGCGATCCGAGGAATCGGGATGAACACTGTGAGCTTGCCCCAAGAACCCGATGTCAGGTAGCGGAGGACATGCCTAAGAAAGACGGAGCCATCGAGATCGAAGGCCGAGTGATCGAGCCCCTGCCGAACGCCATGTTCCGCGTGGAGCTCGCCAATGGTCACAAGGTGCTCGCACACATCTCCGGCAAGATGCGGCAGCACTACATCCGCATCCTTCCCGAGGACAGGGTCGTCGTCGAGCTTTCGCCGTACGACCTGACCCGTGGGCGCATCGTCTACCGCTACAAGTGATTCTTCCCGGCCCGAGTGCCGGGGAAGCTTCTTGCAACGGGGTCGCGGGGATCTGTTCCCGTCCGACTGAGAGTTAAGGCAAACCGTGAAGGTCAAGCCGAGCGTCAAGCGGATCTGCAACAACTGCCGGGTCATCCGGCGGCACGGCCGCGTCATGGTCATCTGCAAGTCCGACGCGCGTCACAAGCAGCGCCAGGGCTGATCCCAGCCTGGCTCTGCCAGATCCGTACCACATGCACAAGCCCGTTCCAGCCGCGGTCAGCGAGATGTCGTTCCATGACGTGTCGATGACGTGCGGTCCCACCCCCGGTCGGAGGCCGGGGCCCGCCCGGGCAGGCGGGGTGGTCCGGGCACAGACCTCCGTGAGACATCTGAGGAGTTAGCCCACTTATGGCACGACTCGTCGGCGTCGATCTTCCCCGCGAGAAGCGGATGGAGATCGCGCTCACCTACATCTTCGGCATCGGGCGCACCCGTGCCGTCGAGGCGCTTACCGCCACCGCGATTGACCTGAACAAGCGCGCCAAGGACCTCACGGACGAGGAGCTGGTCCAGCTCCGCGACTACATCGAGGCCAACTTCAAGGTTGAGGGTGACCTGCGCCGCGAGGTCGCCGCGGACATCCGCCGCAAGGTCGAGATCGGCTGCTACGCCGGCATCCGCCACCGCCGGGGTCTCCCCGTGCGGGGTCAGCGCACCCGGACCAACGCGCGTACGCGCAAGGGCCCGAAGCGCACGGTTGCAGGTAAGAAGAAGCCCGGTCGGAAGTAACAGGAGCGCACTGACTTATGCCACCGAAGGCACGCGCAGGGGCCGCAGTCAAGAAGGTCCGGCGCAAGGAACGCAAGAACGTCGCCCACGGGCAGGCGCACATCAAGAGCACCTTCAACAACACCATCGTGTCGATCACCGACCCGACCGGTGCTGTCATCTCCTGGGCCTCGTCCGGCCAGGTGGGCTTCAAGGGCTCCCGCAAGTCGACCCCGTTCGCCGCGCAGCTGGCCGCCGAGGCGGCCGCCCGTCGTGCCATGGAGCACGGCATGCGCAAGGTCGACGTGTTCGTCAAGGGCCCCGGCTCCGGCCGGGAGACCGCCATCCGTTCGCTGCAGGCCGCCGGCCTCGAGGTCGGGCAGATCTCCGACGTCACGCCGCAGCCGCACAACGGGTGCCGTCCGCCGAAGCGCCGCCGGGTCTGAGGGATAGAGAGAGAAGATGGCTCGTTACACAGGGGCGGACTGCAAGCGCTGCCGCCGCGAGAAGATGAAGCTGTTCCTCAAGGGCAGCAAGTGCGATGGCCCGAAGTGCCCGTTCGAGTCCCGGCCCTTCCCGCCCGGACAGCACGGCCGTGGCCGCACCAAGGAGTCGGAGTACCTGCTCCAGCACCGTGAGAAGCAGAAGGCCCGCCGCACCTACGGCGTGCTGGAGAAGCAGTTCCACGGTTACTACGAGGAGGCCGTCACCAAGCCCGGCAAGACCGGTGAGGTGCTGCTGCAGATCCTCGAGTCGCGGCTGGACAACGTGGTCTACCGGGCCGGCTACGCCGCGTCCCGCGACATGGCCCGTCAGCTCGTCAAGCACGGTCACTTCCTGGTCAACGGCGTGAAGGTCGACATTCCTTCGTACCGGGTCAAGGAGCACGACATCGTGCAGGTCCGCGAGAAGTCGAAGGAGATGACCCCCTTCGTCGTCGCGCAGGCCCAGGCCGGTTCGCGCCCCGTTCCGGCGTGGCTGGAGCCGATCCCGAGCGAGATGAAGATCCTGATCCACACGCTCCCGGCCCGCGGTGTCATCGACACCCAGGTCCAGGAGCAGCTGATCGTGGAGCTCTACTCCAAGTAACAAGGTGCCCGGCGCCCTCGCGGGCGCCGGGCAACACCGATGGCCATCAAATAGCGGGTGGCCTGACAGAAAGAAGAACAGCGTGCTCATCAGCCAGCGGCCGTCCCTCTCGGAGGAGACGCTCAGCGAGACCCGCTCCCGGTTCACCATCGAGCCGCTCGAGCCGGGCTTCGGCTACACCCTCGGCAACTCGCTGCGGCGGACCCTGCTGTCGTCCATCCCGGGCGCGGCGGTCACCAGCATCAAGATCGACGGCGTCCTGCACGAGTTCACCACGATCCCCGGTGTCAAGGAGGACGTGGTCGAGCTGGTCATGAACGTCAAGGAGCTCACCGTCAGCTCCGAGCACGACGAGCCGGTCAGCATGTACCTGCGCAAGCAGGGCCCGGGCGACGTCACCGCCGGTGACATCCAGCCCCCGGCCGGCGTGTCCGTGCACAACCCCGACCTCAAGCTGGCCACGCTCAACAGCAAGGGCCGGCTCGACATGGAGCTCACCGTCGAGCGGGGCCGTGGCTACGTCACGGCGGCGCAGAACAAGAGCGCCGGCGCCGAGATCGGCCGCATCCCGGTCGACTCGATCTACTCGCCGGTCATGAAGGTGACCTACCGCGTCGAGGCGACCCGTGTCGAGCAGCGCACCGACTTCGACCGTCTGATCATCGACGTCGAGTCGAAGGCGTCCATCTCGCCCCGCACCGCGCTGGCCTCGGCCGGCTCGACCCTCGTCGAGCTGTTCGGCCTCTGCCGCGAGCTGGACGAGACCGCGGAGGGCATCGACATCGGCCCGTCGCCGCAGGACGCCCAGCTGGCCGCCGACCTGGCCCTGCCGATCGAGGAGCTGGACCTCACCGTCCGGTCGTACAACTGCCTCAAGCGCGAGGGCATCAACACGGTGGGCGAGTTGATCGGGCGGACGGAGGCCGACCTTCTGGATATAAGGAATTTCGGTCAGAAGTCGATCGACGAGGTCAAGATGAAGCTCGCCGGAATGGGCCTGGGCCTCAAGGACAGCGCGCCGTCCTTCGACCCGGCGCACGTGGTCGACTCGTTCGGCGACGTGGACTACGACACCGACGACTACCGCGAGACCGAGCAGCTCTGAGCTGTCCGGCCTGAATTAGGAGCAACCGGAAATGCCTACGCCCACCAAGGGTCCCCGCCTCGGCGGCAGCCCGGCGCACGAGAAGCTGCTGCTGGCCAACCTGGCCACGGAGCTCTTCCGGCACGGCAAGATCAAGACCACCGAGACCAAGGCCAAGCGCCTGCGTCCGCTGGCCGAGACGCTGATCACCAAGGCCAAGCGCGGTGACCTGCACGCCCGTCGCCGGGTGCTCGGCACGATCAAGGACAAGGACGTCGTGTACGCCCTGTTCGAGCAGATCGCGCCCCGCTACGGCAACCGCCCGGGCGGCTACACGCGGATCACCAAGACCGGCCCGCGCAAGGGTGACGCCGCTCCCATGGCCGTCATCGAGCTGGTCGAGGAGCTCGAGGTCGCG
Organism: Actinoplanes oryzae; assembly: GCF_030757795.1. GTDB lineage: Bacteria > Actinomycetota > Actinomycetes > Mycobacteriales > Micromonosporaceae > Actinoplanes. The sequence goes on from NZ_JAUQWH010000105.1 coordinate 7,222, forward strand.
GCCACCACCGCGCCGGCGAAGAAGGCGGCCCGCAAGGCCGCCGCGCAGCAGGACAAGGTCGAGGCGCTGGCCCGCGAGGACGAGGCTCCGGCCACGTCGGCGCCGGTCGAGGCCAAGGCCGACACCGATGGTGACCAGGACGCCGAGGCTCCCGTGAACGCCTCCGGCGACAAGGGTGCCGAGGGCCCGGGCGACCAGGCCGAGGGCGAAGACACCAAGGCCTGATCACGGCTTTTCGACGGCCCGGTACCCCCGCGCGGGGTGCCGGGCCGTTCCCATGGGAGGAACAAGTGACGGAGACGACCCGGCTGCGGCTGGATCTCTCGTACGACGGCGGCGACTTCTCCGGCTGGGCGGCGCAGCCCACGCGTCGTACGGTCGCCGGGGTCCTGACGGAGGCCCTGCGCCGGCTCGCCGGGCCGGACGCCGAGCTGGGGCTGACCGTGGCCGGGCGCACCGACGCCGGCGTGCACGCCAGCGGCCAGGTGTGTCACATCGACCTGCCCACCGAGCTGTGGGAGACCCTGCAGGCCTCGCTGCTGCGTCGCCTGGCGGCCCTGATGCCGCCGGACGCGCGGGTCAAGGCGGTCACCGAGGTTCCGGGCTCCTTCGACGCGCGCTTCTCGGCGACCTTCCGCCGGTACGAGTACCGCGTCGCCGACACCCCGTACGGCCCCGACCCGCTGCGCCGCCACGACACGCTCGGCTGGGTCCGCCCGCTCGACCTGGGCCGGCTGAACGAGGCGGCGGCCGGGCTGGTCGGGCTGCACGACTTCGCGGCCTTCTGCAAGCGCAAGGAGCACGCCACCACGATCCGCGCGATCACCCGCCTCGACTGGCGGCGCGATCCGGACGGGGTCGCCGTGGCCACCGTGCGGGCCGACGCGTTCTGCCAGGCGATGGTGCGCAGCCTGGTCGGGGCGATGCTGACCGTGGGCGACGGCCGGCGGGACCCGGGCTGGCCGGCGAAGCTGCTGACGCTACGGGAGCGGTCGAGCGAGGTGACGGTCGCCCCCGCGCACGGGCTCACGCTGGTCGAGGTGGGCTATCCGAACGAGGCCGAGTACGCGGACCGGGCCGACGCCACCCGCCGGCTACGCACTGCCGAGGAGTGACGTGAGCAGCTCCGAGGTGATCCGTCCGGCGTCCGGATCGCCGTCGGGCACGACTCCGCCGTCCGGGCGTGAGATCACGCAGTAGAGCAGGTATTGCCCCCGGGGCTGCCAGGAGGCCTGACCGGGCGGCCCGAGCAGCTGTCCGAACCCGCCCCGGCCGTGCTCCACCAGGATCTGGACCCGGTCGGCGGTGTCGCGGGCGCCGGCCGCGTCGGCGAGCGTGAAGACGCCGGCGGTCACGCGGTAGTCGCCGTGGGGCGATTCGAGCGCCGCACGCACCACCTGGGAACAGGCGTTGTCCCTCAGTACGGTGGACAGCTCGCCGGTCACCGCGGAGGCACAGTCGGCGTCCCGGTGCGACAGCTCCATGGCGTACGGGGAAGAGGCGAAGACGTCCGCCACCGTGAGCGGTCCGGGGGCTGGGGTGCGGACGGCCGCGCGGCTGCGGGTGCTCTCGGCGACGACGAAGAAGCCGACGAGCGCCACGATCGCGGTGAGAATGAGCGAGGCGAGCCCGGTGAGCAACAGGTGCGGCGCCTCCCGCACCTCGGGGGAGGGCGGCATGCCGTGCCGCGGCCCGGAGGCGCGGTGGGCGGGTCGGGTGCGGCCACCGCTTGGCATGGGCCGAAACTAGGCCGGTACGGTGGTCGACCGGCGCACACCAGGTGCGCGCCGAGACAGGGGAGACTGACAGGGTGAGCGCCGACCATTACTTCAGTGCCGAGCCCGCGGTGCCCGAGACCCGCGAGCAGATCGAGTTCGGCGTCGGCGGCCGGCAGTACACCCTCGCCGCCTCCCGGGGCGTCTTCTCGTCCGGGCGGCTGGACCCGGGCACGGCCGTGTTGCTGCGCAAGGGCGATCTGCCGCGCGAGGGCGGCACGTTCCTGGACATCGGCTGCGGCTACGGGCCGATCACGTGCGTGCTCGCGTCCGAGGCGCCGGGCGCCACCGTGTACGCGATCGACGTCAACTCCCGGGCCCGCGCCCTCACCACGGAGAACGCGGCGGCCCTGGGCCTCGGCGACCGGGTGCGGGTGGCCGCTCCGGAGGAGGTGCCGGGCGAGGCTGTCTTCGATCAGATCTGGAGCAACCCGCCCACCCACATCGGCAAGGCCGAGCTGCGCGAGCTGATGGCGCGGTGGCTGCCCCGGCTGGCTCCGGAGGGCGTCGCGTGGCTGGTGATCAACCGCAACCTCGGCGGTGATTCGCTGCACACCTGGCTGGAGGAGCAGGGCTGGGAGGTCACGCGTACGGCGAGCCAGCGCGGCTTCCGTGTGTTGAAAGTGACCCGGAAAACAAGCTGACCAGCGGCCCCGGACCGGGGACCATGTCCGCGTGGGTTATGTGGATGTCGCCGGGGTCGAGTTCGTGCTGCCGGACGGAAGAGTGCTCTTCTCCGACGTGTCGTTCCGGGTCGGGGAGGGGAAGAAGGTCGCCCTGGTGGGGCCGAACGGCGCCGGCAAGACCACGCTGCTGCGGATGGTCGCCGGCGACATCGCGGCACCGGCGGGTGCGATCGCGCGGGTCGGCGGGCTCGGGGTCATGCGGCAGTTCATCGGCATGATCGGCGACGACCGGACGCTCGAGGACCTGGCGCTGTCGCTGGTCGTCCCCGCGCTCGGCAGGGCCGGCGCCATGCTGGCGGCGGCCACGGCGGCGCTGGAGGCCGCGCCGGAATCGGAGAAGACGCAGATCGCGTACGCCAACGCGCTCGCCGGCTGGGGCGAGGCGGGCGGCTACGACGCCGAGGTGCTCTTCGACACGGTCGCGGTGTCCATCCTGGACAAGCCGTGGGACCAGGTGCGCTCCCGGCCGGTCCGCACGCTCTCCGGCGGCCAGCAGAAGCGGTTCGCCCTCGACCTGCTGCTGCGCGGCAGCGACGAGGTGCTGCTGCTCGACGAGCCGGACAACTTCCTCGACGTGCCGGGCAAGCGCTGGCTGGAGGCGCGGCTGCGGGAGTCCGCGAAATCGGTGCTCTTCGTCTCGCACGACCGGGAGCTGCTGGCCCAGACGGCGGACCGGGTCGTGGCCGTGGAGGGCGGCGGCGCGTGGACCCATCCGGGCGGCTTCGCCTCCTGGCACGAGGCGCGCGCCGATCGGCACAGCCGCCTGCTGGAGCTGCGCCGACGCTGGGACGAGGAGCACGAGAAGCTCAAGGAGCTCGTCTTCACGCTCAAGAACAAGGCCGCCTACAACGACGGGCTGGCGTCGCGCTACCAGGCCGCCCAGACGCGGCTGCGCAAGTTCGAGGAGGCGGGACCGCCGCCGCTGCCGCCGAAGGAGCAGTCGCTGCGGATGAACCTGCGCGGCGGGCGTACGGGCAAGCGGGCCGTGATCTGCACCGGGCTGGAGCTGGAGGATCTCACCTTCCCCTTCGACCTGGAGATCTGGTACGGCGACCGGGTGGCGGTGCTGGGCGCCAACGGTACGGGCAAGTCGCACTTCCTCCGGCTGCTGGCGGCCGGCGGCACGGCCCCGGACGTCGACAACAAGCCGGTCGACGGCGCGCCGCTCGCCCATGTCTCGCACAACGGCGTGGCGCGGCTCGGTGCCCGGGTCCGGCCGGGCCATTTCTCGCAGACGCACGACCGGCCCGAGCTGCTGGAGCGCACGCTGGTCGAGATCCTGTGGCGCGGCGATGAGCACCGGTCCGGAATGGATCGGGCGGGCGCGATGAAGGCCCTCAACCGGTACGAGCTGTCGGCCCAGGGCGACCAGCGGTTCGGCACGCTCTCCGGCGGTCAGCAGGCGCGCTTCCTCGTGCTGCTGCTCGAGTTGTCGGGGGCGACCGTGCTGCTGCTCGACGAGCCGACGGACAACCTCGACCTGGCGTCGGCGGAGGCGCTCGAGGAGGGCCTGAAGGCGTACGAGGGGACGGTGATCGCTGTCACCCACGACCGCTGGTTCACGCGGGGCTTCGACCGGTTCGTGCTGTTCCAGGGGGACGGCGAGGTGGTGGAGACCCCCGAGCCGGTGTGGGACGTGCGGTAGGCGGGGCTTTACGGAGACGACGCGCCGGGGTTAGTGTCCGAGACGGAACAACCCCACGGGAGTCCGGTGCACCGGGCTGAGAGGGGGGCTTCGTAGCCCCCGACCGTCGAACCTGATCCGGGTCATGCCGGCGCAGGGAGGAGCGTGTTGTGGACTTTCCTCGTCTCCATGTGGTGACCGGTGCGCATCCGGTGGCCGTTGTCACGGCGGCGGTCGGTGCGGCCGTGCGGCTCGGCGTGCCCGGCCGGCTCGCCGTGCAGGTGCGCGTCGAGGACGACGTGAGCGACCGGGCGGCGTACGAGCTGGCCGTCGAGATCATCGACATCTGCCGCCCCGCCGGGGTGATGTGCCTGGTCAACGATCGGTTGCACATCGCGCTGGCGGTCGGGGCGGACGGCGGTCACGTGGGTGCCGACGACCTGAGCGTCCCGGCTGCCCGGCGGGTGCTCGGCCCGGCGGCGGTGATCGGCGCCACGTGCCGCGACGGCGATGACGCCCGGGCGGCGGTGGCGGCGGGGGCTACGTACCTCGGCGTGGGTCCGGCCTTTCCGACGGTGACCAAGCTCGGCCTGCCCGCGCCGCTCGGCCCGGACCGGGTCGGCGCGGTGGCGCGTGCGGTGCCGGGGACCCCGGTGGTCGGCATCGGCGGCATCACCGTCGCGAATGCCGGCGAGCTGGTGCGCGCCGGGACGCACGGCGTGGCGGTGGTGGGTGCCGTGGCGAGCGCCCCCGATCCCGGCGAGGCCGTCGAGCAGCTGCTCAAGGCCCTGTCGTGACCGGCGTCGTCGTGGTCGGCGGCGGCATCATCGGGTTGAGCATCGCCTGGCGGCTGCAGCGCCACGGGACGAAGGTCACTGTGTACGACGGCGGGGATGCCGACGCCGCCTGGTACGCCGCGGCCGGGATGCTGGCGCCGGCGGGGGAGACCTCGTTCGGTCAGGAGGCGCTGACTGAGCTGCTGCTCGAGTCGTCGCGCCGCTGGCCGGCCTTCGCGGAGGAGCTGGCGCGGGAGTCGGGGATGGACCTCGGCTACGACGCGACGGGTGCCCTGACCGTGGCGCTGACCAGCGATGACCTGTCCGTCGCGCAACGCGAGTGGCGGGGTGCGGCCGGTCGGGTGCCGAGCGAGCTGCGGGCCCTCGAACCGGCACTGACGCCGCGAATCCGGGGCGGCGCGTTCGTCGCGGGTGACCACCAGGTCGATCCCCGGCGGGTTGTCGCCGCGTTGCGCCGGCTCATGCGGGGGTCCGTCCGCGCCGGGCAATTGGCGCAACTGCCGCCCGGCCGGGTCGTCGTCGCGGCGGGACTCGGCACGGCGGCGCTCACCGGCCTGCCCGTCCGGCCGGTGAAAGGCCTGGTGCTGCGGCTGCGCGGCGAGCCCGGCCTGCTCCGGCACGTGATCAACGGGTACGTCGACGGCCGGCACGTCTACCTCGTCCCGCGCGCCGACGGCGAGATCGTCGTGGGCGCCACCCAGGAGGAGCGCGGCGACTTCTCGGTGACCGCCGGGGCGGTGCTGGAGCTGCTGCGCTCGGCCGTCGAGCTCGTCCCCGACCTGGCCGAGTGCGAGCTGACCGAGACGGTCGTGCGGCACCGGCCGTCCACCCCGGACAACGCCCCGCTGCTCGGCGAGCTCCGGCCGGACGTCGTGGTCGCGGCCGGGCACCACCGCAACGGGATCCTGCTCGCGCCGGTCACCGCCGACCTGGTCGCCGAGCTGGTCGTCACCGGCAAGGCCGATCCGATGCTCGCCCCCTTCGCACCCGGGAGGTTCGCGTGAACGTCACCGTCAACGGCAGCGCCACCAGCGTCGCCGCCACCAGCACCGTCGAGGGGCTCGTCGCCGGCGTCACCGAGGCCCGGCGCGGGGTCGCCGTCGCCGTGAACGGCGAGGTCGTACCCCGCTCGGCCTGGTCCGGAGCGGTGCTGCGCGAGGGCGACAAGGTGGAGATCCTCACCGCGGCCCAGGGAGGCTGACCATGGAGATCTTCAAGGACTCCCGGCTCATCCTGGGCACCGGCGGCGCCGAGAGCCTCGCCGCGCTCGAGGCCGCGATCGTCGCCTCGGGCACCGACATGGTCACCGTGGCGCTGCGCCGCATCGACGCGGCCGGCCCGGGCCTGCTGCCGCTGCTCGACCGGCTCGGAGTGCGTGTCCTGCCCAACACCGCCGGCTGCTACACGGCCTCCGACGCGGTCAAGGCGGCGCGGCTCGCCCGCGACGCGTTCGAGACGGACCTGATCAAGCTCGAGGTCATCGGCGACGAGCGGACCCTGCTGCCCGACGGCGTCGAGCTGTTGCGGGCGGCGGAGATCCTGGTGGCCGATGGTTTCGGCGTCCTGGCCTACACGAGCGACGATCCGATCCTGGCCCGCCGGCTCGCCGACGCCGGGTGCGCGGCCGTCATGCCCGCGGGCGCGCCGATCGGCTCGGGCCTGGGCATCTCGAACCCGCACCACATCCGGCTCATCCGCGACAGCGTCACCGCGCCGGTGATTCTCGACGCGGGCATCGGCACGGCCTCCGACGCGGCGCTGGCGATGGAGCTCGGCTGCGACGGCGTCCTGATCGCCTCCGCGGTGACCCGGGCGGAGGATCCGGCGCGGATGGCTTCGGCGATGCGGCATGCCGTCGAGGCGGGGCGGCTCGCCTTCGGGGCCGGCCGGATTCCCCGGCGTTATCACGCACTGGCGTCCACATCGGACGCCGGGAAGCCGCAGTGGTGACCCCGGCGGGCGTCGTCGTGCTCACCGATCGGCGGCTTGCCGCCGGGCCGTTGGTGCCGGTGGTCCGGGCCGCGGTCCGCGGCGGTGCGTCGTGGGTCGTGCTGCGGGAGCGTGACCTTCCGTACGGCGACCGCGCCGCCCTCGCCGCGGAACTGCGTGCCGTGGCGCCGGGCCGGGTGATCGTCGCGGGCCCGGATCCGTTGGGTGGCAACGCCGTCCACCTGTCGTCGACGGACCCTGCGGTCGACGACGTGGCGCTGGTCGGGCGCTCGTGGCACGGAACAGAGCCGCTGTCCGATGAGGACTATGTGACGCTCTCGCCGATCTTCCCCACGGCCACCAAGCCGGGGTACGGGCCGCCACTGGGCGTCGCCGAGGCCGCCCGGCTGGCGGGATCCAAGCCGTGGCTCGCCCTGGGCGGCGTCGACTCGCCGGATCGGGCTGCCGCCTGTCACGCCGCCGGGGCTGCCGGGGTGGCTGTGCTCGGGGCGATCATGCGGGCGCGTGATCCGGGGCGGGTCGCCGGGGCGCTGGCCGAGGCGGTGGGCCCGTGACGCCGCGGGTGGTGCTGACGATCGCGGGATCGGACTCGGGCGGGGGCGCCGGGATCCAGGCGGACCTGAAGACATTCGCGGCGCTGGGGGCGTACGGGGTGTCGGTCGTCACGGCGATCACCGCGCAGAACACGCTCGGGGTGACCGCCGTGCACCCGGTGCCGCCGGAGATCGTGGCGGCGCAGCTCGACGCGGTGCTGGACGACTTCGAGGTGGCGGCGGTCAAGGTCGGCATGGTGGCGGACGCGGCCGTGGCGCGGGTCATCGTGGACCGGGCCGAGCGGCTGCCGCACCTGGTCGTGGATCCGGTCCTGGTCGCCACGAGCGGGAGCCGGTTGTCGAACGTCGTGGCCCTGGCGCCGCTGCTGCCGTACGCCCGGGTCCTGACGCCGAACCGGGAGGAAGCCGGCGCCCTGCTCTCCCGCCGGGTCGCCTCGGTCGCGGAGATGTCCGACGCCGCCCGGGATCTCGCTTCGGCCGGCGCGGTGGTTGTCACCGGCAGCGAGTCCGCCGTGGACGCGCTGCACGTCGACGGCCGGACCACGCTGCTGCGGGGAGAGGCCGTGGCCAGTGGCAACAATCACGGATCCGGCTGCACGTTCTCGTCGGCGATCGCCGCGCGGCTGGCGCTGGGCGACGAGCTGGTCGCCGCGGTGACGTTCGCCAAGTCGTACGTGGCGCGGGCGCTCGCCGGCGGCCGCGACTGGAAGCTCGGCGCCGGGCCGGGCCCGCTGCACCACTTCACCTGAGTTTTGCCCCTGTCAGGGACGACTCCGTCCCGAGGGTGCCCTTTTTGGGAGGATTTATGAGGAACAAGGTGTACGTCGAGGGGTCCCGGCCGGACATCCGGGTGCCGTTCGCGGAGGTCCCGCTGACCGGCGACAACCCGCCGGTGCGGCTCTACGACACGTCGGGCCCGGGGTCCGATCCGGCCGTCGGCCTGCCGCCGCTGCGGGGGCCGTGGATCGCCGCCCGGGGTGACGTCGCCCCGGTCGCGGGCGCCGGCACACCACTGGCCGGGGAGCGTCCGACGCAATTGGCGTACGCCCGTGCCGGGATCGTCACCGACGAGATGGAGTTCGTGGCGATCCGGGAGGGCGTCGAACCGACCTTCGTCCGGGACGAGATCGCCGCCGGCCGGGCCGTGCTGCCGGCGAACATCAACCACCCCGAGATCGAGCCGATGATCATCGGGGCGCGCTTCCTGGTCAAGGTCAACGCCAACATCGGCACGTCCGCCGTCACGTCCTCGATCGCGGAGGAGGTCGACAAGCTGACCTGGGCCACCCAGTGGGGCGCCGACACGGTGATGGACCTCTCCACGGGCAAGCGCATCCACGAGACGCGCGAGGCGATCATCCGGAACTCGGCCGTGCCGATCGGGACCGTGCCGATCTACCAGGCGCTCGAGAAGGTCGGCGGCGACCCCGTCGCGCTGACCTGGGACATCTTCCGCGAGACGGTCATCGAGCAGTGCGAGCAGGGCGTCGACTACATGACCGTGCACGCGGGCGTGCTGCTGCGCTACGTACCCCTCGCGGTGGCGCGGGTCACCGGCATCGTCTCCCGCGGCGGCTCGATCATGGCGGCCTGGTGCCTCGCGCATCACCGCGAGAACTTCCTCTACGAGAACTTCGCCGAGCTGTGCGACATCCTGGCCCGGTACGACGTGACGTTCTCGCTCGGCGACGGGCTGCGGCCCGGGTCGATCGCGGACGCCAACGACGAGGCCCAGTTCGCCGAGCTGCGGACGCTCGGCGAGCTCACCCGGGTCGCCCGGGAGCGCGGCGTCCAGGTGATGATCGAGGGGCCCGGCCACGTGCCCATGCACAAGATCAAGGAGAACGTCGACCTTCAGCAGGAGCTGTGCGACGGGGCGCCGTTCTACACGCTCGGGCCGCTGACGACCGACATCGCCCCCGCGTACGACCACATCACCTCGGCCATCGGCGCCGCCATGATCGGCATGTTCGGGACGGCGATGCTCTGCTACGTGACGCCGAAGGAACATCTCGGGCTGCCGGACCGGGACGACGTGAAGGCGGGCGTGATCGCGTACAAGATCGCCGCCCACGCCGCGGACCTGGCCAAGGGGCACCCGGGCGCGCAGGCGTGGGACGACGCGCTGTCGAAGGCGCGCTTCGAGTTCCGCTGGGAGGACCAGTTCAACCTGGCGCTGGACCCCGCGACCGCGCGCTCCTACCACGACGCGACGCTGCCGGCCTCGCCCGCGAAGACCGCACACTTCTGCTCGATGTGCGGCCCGAAGTTCTGCTCCATGAAGATCACCCAGGAGCTGAAGGACTACGCGGCGCGCGGCATGGCGTCGAAGAGCGAGGAGTTCGTGAGCTCCGGCGGCAAGGTGTATCTGCCCCTGGCCGAGTGACGCCGGCCTGCGCTGGCCGGGCAGCCCGCACCTGCGCGCCCTGCGCTGGCCGGGCGGCTCCGGCTTGCGTTCGTCGAGGGCCTTCTATTTGCCGAGGCCGCTGACCCAGTCGGCGTAGTCCTCCTCCTTGCGGGCGTTCTTGCGGCGGCCGCGGCCGAAGAGGCCCTTGCTCTCGGGCTGCGCCGGGCCGGGCGGCTCGGGGATCGTGCCGTCGGGGCCGGGGATCGGGGCGCTGATCCTCGGCTCCTGCGCCGGGACAGGGGCGCTGTTGCGGGGGTCGGGCTGAGCAACGGGCGCGCTGATGCGGGGCTCGGGCTGAGGGACGGGCGCGCTGATGCGGGGCTCGGGCTGGGTGATCGGGGCGCTGACGCGCGGCTCCGGGATGGGTGCGCTGATCCGCGGGGGCTCCGGCGTCAGGGGCTGGCCAGGGCGGCCGTGCGGGACCGGGCGCGGCGCCGCGCTCTGGTGGGAGGCGGAGGTCTGCACCGGCAACGGCTGCTGGGCCGAGCTGGGGTGTGACATCGCCAAGGGCTGCTGGGCCGAGCCGAGGTGCTGAGCCGAGGCGGGGTGCTGGCCGCGGACCGGGAACTCGCCGGTGCGGCCTCGGAAGGCGTCCGCCACGCTGCCCCGGCGGCGCGGGGTGGCCGGGGGAGTGGCGCCCAGCTCCTGGGTCGGCGAGTCGGCGCGCTGGGGGGACTGTGCGGCCGGGCCGGCAGGCGGGAGAGGCGACCGCGCGGGGGCGTTCGCCGGCGCGGCGGCCGGGGGCTGCGGGCGAGGAGTTGCCGGAAGGTCGATGACGCCGGTGTCGACCGGTGCCGGGCCCTTGCTTCCGGCAGCGGGCGTGTCGTCCGGCCTGACGGATGCGCCGGCGGGCGATGCGCCGGCGGGCGATGCGCCGGCGGGCGATGCGCCGGCGGGCGATGCGCCGGCGGGCGATGCGCCGGCGGGCGATGCGCCGGCGGGCCTCCCGGACGCACCGGCGGACGTGGCGGGTGCACCGGCAGGCGTGGCGGGGGCATCGGCGGGCGTCGCCGGTGGGGTGGCGGGCGTGGCCGCGGCGGGCTTGGAATCGTCCTCTTCGGCGGGCGGGCGGCGGAGGACCGCGGCCAGGACCGAGCCGAGGACGCCCGCGCCGGTGGCGGTCATGGCCGCCCAGTAGGGCGTCATCTGGTAGTGGTCGGCGCCCGCGCCGGGACCCGCGACCAGGTAAGACACCGTCAGCAGCGCCGGGCCGGGGAGGCCGGCGAGGGCGATCGTGAGCATCGACAGGCCGCGCCGGCGCGCGATGATGCCGAGGATCAGCCCGATGACCAGGGCCAGGGCCGGCATGGTCGCCAGGGCTGTGCGGTCGGTGGGGAGGGCGGCGATGTCGAGGACGCCGAGGCGCACGGCGGGGAGCGGGTCGCTCGGGGCCAGCGAGGGCGCCACCGAGGCGAGGGCGACGACCCAGATCGTGGCGGTGACCGTGGCGAGGCTCCAGCGGGCGACGCGCTGGGCGAGGGCCGCCCACGCGGCGAAGACACCGACGAGGGCGCCGATGCCGGTGCAGATGGCGATCACCACGACGGGGTCGACGCCGGCGATGCGGGCGGTGCGGGCCGGCTGCATGGTGAGCGGCACGATGACGGCGGCGCCCAGGGCGGCGGCGAAGGAGAGGGCGACCTCCGCGCGTACGCCGATGCGGGTCGAGGGTGACCAGCGACGCAGCAGGGTCGCGCCCGCCAGGGCCCCGGCCGCCGCGGCGATCATCGGGAACCAGACGACCCAGGCCAGCTGCGCGGTCCACTGATCACGCGTGGTGACGTCGACGACGCGGGTGAGCCGCACGACGCCCAGCCCGTAGGCCATCCCCAGCTCGCTCGCGCCGACGAGCGCGCCGACACCGACGGTGGCGGACAACGCCTTGGCCCAGGTCCGAAATGCCATGCCCGGCACGTTACGGAACCGGCACCGGTGACCGCCAGTCCGGACGCCCGTTCTTAAGACTCGCCAAAATCGAGCTTGGTTCTACTCGAAGCCGGCCTTCAGTTCGATGATGCGGCCGATATACACAGTGTCACCGACGTTGGTCAGCTTGTGAGTCTGGCCGAGGTCGCGGTAGACGACGTCGCCGGTCTCCTCGACGATGTCGATCCGCTTGCCGTCGATGGTGTGGATCACATGCTTGGCGCCCGCGACCGCCACCACGACATAGGGCAGGCCGTGGTGGTGCAGCGGCTGCGTCTCGCCCGGCGCCAGCTTGACGTGCCAGACGCGGACGCGCTCGTTGTCGAGCAGCACTTCCTGGCCGACGGGTCCGAGCTCTTCGGAGGTCACAAGTCACGCACCTGGGGCAGGACCTCGGCGGCGATCAGGTCGACGTGGTCGAGGTCGTGGATGTCGATCATGCGGAGGTGGATCCGGGTGGCGCCGATCCCCGCCAGCTCGCCGATGCGCTGGACCAGCTCGGCCGGGCTGCCCTCGACCGGATCCTCGGGCGGCAGCGCGCTGGGGACGTGCAGGGGAGCCGCGCGGCGAGCCACGTCGGCCGCGGTGCGACCGACGGCGGCCACCACACCCGCGGAGAGGACGGGGGACTTCCGGTCGTACCGGAACGCGGCAGCCCGGACCCGGTCGAAAGCCGCCGCCGTCTCGGTGACCGACTTGAACGGCACGTTGTACTCGTCCGCGAAGCGGGCGGCCAGGTCGGGCGTGCGCTTCGGGCCCTTGCCGCCGACGATGACCGGCGGGCCGGGCCGCTGCACGGGCTTGGGCAGCGCGGGCGCGTCGAGCAGCCGGTAGTGCTTGCCGTCGAAGGAGTAGGTGGCGCCCTCCGGCGTGGCCCACAGGCCGGTGATGATCTCCAGCTGCTCCGCCATGCGGTCGAAGCGCTCGCCGACCGGGGGGAAGGGGATGCCGTAGCTGAGGTGCTCGCGCTCGAACCAGCCCGCGCCCATGCCCAGCTCGACGCGGCCACCGCTCATCGCGTCGACCTGCGCCACCATGATGGCCAGCGGCCCGGGCGGGCGGAAGGTCACCGAGTTGACCAGAGTGCCGAGCCGCAGCCGCGTGGTCTCGCGGGCCAGGCCGGCCAGGGTCAGCCAGGCGTCGGTGGGGCCGGGCAGGCCCGGGTCGGCGCCCATCGACTGATAATGATCGGCGCGCAGCAGGCCCTCGAAGCCGGCGTCCTCGGCGTGCCGGGCGAGGCGGAGCTGGTCGTCGTACGTGGCGCCGCGGTGCGGCTCGATGAAGAGGCTGACGCGCATCGGCTCAGGCCATCAGCAGTTCGTGAAGCTCGGCGCTGCTGCGCGCGACGTCCTCGAGGTGCGCGCCGCGGCCCAGCGTGCGCGGGCGGGGGATGTCGATGTCGAGCACCTGGCGGATCCGGCCCGGCCGGGGGCTGAGCACGACGACCCGGTCGGCGAGCAGCACGGCCTCGTCGATCGAGTGGGTGACGAAGACGATCGTGGTGCCCAGCTCCATGTGCACGCGCTGCAGCTCGCCGGAGAGCTCCTCGCGGGTCAGCGCGTCGAGGGCGGAGAACGGCTCGTCCATGAGCATCACCCGCGGGTTGGCGATCAGCGACCGGCAGAGGGCCACCCGTTGCTGCATCCCGCCGGACAATTCGTGCGGCAATCGCTTCTCGAAGCCGGTCAGGCCCGTCAAGGCCAGAAGCTCGTCGGCCCGCGCGCGGTGCTCGGCCTTCTTCCACCCGAAGATCTGCACCGGCAGCAGGACGTTGTCCAGCACTGTGCGCCAGGGCAGCAGCGCGGGCTTCTGGAACATCATCGCGATGTCGCGGCGCGGCTTGGTGATCCGCTCCCCGGAGACGGTGATCTCGCCGCCGGTCGTCGGCAGCAGCCCGGCGATCAAGCGCAACAGGGTGGACTTTCCGCAGCCCGAGCGGCCGAGGACGGCCACGAACTCGCCATCGGCGACCGTCAGATCGATGCCGCGCAGAGCCTCCACAGTGCCCGATCGTCCGGTGAAGGTCCGCGACACGCTGCTGAGGCTGATCATCCTGCGCTCCCGCGAAGATCGGACCGTTGCGGCTGCCACTGTAGCCACTCAAGAGTGCTCTGTCGCCATCGACCTGTCCACGATGGTCACCGATCCGTACCAGTCATCGATGACTCGCCGAAGTTCCCCTACGCTTACGCGGCGAGTTCGACTGAACACGACCCGACCCCCCTCGTTGGGAAGGAATACGGTGCAAAGAAGGACATTCACCCGTACGCTCATGGCCGCCGCCCTGGCCACGACGCTCGCCGCCGCAGCCGGTTGCAGCGACGACGGGGACGACACCAGCTCGAGCAGCTCCGGCGGATCGCAGTCCCTGGAGAAGGTCACGTACCTCACGTCGTTCGGCAACTTCGGCCGCGACTCGTACGCGTACGTGGCGAAGGACAAGGGCTACTTCCGCGACGCCGGCTTCGACGTCGAGATCAAGCCCGGCAACGGCAGCCTCGAGAACATCAAGGCGATCGTCGGCGGTCAGGCCGCGTTCACGCCGATCGACCTCACCGGTGGCCTCCTCGCCGCCGGCGGCGCCAACAACGCCGCCAAGGTCGAGGGCTTCACCGCCGTCGCCGCGATCCAGCAGCGCACCATGGCGGCGGTCATGTCGCTCGAGGGCTACGGCATCACCACGCCCAAGGACCTCGAGGGCAAGAAGATCGCGGACACCCCCGGCTCCGTGGTCCGCAACCTCTTCCCGACGTACGCCAAGCTGGCCAAGGTGGACGCGTCGAAGGTGACCTTCGTCAACGGCAACGCGACCACGCTCTTCGGCACGCTGGCCAGCCACCAGACCGACGCCATCGGGCAGTTCGTCGTCGGCGCGCCGACCGCCGAGACCGTCTCCAAGGGTAAGAAGCCGGTCGTCCTGCCCTACAGCGACGTGCTCCAGGACCTGTACGGCAACGTGCTGATCACCTCGAGCAAGTACGCCAAGGACAATCCCGACAAGACCAAGAAGTTCACGGACGCCCTGCTCAAGGGGCTGCAGGACAGCATCACCAACCCGGACGAGGCCGGCACGATCCTGCAGAAGAACGTCGCCACGGCCAACGCCAAGGCGGCCGCCGCCGAGCTCACCCTGATGGGCCCGTTCGTGAAGTCGGAGGCGTCCGGCGTACCCGTCGGCGCGCTCGACAGCCAGCGCGTCGCGCGCAGTATCGCGATCCTGCAGGGTGCCGGCCAGATCCCGGCCGGTCTGACGCCCGAGCAGGTCATCACGTTCTCGCTGGTGCCGAACGCCTGATCCGCATCCGCTGCGGGGTCCGCCGAGCCCGGCGGGCCCCGTTCGGGAGGAAACCGACATGACCGATCTGGCGACCGCCCCCACGGCGGCTCCCGTTCCGGCGGCCCGCCGCCGCTCCCCGCTGACCACCCTGCTGTGGCCCCTGTTCGGGCTCGCCGTCGCCGTCGGCGCCTGGTGGGCCGCGACCGTGGTCTTCGACATCAACGACGTCATCCTGCCCGGCCCGCCGGACGTCGCCGACGGCTTCGGCCGCTACCCGGACGTCCTGGTGCAGGAGACCTGGCACACCACCGTCGCCACGGTCGAGGGCTTCGGAATCTCCGTGGTGATCGGCGTCCTGCTCGGCGTCGCGATCGCCGCCTGGGGGCCCTTCGAGCGGATGTTCGCGCCGCTGCTGGTGGCCTTCAACGCCGTACCCAAGGTCGCGCTCGCCCCGCTGATGCTGATCTGGTTCGGCTACGGGAAGACGCCGGTGCTCGCGATGGCCTTCATGGTGTGCTTCTTCCCGATCGTGCTCTCCACGGCCACCGGCCTGACCAGCACCCCGGCGGACCTCGCCGAGCTGGCCCGGGCCATGACCGCCTCCTGGGCCCAGACCTTCTGGCGGGTGCGGCTGCCCGCGGCGCTGCCGCAGATCTTCGTCGGGCTCAAGGTCGCCATGCCGCTGGCCGTCATCGGCGTCGTCGTCGGCGAGATGCAGTACGGCGAGTCGGGGCTCGGCATGATCATCGTGCAGACCAGCGGCCAGGGTGACACCGCGGCGACCTTCGCGGCGATCGTGCTGCTGGCGGCGGCCAGCATCGTGCTCTATTACCTGCTCGCGCTCGTCGAGCGGTTGGCACTGCCCTGGGTGCGGGCCACCACGTCGACCCGCTGAGGCTCCCCGGGGGCGGGGGACGCGTGGACGTCCCCCGCCCTTGTCAGCTCAGCAGCCGCCAGCGGCCGCTGCGGGCGACCAGCAGGGTGAGGGCCTGCGGCATGAGCGCCGAGTGGTTGTCGGGGGTCAGCCGGATCGGGCCGGAGAGGCCGTCGGTCTGCGAGGTCTCCAGGATGTCGCGCAGCTGCTCCCGGTCGTTGCCGGCCCGGGCCACCGCGTCGGCGATCAGCGAGACGGCGTCGGCGGCGAAGGCCGCCACTCCCGAGTACGACCCGTAGCGCGCGGTGTAGTCGCGGAACCACTGCTTGCGGGCGGCCTTCGCCGGCGTGGTCGCGATGACGTCGTCGATGGCCAGGGTCTGGGTGAAGACCATCGTGGTGTCGTCCGTGGCCGCGGCGGCCTGCGGCGAGAGGAAGAGGTCGCCGGCGGCCGCCGCGTCGAAGTAGATGCGGCCCGGGAACTGCGCCGCCTTGGCCTTGGTCGCGGCGAGCGTGGCCTGCTCGGGACCGGTCAGGACCACCAGCGCCCCGGGCTCCTCCTCGAGCAGGCCGGTGACGGCGGCGGTGACGTCCGTGGACTCCGGGCGGATGGCGGCGCGGCCGGTGATGTCGATGCCCGCCTTCTTGAGCAGGGGCTCGATCTGCTCGTCGGCCTTCTTGCCGTACAGGTCGTTCGCGTAGAGGATCGCGACCTTCTCCTGCTTGGCCCGCACCAGCTCGGCGGTCAGCACGGCGGTGCTGTCGGCGCTGTTGGGGCCGAGCTTGAACAGATAGCGGTGGCTCGCGATCGGCGTGGTGAGGCCGTCGGCCGTCGCCAGCGCGATGGCCGGGATCTTCTGGTCGCTGATCGTCTTGGCCGAGTTGGCCGTGCACTCGTTGCAGGAGCCGGTGATCAACGCGGCCACCGAGGAGTCCGCGGCGAGGGTCCCGACGTCGGGCACGGCGGCCCGGGGGTCGCCGCCGTTGTCCAGGATGCGCAGCACGAGGTTGTGCGCGGGGAGCTGGCCCGACGCGTTGATCTGCTCGACGCGCAGCTGGAGGGCGCGGGCGTACGCCGCGTCGACCGGATCGCTGGACGCCAGGTCGGCGCCGATCACGACGTCGGTCTTCGCGCCGGAGTCGCTGCCCGAGTCGCACCCCGCGAGTGCGGACATGACGAGCGCCGATGCGGCGACGGACGCCGTCAGGCGACGGGGGAGCCTCACTGGGGTGCCTCCTCAAAGGCGCTGCACGGGTTTCCTGCGATCTGCCAGGGCCACGTTGTCCGGTTTGGACCGTGCCAACACGGACAGGGCGTCCGTCCGATCGCGAGAAACCTTGCCAACGTGAGGGTTGCTGGTCAAGCCGCGCCGAGAGCCTCGCGCGGGACGTTCATCCCACATAGTGGTTGGAATCTTGATGCATAAGTGTCACTGCGCCGATACGTTGCGTTGCTGTCGTCACATTTGCGCACGTCAACACCTACTGTGTGTCGATTGTCGATCCGTTCGGACCATTGTCTCCGGCTCGTGAACGCTCATTCCGGACGGTCGCGGACTTCCCAAACGGTTGCCGACTCTGATGAAATCGCGGCCGTGCCGGGTCTGGCACGTGCCTTGCCGCGGGGGGTCCGGTGGGCCCGCTTCCCGCATCCGGGCGGACGACGAGATGCGGAGATGATCAGCGAGGAGATGTCGTGAGCACCGGATCTTCGACCCAGGCCTCGACCTATCCCGCGGGTTCCGCCGCTTCCACCGCCGGCCCCGGCGCTCCTGCCGCCGGCCCCGGTGAGCACGGCCTCCGGGCGGCTGCCGTGCGTCCGCGCCGCCGCTGGCTGCCGCGTCTGCAGGACACCCGCATCCGTTCCAAGCTGACCCTGATCCTCTTCGTGCCCCTGGTCGCCGTCCTCGCCCTCGCCGCCGTGCGGCTGGTCGACGTCGGACGCCAGGCCGTCGACGCCGGCCGGGTGGAGGACCTGACCCGGCTCGGCACCGACGTGTCCGATCTGACCCAGTCGCTGCACCGGGAGCGGATGGCCGCCGCCGAGTATCTGGCGAACCCCAAGGCGGACCGCAAGGTCTACAACGCTCTCGTCGCGGCGAGTGACGAGCGGATCGACAAGTTCACCACGGACCGGCGCGAGCTCGACGAGCCGCCCGCCGTGGTGGCCACCGCGCTGAACCGCATCGACGACCACCTGCGGCTGATGGACGCCACCCGCAAGAAGATCGTCGACCGCGACCAGATCGCCGTCTCCGAGGCCGTGCTGCGCTACGGCGTCGTGACCACCGACCTCATCGGTTACCACGAGGTTCTCAGCCAGTACGCGGGCGAGGGCGACGTCGCCGACAGCCTGCGCGCCCTCTCCGCCTTCGCCCGGGCCAAGGCCGGCACCGCCGAGCAGGAGGCGGTCGCCTATGCCGCCCGCGCCGCCGGCGACGTCAGCGACGAGCAGCTCACCGTGCTCACCGCCACCCAGACCGGCCAGCAGGAGGCGCTGGAGAGCTTCTCGCTGGTCGCCACCCCGGCGCAGCAGCAGCTGATCGACGACACCGTCACCGGTGACGCGGTCAACCTCGCCGACCAGACCGCCACCCGCATCTCGCGCAAGGAGGCAGTGCCCCCGGCCGAGGTGACCACGTCTCTCGGCGCGGTCGTCGACCTGATGCGCTGGGCCGAGCAGCGGCTCGAGGGCGAGACGCTCGCCCGGGCCGCCGACGAGAGCTCCGAGGTCGGGCAGCAGACCGCGATCGAGGCCGGGCTGGTGCTCCTGGTCCTCGTCGTCGCCGTCGCGCTGGCCGTCGTCCTGGCCCGCTCGCTCAACAACTCGCTGCGCCGGCTGCGCGAGGGTGCCCTGGCGGTGGCCAACCGCGACCTGCCCGACGCCGTGGCCCGGCTCCGCGACGTGCGCAACCTGGGCGACGGCGGCGTCGACGACATCGTCGACCAGCTGCCCGACGCGATCCGGCTCACCAACCGCGACGAGGTCGGCCAGGTGGCGCAGGCCTTCAACGTGGTCCACCGCGAGGCTGTCCGGATCGCGGCCGAGCAGGCCGCCCTGCGGACCACCGTCTCGGCGATGTTCCTCAACCTGGCCCGCCGCTCGCAGAGCCTGGTCGACCGCATGATCGGCGAACTCGACACGATCGAGCGCACCGAGGAGGACCCGAAGCGCCTGGCCCGGCTCTTCGAGCTCGACCACCTCGCCACCCGGATGCGCCGCAACGACGAGAACCTGCTGGTCCTGGCCGGCGCCGACTCCAGCGCCCCGCGCCGCGAGGACGCCCTGGTCGTCGACGCGCTGCGCGCCGCCCAGTCCGAGGTCGAGCTCTACAACCGCATCGAGTTCGGCACGGTCGACACCGACATCTCGATCATGGCCGTCGCGGTCAACGACGTCGTCCGGCTCGTCGCCGAGCTGCTCGACAACGCGACCCGCTTCTCGCCGCCGAACACGGTGGTGGTCGCCGACGGCCGGCGGATCCGCGACTATGTCGTGATCCAGGTCGAGGACCGTGGCCTCGGCATGTCCGAGGAGCAGATGGACAGCCTCAACCGGCGCCTGGCCGAGACGCCGGACGTCGACGTGGCCGCGTTCCGCCTGATGGGCCTGGCCGTCGTGGGCCGGCTGGCCGGTCGCTACGGCATCCGCGTCGAGCTGCGGGCCAACATCGAGGGCGGCACGGTCGCCCAGGTGATCCTGCCGAACAGCATCGTGATCCTGCCGAACAGCCGGCCGCTCGACCCTCCGGGCCGGGGCCCGCGGCAGCTCGACGCGGCGCCCGCGGCGTGGAACGACCCGACCGGCTTCAACCGGGCCGGTGCGGCCACCGCCACGCTCCCGGCCATCGCGCCGGAGCCGTGGCGGGACGGGCTCGCTGTCCGGGCGGGGTCGAGTGGCATCTCCGCGCCGCAGTCGCCGGCCGTACCGAAGCATCCCCTGCTCCCGGCGCAACCGTCGCAGCTGCCCGGACCGGGCGAGGGTTTCCCCACCCCGAACAGGCCCGCGCTGCCCAAGCGCGGCGTGGCGGACCGGGGCCTGCCGTCGCCCGTGTCGCCGGCTGTCTCGGCGCCGGAGTCCGCCGCGCCGGCCACGACGGCGTTCCCGATGGTGGAGGCGCCGGCGAACAGTCCCGTGAGCCCGAACCCGGACGGGTGGGGCGCCGCGCTGGCGGCGATGCCGCCCGAGCCGGTCGCGGAGGCACCGGCCGAGACCGCGCCGATCTTCCTGCAGATGCAGCAGAGCTGGTTCAAGGGCGGTGACGAGACGGCGAGCGAGGAGTGGAGCATGCCGACGGCGGGCTACGCCCCGCCGCCGAACCAGCCCGTGGCGGTGACCACCGCGCCGGAGGCGGAGACCGCGCCGGCCGACACGACGCAGATCCTGTCGACCGAGGCGCCGGCCGCCCCCGTCAGCGCCCCGCCCGAGCAGTTCTCCGGCCTTTCGGCGGATCCCGTGCCGGATCTTCCGGCGGAAGATTCTCCCGCTCCCGTGTCTCCCGCGGCTTCAGCCAGTGGCCGATCCGTGAATGCGGGGCAGAATGGTTCCCGGCCGGCGGACGACGCCGGTTCCGACAGCGGTAACCCGTCCGTGCCGCGGCAGCGCCGAGCTGCCGAGGACGCGTGGCGGACCGCGGCTGACGAAGGATGGCAGCGGGCGATGGCGGCGGCAGAACCAAACGTCACCGACACCACCCGCTCCGGGCTGCCCAAGCGGACACCTCAGGCCCAGCTCGTCCCGGGTGGGGTGCAGAGTGTGCCGCGTCAACAGAATCGACGCAGTCCGGACCAAGTGCGCGGGCTCCTCTCTGCGTACCACCGAGGCGTGCAACGAGGGCGTACGGCCGGCAGTGAGGAAGCTGCCGCGCTCGCCCCTGCTCCGAAGGAGAACGGACAGTGACCAGGCCCCCCACCATGCAGGACATGGGCTGGCTGCTCAGCAACTTCGCCGACAGCGTGGCCGGAATCGCCCACGTCGTCGCGGTCTCCGCCGACGGCCTGCTGCTGGCCTCGTCCCGGGACCTGCCGGCGGACCGTGCCGACCAGCTCGCCGCGATCACCTCCGGCGTCGTGAGCCTGACCGACGGCGCGTCGCGCATGTTCAACGCCGGTCAGGTGCAGCAGACGATCATCGAGATGGACAGCGGCTACCTGTTCCTGATGTCCATCAGCGACGGGTCGTCCATGGCCGTGCTCGCGGCGCGCAGCTGCGACGTCGGCCAGGTCGGCTACGAGATGGCGCTGCTGGTCGAGCGCGTCGGCGCGGCCCTCGTGCCGGCCCCGCGCGAGGCCGTCATCCAGCGCTGATCCGCCCGTGTCCCTGACGTGTCCCGTGCCAGCCGGAAGGAGGTGACCGCCCGATGGGACAGCCGCACGACCCCCGCGGCAATCTGGTCCGTCCGTACGCGGTCACCCGGGGCCGGACGGAGCCACGGCGGGAGATCCCGATCGAGGCGGTCCTGGTGGCGAGCCAGGCCGCCGTGCAGGAAGCCCGGTTCGCCGGGCACGACAAATATCGCATCGCCGTGCTGTGCGAACCGAAGGCGCAGTCGCTGGCCGAGATCGCGGCCTACAGCAGGCTCCCGCTGGGGGCCGCCCGGGTGCTCGTCGCCGACATGGTCGCCGACGGGATGTTGGCTTTGCACAGCGCCGCTCCCAAGGAAGGGTTCACGGAGCGGATGGATCTGCTGGAAAGGGTGTTGAGTGGACTTCGCAAGCTCTGAGCGGGCGGGGGCGCAACCCAAGGAGATCACCTCCGCGAAGATCGTTGTCGCTGGTGGCTTCGGCGTCGGCAAGACGACGCTCGTCGGTGCGGTCTCCGAGATCGAGCCCCTGACCACCGAGGCCGTCATGACCTCGGCCGGGCAGGGCATCGACGACGCGTCCAAGGTGCCCGGCAAGGAGACCACCACGGTGGCGATGGACTTCGGCCGCATCACCATGGCCGAGGACCTGATCCTCTACCTGTTCGGGACGCCGGGCCAGACGCGCTTCTGGTTCATGTGGGACGAGCTGATCCGGGGCGCCGTCGGCGCCGCGGTGCTGGTGGACACCCGCCGCATCTCGGACGCCTTCGCCCCGCTGGACTACTTCGAGAACAGGCATCTGCCCTACATCGTGGCGCTCAACTGCTTCGACGGCGCGCCGCGCTACGAGCCGGAGGAGGTGCGGGAGGCGCTCGCCATCTCGCCGCAGGTGCCGCTCGTCATGTGCGACGCGCGGCAGCGCGACTCGGTCAAGCAGGTGCTGGTCAGCGTGGTCGAGCACGCGATGCGGACGCTCGTCGCCGAGCAGGGCCGCGGCTATCCGGCTCCGGTCGGCTGAGCGCCGGCTGCCTCACTGAGGCAGCCGGTACCCCCGTTTCACCACGGTCTGGACAACCCCCGGGGTGCCCAGGCCGGCCCGGAGCCGCGCGACCGCCATCTCGACGGCGTGCTCGTCGGCTCCGCGGGGAAGCGCGCGCAGCAGGGCGGCCCGGGACAGGACCCGGCCGGGGGTGGTGGCGAGCGCGCGGAGGACCGCCATGGGCGCCGGAGCCAGCGGACGCAGCTCGCCGTCGATGATCGCCGCGTGGCCGCGCAGGGTCAGGGCGTGCCCCGCGACCTCCAGGCTGAGGGCGCGCTGGGGGAGCTTGTCGACGAGCGTCCGGACCAGGGCGCTCATCCGGGCCCGGGACGGTGCGGCCACCGGGACGTCGTGCTTGCGCAGGGGAGCCGCGGTGACCGGGCCGACGCAGGCCGCCAGGACGTCCGTACGCAAGGCCTGCAGCAGGTCCTCGGAGCCCGCGCCCGCCGCCCGCAGCACCGCGTTGACCGCCGGCGCGGAGGTGAAGGTCACGGCGTCGACCAGCCGGCCGGTGATGAGATCGACCAGCCGGTGCAGTGGCGCCGGGTCGACCGGTGGCGCCCATCGGTAGACGGGCACCTCGATGACGCGGGCGCCGGCCGTCTGGAGCGCCTCCGTGTATTCGGGCTGGCTCTCGCCGTGCAGCTGCATGGCCACCGTCAGGCCGGCGATGCCCCGGGCCGTCAGGTGCTCGACGACCTCCTCGTAGCTCTCGCCCTCGGGTGACCAGTTGTCCTGCAACCCGGCGGAACGGACCGCGGCGCGGGCCTTCGGGCCACGAGCGACCAGGTACGCCCGGGAGAGCACGTCGCGCAGCGGCTCCGCCAGCCCCCAGCCCTCGGCGGCCTCGAGCCAGCCCCGCATGCCGATGCCGGTGTTGACCAGCACGATGTCCGGTGGCGACGCGAGGCAGGCCCGGGTGGCGGCGCGCAGCTCGGCGTCGTCGGCGATCGGCACGATGCGCAGGGCCGGGGCGATCACGACCCGGGCGCCCCTGTTCTCCAGCAGGCCGGCGAGCTCGTCGCGGCGATGGTCGGAGGTGACCCCGATCGTGTAACCCGCCAGGGACGCCGCCGGCTCCTCCAGGGCCGACGCCGTCAGGATCGACCTGCGCGAGCTGCCCGTCCGGTCCGTCATGTGTTCGTGAAAAGCCGCGGCGTGGCCGGCCGGTCCACCGAAGGGCACGCTCGGGGCCCGCCGTCCTCAGCGTCGACCCGCTCCCATGTCACGCCTGCGTTCCCCGCCGTACCTCCGGCCGGCACACGCCGCGGCTCTCCTTTGCCGATGCGGTCGCCCGCGCCGGCAGGCACCGCCAGGTCCGTCCTCAACCCTGGCGGTGGCTCGGAGGTCGTGGTGAACCGGGGCGCGGCGAACCGCACCTTCGGGGAGACTTCACCACGTGCCATGACGGAAGCGTGCCGGTGGGGAATTTCGGTCCCGGGTCCCGTATGTTTCGAGCCTGCTAAGGCATCGATTCTTCCTTATCGGCGCCCGCGCCGGTCGTCGGTGGGTCGTCCTCGTCCGCCGCGGCGGGGTCGCTCCCCGGCCTTGATCCCTGTCACGGTGGGTGGAATCACGTGCCCCGCTGTCGGCGTGCCGCGCATCACGGCCTATCCTGGGACCGATAAGTTATGCGGTCCGTCGGCTGACGGGCCTCCTAGCCCGTTTTGACCGCGCGCCGCGCTGGCGGGTATTGTTGCCTGCTGTTGTGCGACAGCTGCGAGCGTCCCCGTTCGGGTACGCTTGATGGTCGTGCCTGTTACGACCAGCGCGCGCCCCAAGACCGACGACGAGACAAGGTAATTCTGTGCGTACGTACAGCCCGAAGCCGGGTGAGATCGAGCGTCAGTGGCACATTATCGACGCTTCTGACGTCGTCCTGGGCCGCCTGGCCACCCACGCCGCGACCCTTCTGCGCGGCAAGCACAAGCCGACCTTCGCACCGCACGTCGACACCGGCGACTTCGTGGTGATCATCAACGCCGGCAAGGTCGCCCTGACCGGCAACAAGC
>NZ_JAUQWH010000106.1 GCF_030757795.1 Actinoplanes oryzae
CGAGTACTGCAACGGCACGCAGCAGAGTGGGTGGCCTCGGCGTTTGTAGTGGCTGAGGCGGGCCGGGTGCCGGCGTCCGCGGCGCCAGTCCGACCACTGCCATGTGGTGCGTGCCAGGCTCGCCAGTCACGGACGTGGTACTCGCCCAGGCCGGCCTCGTTCTTGGCCTGCTGGAAGCATTTCCTCGGGGGCCCACCTGGTGCCGGCGATGCGGGCCAGGTCCATCAGCCGGGTCTTTCCGGGCCCGTAGCAGACGTAGGAGGCCGGCTCGCCCGTGCTGATGGTGCGCGGGGCGAGTGGCCAATGCCCACGCCCTGGCCGCCAGAACACACCCGGATCGGGACTAGCGCCCACCAGCAATAGCGCGGGCCGTGCGCATCCGGCCCGTAGGAGACACCGGGCCCCACCGCGCGGCGGGTGACCCGGCGTCATCCACGGCTTGCGGCCCAGGGGGTGGACGGCTCCGGCGGACGCGTGCGTCCACCCACCACGGCCAGGTGCGGGTGGGGTCAGTGGACCTCGGCCAGCGAGCGGCCCTCGGCGGCTCCCGGCTCGGTGGCGGGGCGCCGCGCCGGGATGGTCGCGGCGATCGCGGAAGCGAGGAGGGCGACCGCGCAACCGATCAGCATGGTCACGCGGAAGCCGTTCTCCGACGGCAGCGGACGTCCCGCGAAGGACGTCGTCATCTGAGCGAGCACCACACCGATGACGGCGGAGGCGATCGAGCTGCCCATGGCGCGCATCAGGGTGTTGAAGCTGTTCGCCGCACCGGTCTCCGAGCGGGGCACGGCGCCCATGATCAGGGCGGGCATCGCACCGTACGCGAGTCCGACACCGGCGTTGGTGACGATGGCGACCGCCATCAACCCCCAGGTCGTGCCGAGCAGCGCCAGCGAGACCCCGTAGCCGGCGGCGATGACCAGCGAGCCGACGGCCAGGGTGAACTTCGGTCCACGGGCCGCGGAGATCCGGGCGCCGAACGGCGAGACGGCCATCATGGTCAGGCCGGCGGGCAGCAGCCACAGGCCCATGGCCAGCATCGACTGACCCAGGCCGTAGCCGGTGGCCACGGGCAGCTGCAGCAGCTGCGGGACGGCGAGCGACTGGGCGTACATGGCGAAGCCGATCAGCAGCGACGCGGTGTTGGTGAGCAGGACCTGGGGGCGGGCGCTGACCTTCAGGTCGATGAGCGGGTCGTGGTGGCGGCGCTCCCACCAGCCCCATGCCAGCAGCACTACGATCCCGCCGGCCAACAGGATGAGGGTGGTCGGGGAACCCCAGCCCCAGCTGGCACCCTTGGTGACCGACAACAGCACACCGATCAGACCCGCGCCCAGGGAGAGCGCGCCCACGTAGTCGAATTTCTGCCCCTTGGCGAACACCGGCGCGGTCGGCACGATCCGCCAGATCAGCACCGCGATCAGCACGGCGGCCACGGCCGCGCCCCAGAACAGCACGCGCCAGTCGGCGTACTCGGCGACCGCCGCGGAAAGCGGCAGCCCCAGCCCACCGCCGATGCCCAGCGACGCGCTCAGCAGGGCGATCGACGAGCCGAGCTTGTCCTGCGGCAGCACGTCGCGCAGCAGGCTGATGCCGAGCGGGATCATGCCCATGCCGACGCCCTGCAGACCGCGGCCGATCACCATCGGCACCAGCGCGGTGGACAGCGCGCACAGCACCGAGCCGATGAACAGCGGCGCGCAGCAGATCAGCAGGACGCGCTTCTTGCCGTACATGTCACCGAGCCGGCCGATGACCGGCATGAAAACGGCGGCCGCGAGCAGCGTCGCGGTGATCACCCAGGTGGCGTTGGCGGAGGTGGTGTGCAGCAGCTGCGGCAGCTCACCGATCAGCGGTGTCACCACCGTCTGCATGATCGCCCCGGTGATGCCGGCGAATGCCAGCACCGCCACGATGCCGCCGGGGCGGATGGCTTTCTCGGAATCAGTCACTCGTCATCCCCTGTATCGATGAGCGGCGGCATGCCGCCCCGGACCGGGGGGCATGAGCCGCTGATTGCGGCCGGACCTTCGCCGTGGTGGTCGCTCGTGAGCCTCCACGCCAGAAAGATACTGAGTGTCAGAATCAGTCTCAATAGTTATATGAAACACAACACTTAAACTGACACTGAGTTTCAGCGAAGGTACGATGTCAGCATGGTTACCCGTGCGCACGGCACCGCCCGAGACATCGCGAGAGTCGCCATCCGCGCCCGGCTGACCGAGGTCGCCATCGATCTGTTCCGCCGCGACGGGTTCGACCGAGTCACCGTCAACGACGTCGCCGAGGCGGCCGGCGTCTCACGCAGCACCTTCCTGCGCTACTTCGGCACCAAGGAAGAGGCCGTGCTCAGCACCTCCGACGAGCACGAGGCGGAGGTCGCCGAAGCCCTGCGCAAGCGCCCGGCGACCGAGGACGACTGGACCGCGCTGCGCAGGTCGCTCGATCCCGTGCTCAGGCACTATGGTCACGACCCCGCCACAGCACTCCTGCTCGCCCAGCTCATCGCCGAGACACCGGCGCTGCGCGCCCGCAACCTGGAACGACAGGCCAACCTGCGACCAGTCCTGGCCGCCATCGTCGCGGAGCGCTCGGGCGCCCCGTCCGACGCCATCCGGCCGGCGGTGCTCGCCGCTACAGCCCTGATCTGCCTCAGCATCGCCGTCGACCAGTGGACCGCGTCCAAGGGCGAGCGCGACCTGCCCGGGCTGCTCGACCAAGCCTTCGCCACCCTCGCCCACTCCTGATTGCCTGCGCCCCGCGCCGTCTCATCCCGAGGGAGTGCGCTCGCGGCCGGTGACCGACGTCAGAGCCCCCATCGGCCACTCCGTCGTGACGAGTCTGGTGCCCTTTCCCGCGGAGACGGCGGCGTAACGGCGCCGTCCTGCCTCCTGCCTGCGTGGCGGCCCAAGGAATGGGGACCGACCGTCGGCCAGCCGCGGGCCGAGCACCTGATCGAGCGGCGGCGACGCCGGCTCGAGGTGATGGCGGGAGAGCGGCTGCGGGGTGCCGCCACGGCTTGCGCCGAGGCGGCTCTACAGGCCCCGCTGCCGGCCGGGCCGTGATGACGGCCGGCAGGCTACCGGGATCCGAGCGGCTCCAGTCCAGGCGGCCCACGCCGACCGGCGAGCGTCCGGTTCGCCTGCGCCGTGTGCTCGCTGTCAGTCAGGGATGATCTCGACGGCGGTTCGTGCTGGATCGGCCGCCCAGTGGGCGAGCAGCGACAGGCCGTCGTGGCTGGGACTGCCTGGTTCAGCGGTCCAAACGATGATGGACTGATCGGGGTCGGTGGCGCAGGACAGGGTGTTCCAGTCGAGGGACAGGTCACCGACGATCGGGTGGCGCAGGTGTTTCGTTCCGGTGCCGCGGTGCGCTACGTCGTGTGCAGCCCACCACTGCCGGAACTGGGCGTCGCGCATCGAGAGCTCACCGACGAGGGTGGCCAGCCGCGGATCGTGGGGGTGGCGGGTGCTGTCGCGGCGCACCTGGGCGATCGCCATCCGGGCGACGTCTTCCCAGTCGGCGTACAAATTGCGCAGGGCCGGGTCGGTGAACAGCACCCGCAGGAAGAACCGGTCTTTCTCCGGGATCCGGCCGAAGTCGGTGAGCAAGGCGGCACCGATCGGGTTCCAGGCCAGCACCTCGGTCCGGGTGCCGATCACGAACGCAGGAGTCATACTCAAATCGTCGAGCAGGCGTTGCAGCTGCGGGTCGACCTTCTGCCGGGTTCCCCGGCGCGGCCGCGGTGAGATCGGATCACCGGCGAGCTCAAACATATAGTCGCGTTCGTCGTCGTCGAGACCCAAGACGCGAGCGATGTGCTCGAGGATTGGCGGGGAGGCCCGCATACGGCCCTGTTCGACCCGGGTGTAGTAGTCGGTGCTGATGGCGGCCAGCACCGCGACCTCTTCGCGTCGCAGGCCCGGGACGCGGCGTGCCTGGGCACCTTCGGGGAGCCCGGCTTGCGCCGGGCTGATCCGTGCCCGCCGGGCCTTGAGGAATTCTCCGAGTTCATTCAGGTTCGCGTCTTGTCCCATGTCATCGAGCTTGGCATCCGAGGCGCCGAACTGCCGGGGATAGTTTCCTCCCTGGCAGCACTATGACCTCCCAGCCGGGTATTCGGGCGGACAAACCGCCAGTGGTGTATCTGCGATCAGCGAGCACAACCCTCCCCCGGCAGGGAGTAATCCGTCCCTGTCTGCGACATGGGGCCGCGCGGAGTCTGGAGCCTGGAACGAGCGGAGGCGCTCGGCGGATCCACCAGAGGAGCGGTCATGAAGGCGGTAGGACTGACGCAGTTCGGCGGACCGGAGGTACTGCAAGTGCTTGATCTTGCCGTCCCCGAGGTGACACCCGGTGAGATCCGGATCCGGGTACATGCGGCGGCGGTCAACCCGGTCGACGCGCTGGTACGCCGGGGCATCGCTCACGTTGCCGGCATCGAGGCCCCTTACGTTCCCGGGATGGACGCGGCCGGCGTAGTCGAACAGATCGGCGACGGCGTCGACACCGACCTACGGGTGGGTGACAACGTCATGGCAGTCGTGCTGGTTTCCGGGACACGCGGGGCCTACGCCGAGTACGTCGTCGTCCCCGCCGAGTCGGTGGTGCGCGCCCCGGCCGGCATGAGTCATGCCGAGGCCGCCACGCTGCCGATGAACAGCCTGACCGCCCGCATGGCGCTCGACCTGCTGGACCTGCCCGCCGGGGCCACCCTGATGGTCACCGGAGCGGCCGGCGCGGTCGGCGGATCCGCCGTCCAGCTGGCCAAGGCCGACGGCTACCAGGTCATCGCCGATGCCACGCCAGCCGATGAACAGCTGGTCAAAACGCTGGGCGCCGACATCGTGCTGCCTCGGGGAACCGAGTTCCCGGACCTGGTACGCAGGCAGATGCCTGACGGCGCTGACGGCCTGATCGACACCGCGGGCATCGCCGCGACGGTCCTGCGTGCGATACGTGACGGCGGCCGGGCGGTGTCGTCCGATCGACGCGCCGCCGGGACCGGCGAACGCGGCATCGCCACCCAGCACACCTTCGTACCACACTACGTCCGCGAACACGCCAAACTCCTGCGCATCCGCGACCTGGCGCAACAGGGCCGGCTCATCCCGCGGGTCGGACAGGTCCTGCCGGCCGAGCAGGCCGGCGAGGCGCACCGGCTACTGGACGCGGGCGGCCTGCGCGGCCGCATCGTGCTCACCTTCTGAACCCTCCAATCCACCCAAGATCATCGACAACCTCACCCAGGCGTGGTCACCGATCGGCGGGATCACCTTCTACCCCGGCTGGGGCGAACACCGACGCAACGTCCTGCACGATCCCGTCATCGCCGCGCTCGCCGCCGAGCACGGGAAAACCCCGGCTCAGGTGATGCTGCGCTGGCATTTGCAGCAAGGCCGCTCGGCGATCCCGAAGTCGACCAACCCGAGCCGGATCGCACAGAAACAATGTTCGACCTGGTCCTCCCAGAAAACCGAGTAAGCGGTCGTCCACGGCCTTGCGGGTCTCGCAGTCGATCAGCACGGCGCCATGGTTGCGGCCGCGCTCCATCGCGGACTCCTCGGCACCGAGCACCGTGATGTTCCGGACCGCCGGGTGGGGCAACCCGGATCAGCCGAAGGAGGCGATCGCGCCGGCCGGCATGCCCAACGTCGTGGCCGGCCGGGCGCCCGGCCGGCCGGCCGACGCGAGGCCGATCGCCGTGAGCATTCGCCGGAGTTCCTCGCTCAGGCGTAATCAGCGCCGAGTCAGCACGTCGGCCTGTTCGGCAAAGGTCGCCTGCATTCCGGGTTCTCGTGGAAAAATCGTCGGACCTGCGGCTAAGTCCGTACCAGTCATCCCGTTATCGGAGCATAATCACGTTCTGCTGATATCGCGGATGGACTGGGGATACCGTCGCGCAGGCAGAGCATACGGATTGGTGACCGCGCACGGCGCCAGCCAGGACGCCGCCGGCGCGGAACGCGAATATTCGATCTCGATATCGGCCAGATGACGACGTGGTTCGCCGGAAACCACACCGCACGACAACGGCTTACCGCCGGCCGTCCATCCCACAGGTCCAGGCAGAGCCGAGTCCGAAGCCCGTTTGTCGGTGGTGTTCGAGACCAGGTCGTGAACGCCGGAGAGGGGGTGCCCCGCGTGACGCCCCCTCCCTCGCCACCCAGGGCTACAAGCCGAAGGCGCCGCCTTCGATGAGGATGAGCAGACCGATGCCGATCAGGACGATGGGCAGCAGGACGTGTCCCCAGCGACTGAGTGCCCTGGCGATGATCGGGCGAATAGCGAAGAACAGCCCGCCGGCGACCCATACGGCGACCAGGAGCAGGAAGACGATCACGTAGACGGTCATGCCACCGCCACCCGCGCTGGCGAAGACCGGTACGTAGACGCCGATGTTGTCACCGCCGTTAGCGAACGTGACGGCGGCGACGGCGAGGACGCCGGGAGCGCCGTTGGTCGCCTCGGTCCGGTCGTCGTCGTTGTCGTTGCGGTGCCGCCAGGCTTGGACGGCAGCTTTGATGCCCAGGACCAACGGAAGCAGACCGAGGTAGGGCACGGCCCGCTCGGGCAGGAACGTGGCGCCGACCGCGGCCGCCACGGCGACGGCGAGGATGCCGGCGAAGCCGAGGTATTGACCGGCAAAGATGTTGCGGGTGGTGTTCCGGCGGCCTGCGCCTTGGGCAAAGAACAGGGCCAGGATCAGGATGTCGTCGATATTGGTGACGGCAAACAGGCCCGCAGCCTGTCCGATGATGCTCAGGTACATGGCCGTCCAGCCATGGCGCCGGTGACAGATGTCTGCATGTGATCAACCTTTGAAGATGCTGCTGACGAGGACGCGGAGGGCATGGAACAATTCGGCCGTCGCGGCACCGAAGGCGTGCGGCGGGTTGTGTTCGGCCCAGGCGCGGTCAGCAGCGCAGGATCCGCAGGGCGTGCAGGTCGGGCCGCCATGCGGCGACGGACTGCCAGGTCACCCCTTTACCCCGACGCCGCGGGGACGGGTCCGCGGAGGCCCGACTGAACGCGGCCAGCGGCAGCAGTGAGGCGTCGACGCCGGCGGGCCGGGTGTCTGCGCGGGGCAGAATGGTCAGGCCGTCGGAGGTCAGCTGAGGATGCTGGGCAGGATCGTGGGCGCTACCGGCCAGCCCGCTCTGCCCGCCGGCCGGCAGCGGGTCAGGCTGGTGAGCGGCGGGCAGCCAATCCGGGGTGATCAGGTAGATCATCAAGCTCAGGACGGTCAACAGCACGACGCATGACCACCGTCGTGTCACCGCGCCCCCTACCAGCGTCCGTTCCCCACCGCAGCGAGATCACAGCATCTCATGCCGCGATCTTGAGCGGCGGTAGGCGCCGACGCACGTCGGGCAGGGCGGATCACCGACGGTCCAGGTGGCCTGCGCTTTGTTCACCGGTTCGGGCATCGCCCGTGGCGTTCCTCGATCGGATGGATTCGATGTTCAACGTTCCGGACCCATCGCGGGCAGGGGACATCGCCGGCGGGGGTGGGAGTATGCCGGTGACGCCGATGTCGGCAGGGGTGATCGGTCGTTCGGGCCGCGTGGGTACAGCTGATGGATCCCGGCTATTTGCCGCTGTAGACGGGGAACTCGCTGTGTTCGCCGTAGTCGCGCGCCCGCAGGCTGCGGAGCAGGGTCATGTCGTTGTCGGAGATCGAAACGTCGACGTTGGCGTTGCTTCGCATGTGTTCCGGATTCGCGGTCTTGGGCAGAGACACGGTGCCCAGCTGCAGCGTGTAGCGGATGCACAGCTGCGCGACGGTTACCCCGTACCGGTCCGCCATGGCGACGATTTCCGGGTTCTTCAAGATCGTGCCGTGGGCGATGGGCGAGTACGACTCCACGAGAATGCCCTTGTCCTGGCAGTAGGCGACAAGTTCGTCCGGGGTGTTGCCCGCATGGACGAGTAGCTGGTTGACGTGTGGAGTGACCGTGCAGGTCTTGAGGATGTTCTCGATGTCGGTCTGCTGGAAGTTGGAGACGCCGATGGCACGGATCTTGCCGGCCTGGTGAGCGTCCTCGAGTGCGCGCCAGGCCTCACGGTTGCCATCGGCGTAGTCGCCGCCGCGGAAGTCGTTCCATGGCTGGGGGCTGTGGATCAGCATGAGGTCGATGTGGTCCAGCCCCAGCGTGATCAGGGAGCCGTCGATCGCAGCGGTTGCTTCATCGAAGTTCTTGATCTCGGCGGCCAGCTTTGTGGAGACGAACAGCTCGTCGCGCGGAACAGCGCTAGTGCGCACTCCTTCGCCGACGCCGCGTTCGTTGCCGTAGGCCTGGGCGGTGTCGATGTTGCGGTATCCGATGGCGACGGCGTCGCGGACTGCCTGGGCGGCTTTGTCGTCGTCGATGAACCAGGTGCCCAGACCGAGCTTGGGGATCTCGACGCCGTTGGACAAGGTGTACGTCTCGTTGAGGATCATGGGTTTGCCTTCTTTGCGTAGTGGCCTCAGCGGGCGGCCAGGACCTTGTCGAGGATGTCTGCGGCACGGCCGCTGCGGTCCGGGCCGACAGCGGGGTTCAGGTGCGTGATGAGATCGCGGAGCTGCGGACCGGTCAGGCCGGTGTTCAACGCGATGCCGAGGTGCGACTGCAGCTGGCTTTCCACGCCGTCGAGGCTGGTCAGGGCGGCGACGGTGGCGATCTCGCGGGTCTGCCAGTCGAGGTTGTCGCGGCTGAAGATGTCGCCGAACAGATGGGTCTTGAGGAACCTGTCGACGGCGGGGGCGAACTCGAACAGCGGGCCGGCCACCGGCGCGCCGGACAACTGGGTCTGGTTGGCGGTGCCGGCCTCCAGCATGTCGGTGTCCGCAGGCAGGTTCTTCGGTTCTTCACCGGCCGGGTCAGTGATGCCGTCGGCGCGGCGTCGCTCGATCAGGACCATGAAGGTGCCGAGGGCGTTGAGGCTGCGCGGGAAGCCCGCGTAGGCGTACATCTGCACCAGGATCTCTTTGATCTGGTTGATGCTGAGCCCGGCGTTCAGTCCGTCGGTAAGGGCGTCGTGCAGCTGTGGCATCCGGCCGGACGCGGTGTGGGCGGCGATGGCGGCGGCAGCGTGCTGTTGTGGGGTCAAAGTGTTGGTCATCGGTTTTCCGTCCCTTGCGGCGATGCTGCTGGATCAATGTTTGTTGGCCTGCTCGTACTGCTCGTTGGTGACGGGTTCGAGCCAGGTGGTGGGGTCGCCGCCGCCGGAATCGGCTTCGAGCATCGCGAGGTGGCTCATGAAGGTGTCGGCAGCGGCGCCGTGCCAGTGCTCCTCGCCGGGCGGGCAGACCGCGGTCTCGCCTGCATGGATGCGCAGGACGTGGCCGTCGCGCGTGCCCACCAGGCCCACGCCCTCGGTGACGTGCAGGGTTTGCCCGACGGCGTGGGAGTGCCAGTTGGTGCGGGCGCCGGGCGTGAACCGGACGAGGGCCACGGTCAATCGCGAGAGTCCGGTGCCGCTGTAGATGGGGGTCATGTAGACGTCGCCGGTGAACGCCTGCGCGGGCGTCTTGACGGTCGGGCGTACAGGCAGCAGATCCATGAGTGTCCTTCGAGTGATCGAATCGGAAAGGGGCGTTCCCCGGCATCGGTCGCTATGCGGACCGCGGCCCGGCTGCCGATCGAACGTTTGGCCGGCCGGGGGCTACGTCGTCTATGCAACGCCGGGAACGTCGCAGGTGGGAGGGGCTGCCGTAGCAGGTAGTGGCAGAACCCCTCTGCCGTACGCCGGTCGTCGTAACGTTGCTGGCATGGACACCCAGGGTGACGTACGCGAGTTCCTGGCCTCCCGGCGCGCCAAGATCACGCCCGAGCGGGCCGGGCTGCCGAACTACGGCGGCACCCGCCGCGTCGCCGGACTGCGCCGGGCCGAGGTGGCGATGCTGGCCGGGGTCAGCCCCGACTACTACACCCGCCTGGAGCGCGGGAACCTCAGCGGCGTCTCCGACAGCGTCCTGGACGCCATCGCCCGAGCTCTGCAGCTCGACGAGGCCGAACGCTCCCACCTGCACGATCTCGCCCGCGCCGCCAACACCAACCCTCGGACGCGGCGACGGCCGGCCAAGCAGCAGATCCGTCCCGGTGTGCAGAGCCTGCTCGACGCGATGACCGATGCACCGGCTTTCGTCCGCAACGGCCGGCTGGACATCCTTGCCGTCAACCCCATCGGTCGAGCCCTCTACTCGCCCGCCTTCGCCACCACCGCGCGGCCGGTCAACCTGGCCCGGTTCTGCTTCCTCGACCCCGCCGCCGAAGACTTCTACCCCGATTGGGCCGACGCCGCCGACACCACCGTCAACCTGCTGCGCACCGAGGCCGGCCGCGACCCGTACAACCGTGCCCTCACCGACCTCGTCGGGGAACTCGCCACCCGCAGTGACGACTTCCGGTCCCGCTGGGCCGCGCACAACGTCCGCTTGCACCACACCGGTGTCAAGCACTTCCAACACCCGGTCGCCGGTCGGCTCGACCTCGCGTTCGAGGCCATGCCGTTGCCGGCCGACCCGGGCCTGACCCTGACCGCCTACAGCGCCGAAGCCGGCACACCCGCCCACGAAACATTGCGCCTGCTGGCCAGCTGGACCGCCACCCACACGTCGGCGAGCACACCGGCCGACACGTGAGCGCCTTCCTGCAGTCAGTGCGCCCCGGACGGCGAGATCAAGCTGCTCGTGGCCGTCCAGGCGGCGCTGTTCTGGGCCCGCGCCGGAGAAGCCGAATGTCGAGTTCGGCGACAGCGTCCCCGAAGCCCGCACGCTCCAGTTGCCCTTCGCAGGGCCCCACATGCAAGAACGCACAGAGCCTTGCCGCTTTTGTCTGAGTCATGCAATCGGCCTGCGCGACTGCGGTCGTCGGCATTGCCTTGGCGGAGGAGTGAGTCGGAGGACTCCCGTCGGTGTTTCGTGCCGCCGCGCGGTGGGTCAGCTGACGTCCGACGCGATTGCGCCTTTCACCGCCATGGTCGTGACCAGTGGCCTCGCAGCGGCTGGTTACCGGATGCTGGGGCCGCTACTCCTTCATTTCGACGGCGAAGCCGCCTTCTCCGTCGCTGATCTCCAGTCCGCCGGCCGCCGGGAGAGTCACGAACCCGCAGCCCTGAATCACCCCGCCGCCCCAGGCATCGGCTGATGCGAGACAGCAGATGAGGCGTTCGCCCTGCTCGGCAGGCAAGACGAACTCGCCGTCATCGTCGAGAACGGCGACCACGCCGCCGGCCTGAGTGACCTGGTCCCGGCCGACCCGCGCGGAGACGCCCTTCAGGTCCTGCCTGCCGATGGGCCTGTTGCCGGCCGTACTCCAGAGACCGTCGACGGCCGCGGCCTGCACGGCACGCCGCCGACCGCGCGTTCCTCCACTCCATGCACGTCGGCGCAGGATGGATCATGGCCGTGGCCCCGCGCCCCGCGAGAACCGGGCGACGGCGGCGCAGCACCCTGACGACGACCCTGCCTGCGGGCGCGGACGTCAGCAGAACCGACCGGCCGCGAATCCGCAGCGCGTAACCGGGTGGCGTACGGGTATCGCAGCGGCCGTGGCAGGCAGACGTGGCGCACGGAGGATCGCGGCGGCCTGGCGCCGGTGGCGCAGTCGCATCGGCTGGGTGGATCATGTGACCCGCGCGGTGCTGCGCTACGACGAGGCCGACGGCGGCCGGCTCGCGGCAGCTGTCACGTACTACGCGTTCTTCGCCACTTTCTCCCTGGGGTTGCTGGGCTTCGCCGTCTTCGCGTTCGCGCTCGACGACCCCGCGGTGCTGCAGTCGGTGGAAAGGTACGCCGCGGAGAACCTGCCCCACATCGACGTGCAGCAGTTGCGCAACGCCCGGAACACCGCGGGGGTGATCGCGTTCGTCGGCCTGCCGATCTCGGGATGGTTCTGGGTCGACGTGATGCGCTCCTCGATCCGCAAGATCTGGGGACTCACCGAGTATCCCGGCAAGCTGGTCGTCCGCGTGCTCGTCGACATGGGCGTGTTGGCCGGGCTCGGTGTCCTGCTGGCCGCGTCGCTGTGGGTGGCCTACGTGACGACGACCATCGCCGGCCGGGCGGTCGACGCAGCCGACGCCACACCGTCGCGGTGGCCGCTGGCCGTGGTCGGGCTGGTGCTGGGTCTCGCGGTGAACATGGTGCTGGCCGCCGGCATGCTGACCGGGCTGCCGCGCATCCGGATGCCGATCCGCCGGGTCCTGGCGCCGGCACTGCTCGTCTCCGTCGGGCTCGAAGGGCTCAAAACCCTGGGCCGCCTGTACGTGCGGGCCACCGAGGCCAATCCCACCTACCACCTCGTCGGCGGCTCGGTGGGGCTGCTCGTGTTTCTCAGCGCCGTCAACCAACTGGTCCTGTTCGCCGCCGCGCTGACAGCGACCAGCGGGACCGGACGGCCGCTCGATCTCGCCGAGGGCGACCACGTCGACACCTCGGTGGACCAACCGCCGCCCCGAGGCGGACCCCCGGCCGCGGAGCGCGCCGCCGATTGGCACGCCGAGTAGTCCCATGATCACGCAAGAAGCGCCGCGCGGCGGGTAAGGTGGCGCGCATGACGAGGGACGGCGTGCGCGGCTTCGTGCGGCGGTCCCTGCCTGTCCTGCTCGCGCTGCTGTTGACCGGGCCTTTCGCCACCGCTGCCGTGGTCCCCGCGGCATCTGAGGCGCCGTCCCGGGTGGCCGCCGTGGCGCAGATCGAGGCGGCTCCCGCGCCGGAGCCGGCCGCGGACCTGCCCGAGGAGCTCCCCGCCGCCACCGACGTCGTGGCCGGGACCCCGCAAGTGCTGCACCCGCAGGCCGTCGCCGGAGTGCGCGGTTCGCGCGCGCCTCCGTCCACTCGCGCCTGACCGCACCCCCTCTCCTCTTTCCGCGCGCCCGTTCGACGGCGTGCGGCTGTCGACTTTCATCGATCCCACGGACGGGAATGCCGCCATGAACCTTGTCGCCGAAATGATCTTGAATGACCCCCGGCCAGCGACCGTGTGGGGCGTGCTGATGGTGCTCGCGCTGCTCTCGCTGGTGCTGCTGGCCAGCCCGCACGGCATCAGCGAGCCGACCCGCGCCCTGCGCGAAACCGCCGGGACCATGCGCACCCTGCGTGAGCAGCGCCGCCACCGGATCCGGCAGGCCGAGGAGACCATCCGGTACGCCGACGAGCTGCACGTCGCCGCCCAGCGCGCCGAACGCGGGGCGCAGCGGTGGCTGGAGCACTGGCAGGACAGCGAGCAGCACGTCAACGCCACGTGGCAGGCGTGGCTCGACGCCCAGGCCCGCCTCGACCGCGCCCACACCGCCGCCGCGTTCCGGACCCCGTGGACGGCACCGACCCCGAGCGAGTACGCCGCCCGGGAACGCTGGCTGCACCAGGCCGTGAGCGTTGCCGCCGAACGCGGAGAACTGCCGGCAACCGCCGTCGGCGATGCGCTGGCCGGCCGGGGCTGGGACGCCCGGCTGCACCCGGTCGAGCAGGAACTGGTCGTGCTGCGCACCGCCGCGGCCTACCTGCTGGCCGAGCACCGCCGCGCCGTGGCCACCGAGCAGGCCACCTGGCACGACGCGCAACTGGCCCGGCGTACCAGTGAAGATCTGCACCGCGAAGCCGCCGCCGCCACCGTCCTGGCGATCCCGGCCCGCGAAATCGTCGCCGCCGCCCGCCCCCAGCGCCGCACTGCCCGCACCACCGTCGCCGTCCGCACCGCCTGACCCGGCTCCACCGCCACGCCGAGGGACGGCCGGCATTCCCAAAGGCCGCTATCCCCGTCTCGCCGGGGCGATGGGACGGTGACTGGCCCGGGCCACTGGCCTCCACCACCCGAACTGCCGCCACAGCGTCAGGGCGTACCTGCCCGGCGTGACCCGGCTGCCGAAGCCGGGGACGGGGCCCGGCGCCGCCAGCGGAACGCCACCAGTCCGGGCCGAGTTCTTCAACCACATCCCGTGCCGGCGCGGTGGCCTTCTACGCCACGGTTGCACTCGCCCACGGACATCCGCATCCGCGGTCGAGGCTGCCCGAGGCGGCGGGCGTCCCACGAGCCGCAGCTCGCCGCCCCGCCGGTGACGACCCAGGACGGACTCATCCCAGCCACAGGCCCAGAAGCTTGATCAGTGATTCGGTCTGGCGGCGGTCCAGCCGGTCGACGGCGGGGGACATGGCCTCGTGCACCTCACGGTAGGCCTGGCGGGCCAGTTCGAGGCCGGCCGCGTCGATCAGCACGTCGATCGCCCGGCCGTCGTCGGGGTTCTTCTCCCGGCGCACCAGGCCGCGGCGCTCGGCCCGATCGATCAGCCCGGACATCGTCGACTTGTCCAGGCCCATGTGCGTGGCCAGGTCGGTGACGCGGACGCGGTGGTCGACGAGGATGCCGAGCATCCGCATCTGGGTCAGGGAGAGGTCGTGCTCGGCGCCGATGCGCGTGAGGACGCTGGTGATCCGGAACGAGGTCTGCACCAGGGAATCCACGAGGACTTCCGCTCGTGAGCCGGGTTGCGGTTGCGGGGACATGACCTCCAGCGTACGCGAGATGGTTTTGAATACCACCGATCAGCGCCTTGACGTGGTTCGTAACCCCATCTAATTTAGTGTGTATAACGAACTAAATTGCGCCCGTGGAGGTCAGCATGAAAGCCGCCGTCGTCTCCTCGTTCGGCACCACCCCGCGCTACCAGGACTTCACCCTGCCCACCCCGGCCGGAAACGAACTGGTCGTCGACGTGCTCGCCGCCGGCCTGCACCCGCGGGTGCTGTCACAGGCCAACGGCTCTCACTACACCAGCACCGGCGAACTGCCGCTGGTGCCGGGCATCGACGGCGTGGGCCGCGACGCCGAGGGCAACATGCGCTACTTCATCCTCCCGGACACCACACTGGGCTCCATGGCCGAGCAGACGATCATCGACGCCCGGCGCAGCATTCTGCTGCCGCCCGGCACGTCCCCCGTTCTGGTGGCGGCGGCGATGAACCCGGCCATGTCCTCCTGGGTAGCGCTGCGCCGCCGGATCACCTTCACCCCTGGACAGAAGATCCTGATCCTCGGCGCCACCGGCAGCGCCGGCCAGCTGGCCGTGCAGGTGGCCAAGCTCTTCGACGCCAGTCACATCATCGCCGCCGGCCGCGACACCGAGAAGCTGGAGGGCCTGCGACGGCTCGGCGCCACCGACGTCGTCGCCCTCGACAGCGACCAGCTGGCCAAGGTCGCGGCCGACGTCGACGTGGTCATCGACTACCTCTGGGGCACGCCGGCCACCGCGGCCATGACCGCCGTCGTCACCGGCCGCACCGACCGGGGCAAGCCGCTGTCCTGGGTGCAGATCGGCTCGATCACCGGGGCCACCGCGCAGATCCCGTCGGCGGCGCTGCGCGCCTGCCGGATGCAGATCGTCGGCAGTGGGCAAGGCTCGGTCGACACCCGCGACATCCTCGCCGAGCTGCCGCTGATCGCCGCCGCGATCACCGACGGGTCACTCTCCGTGGACGCCGAGGCCGTGCCGCTGACCGACGTGGAACAGGTATGGGACCGCGCCCTGAGCAGCGAGCGCCGCATCGTGATCACCCCGCGCCCCTGACAGCACGCGAGTTCGACGAGCTCAGATGATCTACCGAAACCGGTCGCCCTCGCGGTCGACCTGGTCCTGGAAGGCCGCCGGCGCCTCGCGGGCGCGGGCGTGGCCGCCGTTCTCCAGCGCGCCCCCGGCGAGCCGCTGGGCGGATTCGACCACGAGTTCGGGCAGGTCGTGCCCGAGGGCCAGCGACAGCGCCTCCTCGGACAACGCCACCATCTCGGCCCGCCGCACGTGGTTGCGGTGCAGGAGGAAGGCGAGGTAGTGCAGGGCGATGACCACGAAGGCCGGGACGCCGCTGCGGCGAGCCGCGTCGATGGAATG
The DNA here is from genome assembly GCF_030757795.1 of Actinoplanes oryzae. Classification (GTDB taxonomy): domain Bacteria; phylum Actinomycetota; class Actinomycetes; order Mycobacteriales; family Micromonosporaceae; genus Actinoplanes. The sequence continues at coordinate 15,871 of NZ_JAUQWH010000106.1, forward strand.
CGCATCTGTTCGACGCCTTCCGCGAAGGCCCGGCGCGGGCTGCGTGCCAGAGATCGCCACGCGTGGGACTGCTCAGCGCAAGACCTTCCGCGACGGTAGCGGCAAGGAGGACGACGACCCCGCCCGCGCCGCGGCTGCGATCGTCGACATCGCGCACGACCCGCACCCGCCGCTGCGACCCAGCTGAGCCGCGACGCCACCTGGCCGATCGATGGAGCCCAGGGCGACGAGGCCGTCGTGCCGGCGAAGCTGCGTCGGTAGCGGTCCGGGCTGGTCTGCAGGACGCGCTGGAAGTGGGCGCGCAGGGCGCTCGCTGCGCTCGGCGACGGCGGGCACGGGCAGGGACAAACGCGCCGGTGCAGATGGAGACGATGCGCGCACCCCGGGCGGCAGCCGCCCGCACCGCGTCCAGCACCGCGTCGGGCACGCTCAGCGGCAGGGCGACGCCGGGAACCACCACCGTGCCCGCCTCGGCGACGCCTGTCAGCGCGTACGGGGCCTCGATCCGGTAGTGGCTGATGCCCGAGACGCTGGTCCGGACCGCGGGCCCCTGTTGGTCGGAGCAACCGGCGTTGTAGTTCCCGCGGCCAGTCCGGCGAGCATGGCCAGGGCGTCGGCCGTCTCGGACCCGGGCCGGGCCAGGTAGACGAACAGCGTTTGCGCCGGCTCGCCCGGGATCACCACCGCCTCGCTGGCGAACGTCAGCTTCCCCACAACCGGATGGTGGACGACCTTCTCGTCGTGCGGAAGCTCGTACACGACCTGATCGGCCCACCAGCGCCGGAAGTGCTCGCTGCGCATCGACAACTCACCGACCAGCTCGGCCGTGCGGGGGTCGTCGGGATAGCGGGCGGCGTCCAGGCGCAGCATCCCGGTCATCGCGGACGTGGTCTTCGCCCACTTGTCGCCCCAGATCGACTTCGCGCCCTCGTCCAGCACGAGCCAGCGCAGGGCGTTGCGCTGCCGGGCCGGCATCGCGTCGAAGTCGGCCAGCAGCAGGCGGGCCATCCGGTTGGCGGCCAGCACGTCGGTGCGGCGGCCCAGCACGTACGCCGGCGCGTCGCCCAGCTGTTCCATGAGCCGCAGCGTCCCGGGGTGCACCACCTGCGGGCGCGGGGCCCGTTTACGCGCGGCGGGCTTCGCCCGGGCCACGGCGCGCAGATAGGCACGCTCGGCCGGGTCCAGGGCGAGCGCCGTGGCGAGCGCGTCGATCACCGACTCCGACGGCATGATGTGCCGGCCCTGCTCCAGCCGCGTGTAGTAGTCGACGCTGACGCCGGCCAGGGCGGCCAGCTCCTCGCGGCGCAGACCGGGCACCCGCCGCGCGGGACCCTTCGCGAGCCCGGCCGCCTCCGGGGTCAGCGCAGCCCGGCGCGTACGCAGGAAGTCACTGAGCTCTTCGTTGTGGACCACCCGTCCAGTATCGGTCGCCGGCCGGGGTCCGCCCGGCGGCAAGGTGGCCCACCGCGTCCTAGGTTCGGGTGGGCCGATCAACGCCCCCCGGCCCGGGTCTTTCCGAGCTGAGATTCCTTCCATGACGAACAAGACCTGGCTCATCACCGGCGCCACCTCCGGCTTCGGCCGCACCCTCGCCCTCACCGCCGCCGAACGCGGAGACACCGTCATCGCCACCGGCCGGCGCACCGACGCCCTGACCGACCTGGCCGCCCAGAGCCCCCGCATCACCACCGTGACCTCCGACATCACCACCCCCGACGGCATCACCGCCATCACCGACGCGGTCACCGCGGCCGGCGGCATCGACATCCTGGTCAACAACGCCGGCTACGGCCTCTTCGGCGCCGTCGAGCAGGTCGACGACACGGCCGCCCGCAAGGTATTCGAGACGCACGTCTTCGGCCCGCTCGCCCTGCTGCGGGCCACCCTGCCCACGTTGCGCGAACGCCACGGACGGGTCATCACCCTGTCCTCCGAACTCGCCGTCTACGCCTGGACCGGCTCCGGCCTCTACTCCGCCAGCAAAGCCGCCGCCGACCTCATCACCGAAGCCCTCGCCCTGGAACTGGCACCCACCGGCGTCAAAGCCATCGCCATCCAGCCGGGCACCTACGCCACCGAGTTCGGCCCCACCTCGGTATCTCTTGCCGTACCACCCAACGAGGTCTACGCCCCAACGGTCGGCGCCTTCTTCCAGGCCTTCGGCACCAAGCCGGCCGAGGAGTTCGGCGACCCCCGCGAAGTGGTCGACGCCATCCTGCACGCCGCCGACACCGACAACCCGCCGGCCCGGATCGCCGTGGGCGACGAAGCCGTCACCACGATCCGTCAAGCACTGACCGCACGCCTGGCGGAGGTCACCGCTCCGGCAGCCTGAGCGCGATGTCCCCGCCGCCACGGGCGTGCAGCACCTCCGACGGGGTGCGGCCGGCCAGGCGGCGGGTCGAGGCAGAGCGCGACATAGGCGAGGAAACGACGCAGCTGTGCGCGAGCTGCGGGGGCACCAGCGTGCCGGGACATCACACCCCTTCGTTGCCGCCGAGCCCTTCCCGTCGCAATCTGAAGAAGTGGCCTGCGTCATACCAGATCCGTCACTCACCACCTCGCCCGGAAGGCGGCACCACGTGGATGCCGGCGCCGAACGCCACGATGTCGTCGTCGCTCCAGCCGCGGGCGTCCCGGATCTGGATGGTCAGATACATCCCGCTCGGTTGCCGCACGAGCAGGGCCTTGGCGTCGCCCTCGGCATCCATCCTCGTCAGGATGCCGGGCCTGCCGCCGACCTGGACGCGGGTTCCGGACGGTTCGGCGTCGGCCAGCGCTTGCAGCATCACGGTGTTCTTGCCGGCCCACAGCTCCGGGTCTTTGGCGAAGGTGCCGAGCGGCGCGATGGTCAGAGCGGTGGCGCTGCTGCGATAGATCTCCCAGCCCGACGGAATCTTGTCGATGACGAAGCCCTCGGGTTGCTTGCCCCGATAGGCAACCAGTTCGGTGCGGACGACGGAGCTTGTGACAGAGGGAGCTGGTGCGGCGTACTCGCCGGGCGGGGTCGCGGCGCCGTAGGAGATCACGGCACCGACGGCGGCTACTGCGAAAACGCCACCCGCGGCGCCCGTGAGCGTGCGGCGGCGCCGCAGTGCCCGGCGGCCGCGGGCCAGGTCGGTTGCCATCTGGGCATCGGTGACCGGGGTTGCCGGGCCGGCCAGCCGGTCGAGCCGGTCGTGGAGATTCGTCATCGGAGGGCTCCCGTCACGGGGATGTCGGCAAGGGGTCTGTCGGATCCGAGGCGGCTGCGCAGCAGCTCGAGCGCGCGGGCGGTCTGGCTCTTGACCGTGCCGGCGGAGCAGCCGAGGGCGTCGGCGGTGTCCGCGACGTCGAGGTCGTAGAAATAGCGGAAAACCAGCGTGGCCCGCATCTTCGGAGTGAGGCTGCGCAAGGCGTCCTGCAGTTCGGGGTCGATGCCGGCGCCGGGAGCTTCGGCGTGCGGCCGCTCCGGCGGGTCGGCCATCGATCGCTCGTGCCGGCGCCACCAGCGGCGCCGCTCGTCGGTCAGCGCGTTGACCAGGGTGCGCCGGAGATAGGCCTCGGGACTGTCCGCACCGCGGAACGCGGGCCATGCCACGTACAGCTTGGTCAGCACGGATTGCACGAGGTCCTCGGCGAGGTGCGGGTCTCCGGCCGTCAGCAGCGTGGTCGTGCGCACCAGGCCGGGCCGCCGTTCCCGGACGAACCTGTCGAACTGCTCATCACGTTCGGTAGGCACACGTCCTCCTTCCCTGTCGACTCCCCATGACGGCTGCCGGGTGACCGGGGTTGGCTCCTCGGCGGGCGAGTTTCTTCACACCGCCGCCGACGAACCGCACGCTTCTTCCGGTCGTCATCAGGGCCGTGAAATTGCGAGTTCCGGCTGTCGCCGCGCTGTTCCTGCTGGGCGCGTGCGCATCGCCCTCCTCGGCCGCCTGGCATGCTCCGCGATCCGAGGCGTCGAGCCCGCCCGCGCCGTCCCATGCCATAGTCACTTCGCCGTCGATCACCTACCCGGCGACGGGTTCCGGAAAGTGGGCCGCGGCCTCGGCCCAGTCCGGGCCGGCGGCCGGACGCTCCGGCACGCTTCTGCGGTATCGGGTCCTGGTCGAGCGCGACATCGACGGCCTGCCGGTGGACACCTTCGCCAGCACGGTCACCGCCACACTTTCCGCCTCGCGCGGCTGGACCGCCGGGGGACGGTGGCGGCTGCAGCGGGTCGGTCCGGGCGCCCCATACGACTTCACCATCTATCTGGCCACGCCGCGGACCCGGGACCAGCTCTGCGGTGACACCCCGGACGGCTACACGTCATGCCGCAACGGCGACAAGGTGGTGCTCAATGTAGCGCGCTGGGTGAAAGGCGTACCGCGCTTCGGGGCAGGCCTGACGACGTACCGCCAGTACATGGTCAATCATGAGGTGGGACACCGCCTCGGACAGGGACACGAGCTGTGCCCGAAGCCGGGCGAGCCTGCCCCGGTCATGCAACAGCAGACCCTCGGGCTGCACGGTTGCGCCGCGAACCCCTGGCCGTACCTCGGCGGCGAACGCTATGCGGGCGAATCCGGCGCCTACGACGACGAGATCCCGGCCGCCGATCCCGGCATCAGCTGACGCCCCGTACGCCGTGGGGCCTGCGCGGCCTCGGCTTCGCCGGCAGCACTGATCCGTCCCGACGGCTACATCGCCGCCCGGGTGCCGGTGTGGGAGGCCGCCCGGGTCCGCGACCACTTGCACCGGCTGACCGGCCGCCGGCCGGCCCTGGTCTGAGCCGTCCGCGTCACGACGCGACCGGGACGGCGGAGCGCGGGCGGATCGACCCGGTGGCGATCCAGCGTCGCAGTGCGGGCCCGCAGCGTCGTTCGACCAGCCGGTGCACCAGCCAGGCGGCGACGAGCAGGACCACCACCGCGGCCACGATGAGTACGGGCACCGGCAGCCCGGTGCGGTCGTAGGCGTACCGGATCATCGTGAAGCCGATGCGCGGATGCAGCAGATAGAACGGATAGGAGATGGCGCCGGCGACAGCAAGCCGGCGCCAGGTCCAGCCGTCGGTGACGCCGAGCGCGATGGCCAGCAGCACGACATAGGCGAGCGTGATGAGCAGCCAGGCGGGCCAGACCGGCACCGGGAAGCCGGGGTTGGCGAAGAGCACGCGCTCCCGGACGCGGACCAGGCTGAGCACCCAGGCCGCGGCGAGCAGGGCCCACAGCGGCAGGGCCGGCCCGTAGCGGCGGAGAAGGTGGATCGTCATGCCCGCCACGAAGTAGGGCGCGAACTGGGGCATGACCAGCTCCGCGAGCGGCGTGCCGGCCGGGACGGCGACGGAGGCGGCCAGCCAGCAGGCGCCCAGGACGACAACTCTGCCGCGGGTGGGACCGGCCAGGACCAGAACCGTGAACAGAGCGTAGAAGCGCAGCTCGTACCAGAGGGTCCAGTAGACGGTGTCGACCGAGGGCACGTTCAGCGGTTCCGCGAGCATGGTGAGGTTGACGGCGATGTCCGCGCCGGTCAGCCCGTGCGGCAACGGAATGCCCTCGGTGAGCGGGAAGACGATCATGACGGCCGAGGTGATCAGCACACAGGCCCAGAAGGCGGGGTAGAGCCGGGCGACCCGGGAGGCCAGGAAGTCACGCGGGCCGCGGTCCCAGCCGCTCATGCCGATGACGAAGCCGCTGATCATGAAGAACACCTCCACGCCGAGGAAGCCGTAGATCAGCACCGAGTTCACCTCCTGCGGCAGGAAGGCGCTGGTCGGCCGGACGCCGTCGACCGACCAGGCCAGACCGAGGTGGTAGCCGGCCACCGCCAGCGCGCACAGCAGCCGCAATCCGTCCAGAGCGAGCAGGCGATTCGTCCTCGCAGCCATGATCGGCCGCCTCCTTCGCAGGGGTCATCGCCGCGAGTGGCCGAGCCGCTCGCGGTGGGGAGCAGGGGATGTCAGGTGGGCAGGCGCAGGGTGAAGGTGCTGCCGTGGCCGAGCCGGCTGGTCGCGGTGACGCTGCCGCCGTGGGCCTCGGCGAGGTTGCGGACGATGGCCAGGCCCAGTCCGCTGCCGCCGGTGGCGCGGTTGCGCGACTTGTCCGCGCGCCAGAAGCGGTCGAACACGTGCGGGAGATCGTCCGCGGCGATGCCGGTGCCCGCGTCGGCGACCTCGATCACCAGATCGCCGCCGTCGAGGTGCGAGCGGACGGTGACGGTGGCACCCGGCGGGGAGTGCCGGACCGCGTTCGACAGCAGATTGCCGACCGCCTGGCGGACGCGGACCGGATCGAGCTCGGCCTCCGGGTCGCCGGCGGTCTCGAGCGCGATCGTGACACCGCCGGCGCGGCCGCCGTGCGCCGCGACGACCTGGGCGAGCAACTCGTTGACGTAGACGAGCTCGGGGTGCAGCCGGAGCCGGCCCGCGTCGGCGGCGGCCAGGTCGCGCAGGTCGTCGACGACGTGCCGGAGCAGCTCCGCCTCGTCGGCGAGCAGATCCAGCAACTCGGGGCCCGCCTCGGCCACGCCGTCGCGCGCGGCCTGCAGCCAGGCACGGATGGTGGTCAGCGGAGTGCCGAGCTCGTGAGCAATGTCGCTGACCATCGCACGCCGTTGCCGTTCGGCGCTCTCCCGGCGCTCGGAGAGGTCGTTGAAGGCTGCCGTGAGCCGCCCGATCTCGTCCCGGCTGCGGACCGGGAGGTGGCTCGCACCGCCCTCGACGGCACTGGTGAGCGCGCGCAGCGGCCGCGACATCCGCACTCCGACGAGCAACGTCACCGCGACCGCGACCGCCAGGACCAGCCCCGCCACGCCCGCCACCCGTAAGGTGCCGGCGCGGGACAGGTCGACCACCGTACCGGCTGTCCTGGCCGGGCCGGTGACATAGAGGTACGCGGGCGGGGCCACGTACGGCGCGAGCTGCTCCTTGCGGGACTTCGCCACGCATTCCTCCGCCTGGCCCGCGGCGGGACGGGCCGTGCCGGTCGGCTGCCACACGAAACCGGGCAGCACGGTGACCACCGGCTCGGCGGCCCGCCCGACCAGGCACACGTTCGTCAGCGCGGTGAGCTGAGCCAGCGCCGCGCTCTCGGTGCGGGTGACCAGGTCGGCGCCGGACCGGCGATAGCACTCGGCCAGCTGCGCGGAGACCACCTCCGCGCTCGTGAACAGAGGTGTCAGCGTCGGCCGGCCCGCACCGGTGGTGTCGGCCGTGACGGCGATGCCCTGCCCGGTCATGCACCGCTGAGCGTTCAGGAACCGGCTGGACAGCATCCGGTGCTCGGCGGCGGTGAGGCGGTACGGGCCGAGCGCCCGGCGGTCGATACCGCTCTCGTCGGGTTGCCCGGAGGAGAGGAACCCTTCGATGCCGAGCGGGCTGACCAGCGCGGAGCGCCGGGCCGGCAGCTCCGGCCGCTTCCCCTCCGAGCTGGCCAGAAAGGTACCGTCCTCGCGGGTGAGCGTGATCTGGCGGCCGGTGATCCCGCGCAGCTCGGCCAGCAGCGGCCGCACGCCGGACCACGTGGTGTGGGCGGCGGCATAGCCGAGCACTTCCTCGTAGATCCGGGCGTCGTAGCCGATGCCCTGACCCAGCTCCTGCCGCAGCTGCGACGTGGTGCTGCGCACCACGAGCCAGGCGGTGGCCAGCACGGCACAGAGCACCACCAGCAGCGACACGGCCAGCAGCCGCACCACCAGGCTCCGGGACCTCACCGCGACCCGTCCGTGAGCTTGTACCCGACGCCGTAGACGGTCAGCAGGTACGCCGGCCGGCGCGGATCCGGCTCGATCTTGCGGCGCAGCTTCATGACATGCATGTCGACGGTCCGGTCGGTCGCGGCGACCTCGAAGCCCCGGGTGCGCTCCAGCAGCTGCGCCCTGGTGAACACCCGGTCCGGGGCGGCAGCCATCGCGGCCAGGATCTCGAACTCGCCGGGCGTGCAGTCCACCCTGCGCCCGCCGGCGGTCACGTGGTGGCCGGCCACGTCGACCGTGACATCGCCGACCCGCAGCCCGGCCTCCGGCGCCCATCGGTTGCGGCGCACCATCGTCCGGACCCGCGCCATCAGCTCCCGCGGGTTGTACGGCTTCATCAGGTAATCGTCCGCACCGGCCTCGAGCCCGGCGATCAGGTCGTCCTCGTCGCGGCGGGCGGTCAGCATCAACACCGGGACATTGCTCTCCCGGCGCAGCGCACGGCAGACCGCGAGCCCGTCCGGCCCCGGCATCATCACGTCCAGCACCAGCAGCTCGGGCCGGGCCCGCAGCACCAGCTCGATCGCGGCACGGCCCTCGTGAACGACCGACGCCCGGTAGCCGGCAGCCTGCAGGTAACGCCGGACCACCTCGGCCTGCCGGACGTCGTCCTCGGCGACCACCACGTGCGCGCTCATGGCGAGAACTATAGGAACACCGGGCGGCTGCCAGGGCAAACGCTGACATTGCCGAGACAAGTCACCGCGGCGCCAGGCAGCCGGCAGCGGTGCGTCCTTACTTGCGCGTGGCGGCCTGCTCGATCAGGGCCGTGGTGACGCCGGGCAGCGTCTCCGCGAGGGTGCTGCCCGGGAACTTCGCCGCCAGGTCACCGGCGCTCTCCCCCGCCAAGGGCGCGAACGCGGCCACGTAGACCAGGGCCTTGACGTCCGGGTCACCCGCCGCTGCCCGGCTGATCACCCGTACGAGTGCCCGACGAGCACGATCGGGCCGGTGATGCTGTCGAGCAGCGCCGTCAGCTGAGCCGCGTCGGAGGCCACGCCGCGCAGCGGGTTCGCGGCCGCGACCACCGGGTAGCCGTCCCGGGTCAACCGGCCGACCACGCCGTTCCAGCCGCTCGAGTCGGCGAAGGCTCCGTGTACCAGCACGATCGTGGGTTTCGGCGCATGCCCGCGACCTGCTTCCGCCACGCCGGCGGCACCCGTCACCAGGGCGGCCGCGAGCACCACCACGGTGGCCACGGCGGTCTTGAGTCTTGTCATGGCGATCCGGCCGGAGCCGTAGCGGCCCAGATAGCGGGCGACCTCTCCGGTGCCCATGCTGAAGCCGGCGTCCGGGCAGCGCTCCCAGGGTGACCGCTCCGCCCGGCACCGTGTCCCGGCGTCCTCGCTGAACGTTGGCCCCGGCGACGCCACGCAGAGCCCACCCGTGCGGCGAAGATGACGGAGCGCGGCCCGAAACGGTTGCCCGGGATAACAGATTTCTTGCACAAAACGTTCTTACCTGTATGTCGCCGATGGTCTTCCTTAAGTGTCGATTAGAAGATCATCTGCGGTTTGCCCCGTCCGTGTGGATCTCTACTGTGGGCGCGTCCGGCGACCGCCGGAGACGTACGGAGGGACATTGCAATGAGTGAAGTCCGCGCCCAGCAGCCGGGTGCGCGCCCGCGCCGGCGCGTCCGGGAAAGGGCCGGCCTGGCCGGAGCGGCAGTGCTCGCGGTGGCCGCGGCCGGGTATTTCGTGCTGCCCTCGGACGCCGCGACCTCGACCGGCAGCACCCTGGCGGCGACGGCACGCCAGGTCGAGGATCTCGACCGGGGCGTGATCAGCGTGCGCTCGGGGACCGGCAACCTGGTGTCGTGGCGGCTGCTGGGCACCGAGGCGCTGACCACGGGTTTCAACGTATACCGGGGCACGACGAAGATCACCGCCACGCCGGTCACCGGGTCGACGAACGTGCTCGACCCGGGCGCCGCCGCGGACGCCTCCTACACCGTGCGAGCGGTGGTCGACGGCACCGAGCAGGCCGCGTCGCCGGCGTCGCTGCGGTTCGGGTCGGGCTACCTCGACGTGCCGCTGCGGGTGCCGCCGGGCGGCACCACGCCGGCCGGGGAGGCGTACACCTACTCGGCGAACGACACGTCGGTCGGTGACCTCGACGGCGACGGCGACCTCGAACTGGTCGTCAAATGGGACCCGTCGAATGCCAAGGACAATTCGCAGTCGGGCTACACCGGAAATGTGTTCGTGGACGCGTACACGCTGCAGGGAACCCGCCTGTGGCGCATCGACCTGGGCCGCAACATCCGGGCCGGGGCGCATTACACCCAGTTCCAGGTGTACGACTACGACGGCGACGGGCGCGCCGAGGTGGCCATGCGCACCGGTGACGGGACCGTCGACGGCGCCGGCACGGTGATCGGCTCGGCGTCCGCGGACCACCGCAACTCCGCCGGGTACGTGCTCAGCGGCCCCGAGTTCCTCACCATGTTCGACGGCCTGTCCGGCAAGGCGCTGTCCACCGTCGACTACCTCCCCGCCCGCGGCACCGTCTCCTCGTGGGGCGACTCCTACGGCAACCGCGTCGACCGGTTCCTGGCCTCCACCGCCTACCTCGACGGCTCCCGGCCCTCACTGGTGATGTCCCGCGGCTACTACACCCGCTCGGTGATCGTCGCGTGGGACTTCCGCAACGGCACGCTCACCCGGCGCTGGACGTTCGACACCAACACGGCCGGCACCCAGTACGCCGGGCAGGGCAACCACCAGATGGCGGTGGCCGACACCGACGCCGACGGCCGCGACGAGATCATCTTCGGCTCGCTGGCGATCGACGACAACGGCAGCGTGCTGTGGAGCACCGGCTACGGCCACGGTGACGCCCTGCACGTCGGCGATCTCGACCCGGCCCGCCCCGGGCTGGAGGTCTTCAAGGTCGACGAGGACAGCAGCAAGCCCTCCTCCTGGTTCGCCGACGCCCGTACCGGTGAAGTGATCTGGCAGACCCCCGCCGACGGCGACAACGGCCGCGGCGTGTCCGGCGACATCTGGGCCGGCAGCCCGGGCGCCGAGTCCTGGTCGGCCGCGGACGACTCGCTGCGCAACACCAAGGGCGCCGTGCTCGGGCGCAAGCCGTCGTTCATGAACTTCCTCATCTGGTGGGACGCCGACCCGGTCCGCGAGCTGCTCGACGGCAACAAGATCAGCAAGTACGGGACCAGCGCCGACACCCGCCTGCTGACCGCCGACGGCGCGTCGAACAACTCCACCAAGGCCACCCCGGCACTGTCCGGCGACATCCTCGGTGACTGGCGCGAGGAGCTGGTCCTGCGTACGGCCGACAGCAAGGCGCTGCGGATCTACTCCACCCCCACGCCGGCCGCGACCCGGCTCTGGACCCTGCTGCACGACACCCAGTACCGCACCGCGCTGGCCTGGCAGAACACCGGCTACAACCAGCCGCCGCACCCGAGCTACTTCATCGGCGACGGCATGACCACCCCGGCCCAGCCCGCCGTGACGGCGCGCTGACCCCGCATCCGGCCGGTCCCGGACGCCACCGAGCGAACGGGACCGGTCGCCGTCGCACGCCCCTCGGCGATGCTTGTGTGCCCGGGCTTTCTTCGCGAGCGTCCGGGAGGCGGCCCAAGGCCCGCGCCGGCTTCGGTGAGCGCGTTAGCGTGGGCTGGGTGCTGGAGACCATCGTGGACCTGCTGCGCCGCCACGCCGCCGAGCGGCCGGACAAGACGGCCTTCGAGACCGGCTCCGCGCGACTCACGTTCGCCGGTCTCGAGGAGCGGACGAGACGGTTCGCTTGCGGGCTCGCCGCCCTCGGGCACCGCCGGGGCGACCCGGTGCTGATCAGCCTGCCCGCCGGGGCCGACGTCGCCGTGGCGGTGCTGGGCACGGTCCGGGCGGCCGGGATCGGCGTACCGGTGCCGGCGAAGGCCTCCACCGCGGAGCTGGCGCGCTACGCCGAGGACTGCCGGCCGGTGCGCACAGTGACCGCGGCGAACCTGGCCGAGGTCTTCGCCGCCGCAGCGTACGAGCCCCCGCGCGACGATCTCGGACTCGACGAGGATGCCTGGATCCACTACACCTCCGGCAGCACCGGCCGGCCCAAGGGTGTCGTCTCCAGCCAGGGCCGCTGGCTCAGGATGATCCGGTCCGCCCTCGTGGACCACCTCGGCCTGACCGCCGACGACCGGTTCCTGTGGCCGCTGCCGTTGTCCCACGCGTTCAGCCACGAACGGATCGTGCTGGGCGTGCCCGCGCTCGGCGCCACCGCTGTCCTGCTCGACAACCCGTCCGGCGCCGAGCTGGCCGAGGCGTTACGGACCACCGCGCCGACGGTGCTCAACGGCGTGCCGACGACCTACCACGGGCTGCTCGCCGCGCTGGGCGACGACCGGCCCGAGTGGCGCGGCCTACGGATGTGCGTGACGGGCGGGGCACCCGTGCCGCCGCTGCTGCGCGCCGCCGTCCACCAGGTGCTCGGCGCGCCGCTGGTCAACAGCTACGGCGCCACCGAGACGTGCGGCGCCGTCGCCCTCGAACTGCCCGGGCAGGACATCGCCGCCGAGGGCTCGGTCGGGCAGGTGGTCACCGAGGTCCGGATCACTGCTCCCGGTACGGGCGCCGCCCTGCCACCGGGAACCGAAGGCGAGGTGTACGTCCGTGGCGCCGGCGTGATGCGCGGCTATCACCGGCAGCCCGCGGCGACCGACGAGGCACTGGTGGACGGCTGGTATCGCACCGGCGACCTGGGCCGGATGCTCGGCGATCAGCTCGTGCTGACCGGGCGGGTCCGCGACCTGATCATCCGGGGCGGCGTCAACATCCACCCGGCGTCGATCGAGGAGGTGCTGCTGAGCCTGCCCGAGGTGGCCGACGCGGCTGTGGCGGGCCGTCCGCATCACCGGCTCGGTCAGGTGGCGGTCGCGTACGTGGTGCCGGCCGCCCCGGGCGTCGACGCGGCCGGGCTGCTGTCCACCGTACGGCGCCGGCTGTCCGCTGCGCTCGACGAACTGCACCTGGTGGACGCGCTGCCGCGTACCTCGTCGGGAAAGGTCCTCCGCGACGAGCTGTCGGCGCCGCGCCCCGCCGAAGCCGGCGACCCGATCGCGATCGTGGCGATGGCCTGCCGCTATCCGGGTGGCGTGAGCTCGCCCGAGGACCTGTGGGAGCTGCTCGGCAAGGAGGCCGACGCGATCACGCCCTTCCCGGCCGACCGCGGCTGGGACCCGGACCTGCACGATCCCGACCCGGACCGCGCCGGCCGTTCCGCCACGGCGGCGGGCGGCTTCCTCGACGACGTGGCCGGGTTCGACCCGGCGCCGTTCGGGATCGGCGACACCGAGGCGCTCGCGATGGACCCGCAGCAGCGCCTGCTCCTGGAGACCGCCTGGGAGCTGTGGGAGCGGGCCGGGATCGACCCCGCGGCGGTACGCGGCACCGCTGTCGGCACGTTCGCGGGCGTCATGTACCACGACTACGGGGACCTCGCGGGCGAGCACCCGTCCGCCGAGCTCGAGGGGCGTCTGGGTCCCGGCTCGGCCGGCAGTGTCGCGTCCGGCCGCATCGCCTACACGTTCGGGCTCACCGGCCCGGCCGTCACGATCGACACCGCGTGCTCGTCGTCGCTGGTCGCCCTGCACGAGGCGGCCCGTTCGATCCGCGCGGGCGAGTCCACGATGGCGATCGCCGGCGGCGTCACGGTCATGTCCACCCCCGGCTCGTTCGTCGGGTTCAGCCGGCTGCGCGGGCTCGCCCCGGACGGCCGGATCAAGGCGTTCTCGGCGGCCGCCGACGGCACGAGCTGGGCCGAGGGCGCCGGACTGCTGCTGCTGGAACGCCTGACCGACGCCCGGCGGCTCGGCCATCCCGTGCTCGCGCTGGTACGCGGCTCCGCGGTCGGCTCCGACGGCGCATCCAACGGCCTGGCGGCGCCGAACGGCCCGGCCCAGCAGCGCGTCATCCGGGCCGCGCTGTCCTCGGCGGGCCTGCGGTCCTCCGATGTGGACGCGGTCGAGGGGCACGGCACCGGCACGCCGCTCGGCGATCCGATCGAGGTCCAGGCGCTGCTCGCCACGTACGGCCAGGACCGGCCGGCGGGGCGCCCGCTGTTGCTCGGCTCGATCAAGTCCACCATCGGCCACACCCAGGCGGCCGCGGGCGTCGCCGGCGTCATCACGATGGTCGAGGCCATGCGGCACGGCCGGCTGCCCCGCACCTTGCACGCCTTCCCGCCCAGCACCCATGTCGACTGGACGGCCGGCGACGTGCGGCTGCTCGACAGGGCGCTGCCGTGGCCCGGCACCGGCCGCCCGCGCCGGGCCGCGGTGTCGTCGTTCGGCATCTCCGGCACCAACGCGCACGTCATCCTCGAACAGGCCCCGCCCGCCGGCTTGTCGCTTCCGGACGGTTCGCCGAGTCCCCGCGCGGGTGCGGACGGGCCGTTGTTGCTGTCGGCGGCGGACGAGGTCGCGCTGCGCGAGCAGGCGAGCCGGCTGCTGAAGCACGGACCGGTGCGAGCTGCGGCGCTCGGCACCCGCGCGGCCGGTCGCTACCGCGCCGTCGTGCTGGGCGCGCACCGCGAGGAGGCATTGACCGCCCTCGGCAACGGCCACCCCCACCCTGACCTCGTCCGCGGTGACGCCCGCCATCCCGGCAAGGTCGCCTTCGTCTTCCCGGGGCAAGGCGCCCAACGCCCCGGCCTGCTGCCGCACGACGTGTTCCGGGCCGCGTATGCCGAGGTCATGGCCGCGCTCGGCGATCCTGTTCCCCCCGGGGCCGACCTCGACCGCACCGAGTACGCGCAACCGGCGCTGTTCGCCTACGGCGTGGCCGCGTACCGGTTGCTCGAATCCTGGGGGGTGCGGCCCGACGTGCTGGTGGGACACTCGATCGGCGAGCTGGCCGCCGCGCACGTGGCCGGCATCCTGACGCTGGCCGACGCCGCGAAGCTGGTCTCGGCGCGGGCCCGGCTGATGGGCGCGTTGCCGGCGGGCGGCACGATGGTCGCCGTAGCGGCATCCGAGGACGAGGTGCGCCCCTTCCTGCGCCCGGGCGCCGACCTCGCCGCGATCAACGGACCGCGATCCGTCGTGCTCTCCGGCGACCGGGAGGCGGTCGGGCAGGTGGTGTCCGCCCTCGGCCGCCGGCCGGCCACTTTGCGGGTCAGCCATGCCTTCCACTCGTTGCACATGGACCCGATCCTCGACGAGTTCGCCCGCGTCGCGGCTTCCGTCACGTACGGCTCCGCGTCCGTCCCCATCGTGTCCACCCGGACCGGCCGCCCGGCCGCCGGCGGTGACCTGCGCACCGCGGGCTACTGGGCACGCCAGATCCGCGAACCGGTGCGCTTCGCGGACGCCGTCGCCGCGCTGCCCGCCCTGGTCGTGGAGCTGGGCCCGGCACCGTCGACGGCCGCTTTCGTGCCGCGGGAGGTGCTGCCGGTGTCGGAGGCGACGGCGGCAAGGCTGTGGGCACACGGTGTGGGGGTGAACCGCACGGCCCTGCTCGGCCCGGCCGACCCCCGCGAGGCCGCCGCACTGCCCACCTATCCGTTCCACCGCCGACGCTTCTGGCTGGCGGACGTCGCCGGCGGGCAGCCCGCGGGCCCGGCCCGTCGCGCTCCGGCGGTCACGATGACACCGGTGCCGGGCACCGGCCGGCTGCTCGCGGTGGCCCAGCTTTCGGCGGCCGGCCAGCCGTGGCTGCGCGACCACCGGATCACCGGCGAGACGCTGGTCCCCGGCACGGTCCTCGTCGAGCTGGCCACCTCCTTCGGCCGCTGGGCGGGGGTGCCCGTGCTGGCCGAGCTGACCATGGTCCGCCCGGTGCCCCTGCGCGACGACTCCCTGGCGATGCAGCTGCTCCTCGGCGAGCCG
>NZ_JAUQWH010000107.1 GCF_030757795.1 Actinoplanes oryzae
GCGGTGCCGTCCGCCGAGCGCCTTCGGCGCCAGATGAGTGCCGCGCGGAGCCTTGGCGAGGTCGCTCGCCTGCTCACGCTTCCGAAAGAGTTCGTGGCTGAGTTGTCGCCGGAGGTGGTCGCCTCCGCGTTCCGCCGGGTCGCCGCTGAGGATCGGCTGGTCGCGGGCTGGCTCGATGCCCTGACCGCCTCCGGGCCGATCGGTGCGCTGACCGAGGAACTGGCGACGGCCCGGGCGGCGAACGCCGCACTCCAGAGCCGGGTCGATGAACTCGAGGAGTGGTGGACGGCCCTTGAGCAGAGCACCGATCCGGGCGCCGCAATTCGCTCCTCGGCCGAGTAGCCGAAAAATATGTATTGCTTCGAAATCGGCACCTAGCGCGGACGTGGGCGCGTCGATGCTGGCGGCTGCACGCCCTGGGAGTCTCGTTAAAGAAACTTTAAGGAACGCTTGCTCAGTGTCATGAACTGCTGCCACATCACTGTTCGTACGTCTCGGTACAAGCAGTACCGAGACGAAGAGGAGCCGTGCATGTATCGACGCGGAGTCGGCAGCCGGACGCGCAAGCTGGTGATCGGAGGTGCCGCCGCAGTGCTGCTCGGCTCGGCGCTCGCGGTCGGCACGGGGATGAGCCAGGCCGCCGAATAGGGCAGCGCCGGAAACATCAGCGCTTTGGTGCCGGCGCTGGGTTTCGGTCCGGGCGATCCGGGCGCGACGGCCGACCGTGTGGGCCCTACCGGGGTGAAGGTTCCCGGTCGTTGCCCGCCCACTCAGGCCCAGGTGAACGCGCAGGTGGCGCTCAAGAATGCGAGCCTTCCGGGTGGCACGGACCTCGAAAGCCGCATCCAGCGTTTCGAAAGGACCTTGTCGGCGATTCAAGACTTGAAATGCCCCGCATCGTCCACGACTTTGCTGGGCCGCTTGAACTCCTTGACCGCGCTGCGGGGAAACGCGAACCGCGATGACATCCTGCGTGGTCTGGGTGTGAACGAAACGCCGGCGGGATAGAGCCGTGCGGAATGCGGCGCCGCTCAACGCGGCAGCGAAAGAGGCGGCTCGCGGAGCGGCGCCGCGGACAACCGCAACCTGATCCATCGCACGGAACCGACGCGCCGGAGACCCTCGCACCACGGGGGTCTCCGGGTTTTCTGATCGGACGTGGACCCCGTGGCCGGGGTCAGAGTCTCGTAGGCGGCAGCCAGTCGCTGCCGGTCTGCCGTCATGTCCCACCGTCAAGGACCGAAATGAACGAAGGCCGCCCAGCTCAGCGGCGCCTCCGGGAACTTGTCGCGTAGGTCTCGGACCGCCTTGCCCAGAGCGGCTGCCGCCATGCTGGAGTCGGGGGTCCCGGCGTCCGTCAGGCCCGTGTAGAACGCGCGAGCCAGCCGTGCGGCCGGGGTGTCGCGGACCGGCCACAGCGCGGCGACGACGTGGCGGAAGCCGATCACTTGCATTGCCGCGGCCAGGTGCAGGGACTCGTCATGCAGGCGGGTGTCGCCGGTGGAGGTGCGGCAGGCGGACAGATAGGCGAGATCGGCTCCGTCCAGCCTCAGCGCAGCGAGGGCGCCGAGAGTGAGTGGCCGGTCCGGCCAGTCCCACAGCAGGAACGCGCTGCCGGTGGGGGAGGCGGGGTCCTGGCGTGCGTGGCAGGACAAGTGGACCCAGGAGTGCCGGGGCAGCTCGGATCGCACCGCCGCGTGGGTCGCCTGCGGCCCGATCAGCCGGAGGGAGCCGGGCACCCGGGCCGTGACCGCGTCGATCTCCCGGCGGACGCCAGGCAGCGGTGCGAGCTCCGGTGTCTCGGGCAGGGCCGCGACGAGTTGGCGGACCGGGGCGGCGGGAGCGCTGTCGCGGGCGCGTGACAGCGCTCGCAGCGTCGGTGTGTACGAGGGGACGACCCGGTCGAGGACGCTCTCCTGTGCCGTGCCGGCGGCGTGCAGGGGCAGGAACGCGAACGCACCGATCGGGCACCACCAGAGGCGGCGGGTGGGCGGCCCGGGCCCGAGGGCGGCCAGGACTCGCCGGGCCACAGTTGTCCACAGCCACCGCAGCGTCTCTCCGGCCTGTGCGTCGGTGACCCGCCGGCTCAGCATCGCCGAGGCACGCCGCAGGACCTCGGCATGCTCGATCCCGGTGAGCCGGACGACCCGGACCCGGCTCGTGCCGGGCTGGATCACCAGCGCGTGGCAGCCGAGCTTACTGGTGTTGACCAAGGCGACCGGCCCATCGGCGGCCACGTCGGCGAGTGTGGAGAAGGGCGGCGCCAGCAGGAAGTTCTCGAATCCGGGCAGGGTCCGTGCGTGGGTGACGGCGGCGTCCCACTCGCGCGCCCAGGCGAGCCGCCGCTCTCCGGCCTCGGCGGTGGTAGTGCGGTCGGTGGGTGCCAGTCTCGCCGCCGTGACCGACCAGGCGGCCGGGTGGTCCAGCCGCTCGCGGAGGCGCCCGAGCGCAGCGGCCGTTTCGGGATGACGGTCGGCCAGCTCGCTCAGGTCGGTTCGCAGCCCCAGCAGCTGCGACCACAGGAGCGAGCGGCCGAGCTCGGCGAGTTCGACGGCACGCTCCGGGCGGCCGGCGGCCACCAAGCAGGACACCGCCTGGGACACCAGGCCGGGCCAGCGGGCCAGACTGTCCTCCTGGGTGCGGCGGTCCAGGCCGTGCCACACCAGCAACGGCAGCAGCGTCACGGCGGCGTCGTAGCCGCGAGCGGCCTCCTGCCGGTCGCCCGCCTGCCAGGCCCACGAGCCCCACTGGTACGCGGCATCCAGTCGGACGGCCACCGCGGCCGCCTGGATGCCGCTCGCCCGGCGAACACTGTGGATGGCGCCGGCGATGTTGCCGCGAGCGTACTCGGCGCCGGCGCCGGCCAGCAGGTAGATCGCCTGGTCCGGGTGACCGTCCGGGATGGCGTCGACTGCCTCGCGGGCCAGCGCGGCGGCCTCGTCGAGGTCCTTGCGCCGGTGGTGACGCTCGTATCGTGCCTGGAGCATCCCGCTGAGGTTGGCCAGGCAGGCCGGGCGCATCGGGTGGTCCGGCGCCGCTCCGCGCAGCGCGCCGCGGCCGGCCCGCACCGCCGCGGCGAGGTCGGCCGAGTCCCGGGTGCGTTCGTACCGCGCGATCAGCGCGAGGCCGGCGTTGCACTGGAACAATGGGCGGTCCGGGTGGCCGGCCGGGGCGGCTCGGACCGCGGCGAGTCCGGCCGTGACGGCCTCGTGCATGTCCCGGAGCCGGCCGTTCAGCTCGAACCGCGCCTGCAACGTGTTGCCGAGGTTGGCGAGGTACGCCGCCCGGTACGGGTGGCGCGCGTGTGCGGCCGCGACGGCCCGGCGGCCGGTCCGGACCGCTTCGTCGATGTCGCGGCGCATCCCGAGCCGTTCGTAGCGCACCCGCAGGCTCAGCGACAGGTTGGCCAGGTAGTCGGACCGGCGCGGGTGGTCCTCCGGTACGCCCGCCACGCCCCGTCGTTCGGCGCGGATCGCCTCGTCGAGGTCGTGCTCGTCCCCGGTGGCCTCGAACCGGGCACGCAGCGCGAGGCCGAGGTTGGCGAGCACGATCGCGGCCGAGACGTGGTCGGCGGCGGTGTCGTGAACCGCCTGGCGCGCGACCTCGATCGCCTCCACCAGGTCGTCGCGGGTGCCGCGGCGCTCGTACCGGGACCAGAGCGCCGCGCTGAGGTTTCCCCGGTAGAGCGCAGCGTCGGGATGGCCGACCGGTGTCGCCGCCACCGCCTCGCGTCCGGCGCCGATTGCCCTGTCGAGGTCGGCCTGCCGATCCGTGTGGTCGTAACGAACCCTCGTGGCCAGGCCGAGGTTGGACAGATAGATCGGCCGGTCGGGATGCCCGGGCGCGGTCATGGCGAGGGCGTCGTGGAGCAGCTCGATCGCACGGTCCAGGTCGGCGCCGGAGAAGTCGCGATCGAACCGGTCGAGCAGCGTCAGGGCGAAGTTGGACAGGTACATCGGCCGGTCGGGGTCGTCCTCCGGCCCGCGTACGGCCTCCGCCCCGGCGCGTGCGGCTTCGTCGAGATCCGCGGAGCGGCCGCGCCACTCGTACCGGGTCCGCAGCACGGCTCCCAGGTCGGAGAGCCGGCCCGCCCGGTCAGGATCGCCGGCCACCGTCAGCTCGGCCGCACGGCGGGCGACCTTGATCGCCTCGGACAGCTGGCGTTGCGCGCCCGTCCACTCGAAACTGACCCGCAGCGCGAGTGCCAGATTGGTCAGCGCCATCGTCAGCTGCGGGCCCCCGGCGCGCACGGCCCGGCGTCCGACGGTCAGCGCGGCCTGCTGGTCCTCATCTCGGCCGTGCCGCTCGAACCGGGCACGCATCGCGTTGCCCAGGTTGGACAGGTACACCGCGGCCCCCGGGTCACGCCCCGCCGCGGTCCAGAAGTACTCGACCGCCCGGTCGAGGTCGGCGGCGTCGCCGGTCTGCTCGTACCGATCGTGCAGGGCCAGGCCGCGGGCGTTGGCCTCGGCAGCCCGCTCCCGCTCGGTGGCCATGATCAGACCCTTTCGGTGTACGCGGCCAGGTCCTCGAAGCCGCTGACGTCAAGCCCGGCCACCTCCGCGATCGGCCGCAGCCGACCGCTCTCGATGATCACGTCCGGTCTGCCGTTGCTGGTCGGACTGCTTGCTCTTGCCGGGGTCAGAAGGCTCGGGAGTATGCCTCCAGCTCCGCGAAGCGGGTGACGTCCAGCCAGTCGGTGCCGGTGGCGTTGACCGCGCAGCCGGCCACCTGAAGTCGCCCGACGATTTTGTTCAGGCTCTTGGCTGTGCCGTCGAAGCGGATCACGTTGCGCCCGGCCAGGTCGGAGAACGGCCGCAGACGCCCGATCTCGATGATCACCGTGCGCTCGGGCTGCCGGCCCAGAGCCATGCCGGCCTCGAACAGGACGTTCGGCCGGGCCTGCCCGGTCACCGCCGTCTCGTGCGGCGGCTCACCCGGCTGGCGCAGGCCGGTATGCAGGGACGCGCCGTCGTCCGGGGTCATCAGCACAACGGCGGCCTGATTGTGCTCGAAGGCTGTGTCGAGCACCTCACCCAGGTAGGGAAGGGGTTTGCCGGTGCGCTGTACGTGCTCCTCCCAGTCCAGGGGGTGGAGGTCAAGATCCTGAAGAAAGGACCAGACCGCCCGTCGGGCCGGCTCGTCGCGGCCGTGAATGACAAAGACGTGGCGACCGTCAGGCATGCGAGAAATCGTACCCAGCAACCGCATGCCGCAGGACTTGGACCGTGCTGCCGTCCTCGTTGTTCAAGGTCTGGCCCGGTAGGCGGTAAGTTCCTGGAACAGGCCGGGTTCCAGCCACTCCGTACCCGTGGTGTTCACCGGACAGCCCGCCAGCTTGAGCCGGTTGGCGATGATCTTCCGGCACCGGGGCGAGTCGTCGAGTGTGATCGGTTTGAAACCGCGCATGGACTGCGGAAGCCGCGCGGGTCCAGCCACCACGAGGACGATCCGGCCGGCGTAGACGCCCATCGCTAGTCCGGCCCGCAGCAGCACGTCGTGATCGGGTCGGAGAGACACCTCGCTGGTGCCGTCGACAGGCCGGCTGACCTCGTCCGGTGTGATCAGAATGACGGCGGTCTGCGCCAGCCGGAGCCCGGCGTAGATTTCGTCCATGGCGTTGGGTGTCGGCTCCCCGGTGGCATTGACACATTCTTCGTCCTCCACCGGACGCAGGCCCAGCGACCGGAGGAAGGCGTGCATGCGGTCCCGCGCTTGCGGGTTCGGCCCGCTGACGACCAGCACCCGGCGCCCCGCCTCTTTGCCGACCTTGACGATCGGGGTGCTGCTTCCGGCGGTTCCGGATGCCGATGCGCTCCGGGCCAGGTGATCGATCGTGCGGAAGTCCTCGGCGATCGGGCCGGTGGCCACGTCGGCTGCGGCACCGAGTGCGGCCCGCATGCCGGCCCGGGCGTGGTCGACCTCACGGAGCACCTCATCGACTGGGCTCTGGCTCGTACGGGCAGCCAGTGACCATCGGGCCCGGGCCGAGTGCATCAGGTACCGCGCCATTGGCGGCAGGTGCGGAGAGCCGTCGGACCAGGTCCAGGTGTCCAGTTCCCGGGCATAGCCGGCCGGGGCCAGGGCCATCAGGTCCCATCGCGGCGCCGGGCCGGCGCCGTGCGGCGCCCATATCGTGAAGCCGTCCGGCATCGACGTCCCTCGCTCCCACCAGCCGTCCACCGCTGCCACGGGCAACTGCGGTGCAAGCTCGCGCGCCAGCTCCGGGTTCGGCTTGGCGGGGTGCCCTCGCACGACGGCCTGGAAGATCCGGGCGGCGCTCAGGAACGTCGGATCGTCGCCTGCGACCGTGGCCCAGTGCCGTTCGAGATCCGCCCAGGCCGTCGGCCCGGACGTATCGTTGCCGGGCGAGAGCACCACGGAAAGGTTCAGGACGTCGCCCAGGCGGCGGACGACCGCCTGGTGGACCGCGTCGGGCCGTTGCTGCGCGGCGATCACGCGCTCCGAGGCGGGCGGCAACTGTCCGATCTCCCGCGGCAGGGACCGGGGGATCTCGTGCTCCGCGGGGACCGGCGAGTCCATCCCCAGCAGCTGGCGGCAGAGCAGCCAGATCCGCTGGATCCGTTGGTAGTCCGCCTCGGCCGACGGGCCGCTCAGCGGCACGAAGGTGTGGACCACGAGTTCCCGGTCAAGAGGGGGAGGCAGCGTTCTCACCGCCCCGCGGGGCCAGAGTGCCGAGGAATCGGCTCAGTCGATCGGCACGGGCGACGGCAGAAGCCGGAGCCGGCGCCTGCGGCTGGGCGCCGATCCGCCCCGCGCGGACCGGGCCGAGCTGTCCGAGTTCCTCGATCGCGCCGGCGAAGCCCGGCCCGTCGGAAGTCTCCGCCGACTCCTCAGCCACCTCGAGGGCTCGCTCCACCGACTGCCACCGCAGCTCACCCATCTCCCACCCGCGCAGCTGGTCGAGCAGCCGCAGCGCTTCCTCGATCAAGCCTGCGGGGATCGTGGCGCTGTCCGTGGTGGCGAGCCAGAGCCAGGCCGTCCGGCGGAAGGTCTTGACCTCGACGAGCACCTGCTGGAACTCCGCGGCGGCCAGCCCGGGCCAGCCCTCGCCGATCACGTCCTGATAGAGCCGTTCCGAGACCAGCGCCGCGAGGGAGACGGCGGGATGGTCGGTCACTGCCCGCCGCAGCGCGTCGCTGTCGAGCAACCGGCCGATCTCGATGATGGTGTCGCCGGCGTAGCCGATGGCCCCGAGTGCGAAGGGGCCCACGGACACCGAGAGCCGCATCCGCAACCGGTCCCGGTGAATCTCGTTGTCCGCCTCCAGCCGGTCCCGCCAGGCATGCAGCAGCCGGGGTAACGCCAGGTGCAGCTCCACCGTCGTGGGCAGAACAACCATCATGCCGTCGCCGGTGTCCTGCCGGTCGGTGTCCTCCAGACGGACACCGGCGTCGCCGAGAACCTGGCCGACCAGCGCCGCCACCCGGCGCTGCAGGTCGATCTTCAACGGAGCCGGCCGACTGCTGTAGCCGACCACGTCGATGCCGAAAGCCATTCGGGTCTCGACCGTCTCGCCGAGGTTCCGCTTGACGGCGGGCTCCGGCGCCGCCATCAGGGATGAGTGGGCGGGCGGGTGCGGAAGGGGCGGCCACAGCCCGCTGTCCCGGGCTATCCCGCGGACCCGCTCGGCCTCTTGCCGGGTGATCTCCAGGATCTCGGCGTCGTCCGCCAGCTGCTGCTCCAGCCATTCGCCGAGCCTGGCGTCGGAGGCCAGCGGTTCGTCGAGGACGGAGCGCATGTTGTGCAGAGCGATGCCGACCGTACGCCGCATCAACCGCAAGTCGCTGAGGGTGCCGGTGAGCTGGACCTCGTCGGCGGCCAGCGTGGCCATGTCCGTCGCGCGGCCGGCGTGCCGCGCCGGATCCTCGAGGTTCGCGGTGACCTGTTGCACGCTCGCCATGACGCGCTTCCGCAGCGCTGCGAGCTGTTGTCCGTCACCGCGGATGCGGGCCTGATAACGCAGCTTGGCGGCGTGCATCAGGTAGCGGCCCAGCGGGGGCATGGCGACATCACCCGCACTCCAGGTGAACGTGCTCAGCACAGCGTCGTGGTCCCGGTCCGCCAGCACCACCAGCCGTCGCCTCGCGCGGTCACCACCCGCCGTCGCCTCCCAGAGGGTCAGGCCCTGCTCGGTCCGCCGGAACCGCCGCCACCAGCTGACCGCATCGTCGGGCTCGCGGGGCAGCAACGCCCAGACATCCGCTCCCCAGGCGTCGACGTCCGTGCCGGCGGGCGACGTCTTCGCCTGAAAGATCAGCGCCACGCCGAGCAGGGCGTCAGTGCCTCCGGCGCTGAGCCGCCCCCACCACCGGGCGAACTCGCTCCAGCCTGGCGGCGCGGCGGATCCGATCCGCACCCGCCGTGCGGGCGGCGCGAGCGGCGTGGCGAAGACGAGAGACAGGTTGAGCACGTCATGCTCCTGCCGCACAATCGCCTGGTAGTTGATCGCTGCATCCTGCCTGCCGGCCAGTGTCCGGTCCGGCCCGGCGGCCGGAGGGGCGCCCGGCAGCTCGACCGGCAGGTCGACACCGGAAATCGGCTCGGTCATCGTCAGCTCGTCGCCGCAGCGCTGCCACAGCGCCTCGAGCTGCCGGTAAGCGGCATCCGCCGCCGGCCCCTCCATCGGCGCGAAGACGTGGACGACGAACTCCTGCTCAGGAAGTACGCTTCCCGCCACCGCCACCCTCTTTCCCCGACTGCCCCCGGGCGTCGCTCCCGGCCGGCTTCGCTCCGGCGCGAAGCTCGTTCAACATGGTGTTACGACGGTCGAGGACCGGCTCGGGAATCCCGTGCGTCTCGGCGGTGCCGATCCGCAGGGCCCGCACCGGACCGCTCAGCTCGAGGTCGGCGACTGCCGCCTGGATGGCTTCGGCGTCACGCGCTCCCAACGCCCGCGAGAGACGGTCGATGATGCTCAGCACTCGCTCCCACCTGGCCTCGGCGAGCATCCACTCCGCCAGGTCCTCGAGCACGTCGACCGCGTCAGCGATCGTCTCTTCGTCGAGGTCGCGTCCCGGGGGCATGTGGTCGATGTCACGAGCGTCCATTCGCGCCAGTGTAGCCAGCCGCATACCCAGCCGAAGTCACCTGAACAGGGCAGCCGTTCCGGCTCGAGAACGGTGTGGCGCAGACCTGCGCAGCCGGAACGTCCCTTACAGCGAGTCGAGGAACGCCTGTAGCTCCAGCCGGTCCAGCTCCTCGAACTGCTCGCGCGGCACCATGATCCGCAGCTCGCGGCTGACCATCTCGACCCGCGAGGCGGCCACGAAAGAGAGGAGGATCAGCCGGAGCAGCCCGCCGCGGTCCAGCGTGTCGACCCGGGCCAGCGCGGCCCCGACCACCGGCATCGCTGTCGTCCCCCGCTGCCCGCGCCCGCTCACCTGAGGCCAGAGCCGGCTCAGGCTGTGCCACAGCACGTCACCGGAGGACCGCGCGACCAGGTCGGCGGTCATCGAGCTGTACGCCAGGCAGAAGTATGACCGGGCGGGGGTGCCGAGCACCGCGACCGTGCCGGCCGGGAAGCGGCGCCGCTTGCCGTGCGGCTTCTCGGCGCGGGGTATCGCCACGACGCCGGGCACCCCGGCGAGAGCCGCGTCCAGGTCTCGGTCCAGCTGGTCACGATCGTCCTGGTAGATGTGGTGCAAGAATTGGGCCTGCACACTGCTCCGGTTGATGATCCGGTCGTCGGTGCAGTCGGTGTCGAACACGTCGGTGAAGCCGATCACCAGGTGCGCGTCCTGCTGGTCGAAAAGGTCACCGGGCGCGATCGTGATGCGGCAGTCCGGCTGGCGCAGGTCGCGGTGCACGCTGCCACCCGGCCGGGCCCGAAGCAGTCCGAAGGCGATCGACCCGATGGCTACCACCGCGGTGACCAGCGGCGCGTGACCGGGAAAGGCCGGCTTGTCCCACACCGCCTGATAAGACTGGAGCAAGAGTGCCACCACGCCGAAGGCGGCGAAGGCCTGGGTGGTCGACCGCCGCAGACCACGGCGTGTCCCAGCCCATCGCATCCGGCAATCCTGACCGACCCACGATCTCAGGGCAACAGGGTGGGTCCGGAAGCAGGCCATCGGTGTAGCGTCGGGCTCACCACCGCGGCAACATCACCGGTCGTCCGGCTCCGGTGCTGTTGAGCCGGTGAACGGCTCGTCGGCTGTGGCGTCCGGCCAGGCGGTGACCACCCACGGCCCGTGCACGTACGCAGGCCGCTTCCGCGCCCAGCGCCGCTGCACCGCGGCCAGTGCGGCGGACGGGGAAACGCCTCCGGCCAGCAACGCGTGGTAGTCGCCCATCAGCTTCGGCGCGGTGACATCGTTCACCGGCCACAGCGGTGCGGTGACCACCCCGGCGCCGGCCAGCAGGAACGCCGTCGCGGCGCTGAACGCTTCATCGGGCAGCGCCGCCCCTGTCAGGGCAGCATCGCAGGCGCTGAGCACGATGTGGCCACGCCGGCGTCCAGCGCCCGGACGCAGCCCGACCCGGATCGGCGGCCGTACCCGCAGCACCGTCTCCTGAGGGCTGTCCACGTCCACGTCGCAATGGCAAGCGAGGTGCGCCAGATCGGCGTCGAGCAGGCTGTCCAGTGCGGCATCGCCGCTCAGCCCGGTCGTCTCGTCGACACGTGGGTTCACTCCGAGATGCCGGCGGGCCACCTCGACGGCCTCTCGGGCGACCGCCGGGATCGGACGGCCCGCCGGTCCGGTGTCCGCCCACACCTTCACCCGGAATGCCCTCCCCGGAGCCCTCACCGGGACCTGGCCGGAGACACCGGCCCGGATCAGCAGGATCGGATCGAAGCCGCCCAGCGCCGCGCTCCCACCGGGCCGGCCACACGTCGTGACGGGCAGCCAGGCGAGGCGGCCGAGCGGCAGCACCGCGAGCCGGGACACCTCGGCCAGGAGCGGCAGTAGCGGCGTGACCAGCGCGTTCAGTGTCCACTCGGCGAATCGGTCCGCCGCTTTGCAGCGGATCCCGGCCGGGTCGGGGGCGTCCTCGGCCCGGTGCAGCTCCTGCCGGAACACGGTGGCCTCCTCGGCCATCGCCTCCTCGTTCACCAGCGGCAGTTCCGCGACATCGACGGTCTTGTCCGGGCCGACCAGCACCGCGACCCCACCGGCGAGGGTGCTGCCGAGCAGCAGGACGTGGCGGTTCATCCGGGCCGCTGAGGCTCCGATGCTGTCGAAGGTGACCGTTTCGGCGCGGATGCCGACAGCCTCGGCGATCAGGGTCGCGGATGCCTGCTCCAGATGAACGGCGGCTGCCCTGGGGTCACCGGCTCGCACCGCGGCCAGAGCCGCCAGCGCGCCGAGGCCCTGCACCCCGGAGCGGGCCCGCTCCTTGTCGGCGTGCAGCGGGCGCAACCCGGTCAGCTCCCCGGCGGCCTCGAGCGCGGCCGCGAAGGACTGCTGGGCCTCCGGCCACATCTTTGCCAGCCAGGTGATGCTGCCAAGCCGCCGGCCGGCGACCACCGCCAGATGCGGGTAGCCGGCGCCGAGCACCTCGTCGAACAGGTCGGCCGCGCGTTGCAGCGTCTCCATGTCGGTGTCGCCGCGGGACCGGTGCAGGTCGAACCGGTCGTGCAGGCGGGCACCGAGGTTGAACGCGATCGTCGCCGCCAGCGAGCCCTCGATGTCGTCCTCGGCCCGCCCGGCCGCGGCCAGCGCCCGTTCGAGCAGATCGATGGCCCGTGACAGCACCTCTTCGTCGCGGTCGAGCTCGTAGCGCTCGGATTCCCAATTCGCCCAGTTGTTCAGATACAGCGCCCGGTCCGGGGAACCGTCGGCGGTGGCGGCCACGGCGAGATCGGCGTGCCGTAACGCGGTGTCCAAATCTTCCGAGCTCTGGCGGTGGTGGGCCCGGGCCGCGTGCAGGCGCCCGGCGGTGTCGTGGCGGGCGGCGAGGTCCGCGCTGTCCGGGGCGGTCAAGGCGACGGCCTGCTCCGCCAGGTCGATCGCACGGTCCAGATCTGCCGGTACGGTGTCGCGTTCGTAGCGGGCCAGCAGGTTGTTGGCCTGGTTGTTGGCGATCGCCGGGGCCATGTCCGGGTCCGGGCCGGTTGCCAGGAGGCGGTCCAGCAGGGCGATCGCCTCGTCCAGGTCGGTGCTGTCACCGAACAGGTCGTACCGCTCTGCCAGCAGCGTGGCGAGGTTGGTGGCGTACTCGCCGTCCCGCCAGTGGTCCACGGTAGCGTCCAGCGCCTCCCGTGCGTCCTCGACGGCGGCGGTGAACCCGTCCCGATCATTGCCCAGGCGCGCGGCGGTGGATCGCGTCGTGGACCGGATCGAGAGTGCGAGCGCCCGGTCCGATGCGGTGCCGGCCGCGCGCACCGCCGCCTCGGCGGCCTCCGTCGCCCCCGTGAGAGCGGCCGGTTCCCCGGTCCACTCGTACCGGGTGTGCAGCACCGACGCGAGCAACCGGTGCAGTGTCATCCGTACCGTCGCGGTGGCCGGACGTTCGGACGCGATCCCGGCCCGGGTCAGCATCTCGGCCTGATCCAGCAGGTCCCGGTCGGAGCTCTCCTCCGCGGCCGTGGCGAGCAGGCCTGCGACGTTGACCACCTCGGGGCCGGCATCCCCCGGATCCAGACCTTCGGTGAGCGCACGCAGCGCGGCGCGCAACCGGTCCCGGTCGCCGCTGCGCCGCCACAGTTGCAGGTGGATCCCGGCGAGCGCCGAGTTCGCCACCGGACGTCGCGGGTCGTCGGTGGCCGCCGCCGCTAGCTCCTGTTCGAGCAGCTCACGGGCGCGCTCGGTGTGGTCGGGCTCGCCGTGCACCAGGGAGCGGGTGGCGAGCCGGCCGGCCAGGTTGGCGGTCACCTCGAGGCGCGCGCCGGGCGCGGACGCCCGCCAGACCCGCTCGCCGATCGCGCAGGCCTCCCGCAGGTCGGCCAGGTTGTCGTCGCGCCGGTAGCGGTCCATCAGGTCGACACCGAGGTTCGTGGACAGGTCGAGGCGGATCCACTCCGGCACGTCACGGTGCAGCCCGGCCAGCGCCTCCCGCCTGACCACGATCGCGCGGTCCAGTTCTCCGTCCCGGGCGAACGACTCTGCCAGCTCGTTGATCTCCCGGGCCCATGACTCGCTTCCGGCGGCCTCGCCGTCAGGCACCACATGCTCCTGCCGTAGTCAGTCGGTGACAATGGACGGATGGCTGACGAAGGTGACCTGCTGACCGCCGTTGGTGACCGGATCCGCGCCTTCCTGGTGAAGCGGAACACCGGTGCGGTCACCTCCGACTCGGCCCTGGCCGACGTGCGAGCCGTCCGCCAAGCCATCGAGGAGGACCGTTTCGATCGAGCCGGAACCCTCCGGGCCAAGTATCTCGTGGCGGTGCTGCACTGGTCGCGTTACGCCGTGCTCCCGCCGGGCCGACGGGAGCTCGAGTACCTCACAGCGAAGCATTTCTTCGAGGAAATCGCCCCTTTTTCGCCCGAACGGGTGCCACCGTTGCTCCGGCCCGTCGTCCTGCCTTCACCGGCCGTCGGCGAAACCGGCGATCCCGCCGATGCCGATGAGCGGCTCGCGGCGCTGACCGAACTCGGCGCGGCTCTCATCGTCCGCTACCAGCATCAAGGGAATCCTGCTGACGCGGAAGAGGCCGTACGCGCCTGCCGTTCCGCGGTGGCGCTCGCCCGCGCGACCGGCGACCCGCAGACTCCGGTCCTGGTCGCCAACCTCGGCGCGGCCCTGGTGCTCCAGAACCCCACCGACCTTGCCGGGGTGGACGAGGCCATTGCCATGATCGACAGGGAGCTGCCCGGTGCAGACGTCCGGGGCTCCGGCCACCTGCTGGCGAAGCTGGCCGTCGCCCTCGACCACCGCTTCGTGCTGACCCGCGACCACCGCGACTTGAACCGGGCGGCGCAGGTCGCCCGGCGCCGCGCCGACCTGCTGCCTGCCGCCGGAGCATCCCGCGCCGAGGCTCTGGCCCGGCTGGCGATGCTGCTCGGAAACCTCTTCGAGGCTACCGGCGCGCCCGCGGAGCTCACCGCCGCCGTGACGGCGGCCCGGGACGCCGTCACGGCGCGTCATCCCGACCGATTACGGTGGGCCGGGCATCTCAGCAACCTGGCTCACCTGCTGCGGATCCGGTACGAGCACTACCGGTCCCGGGCCGACCTCGACGAAGCGATCGCCCTGGAGACCCGGGCTCTCGAAGCCGCCCCCGACCACCCCAAGGCCGTCGCGCTGTGGTCCAATCACAGTGCCTCCCTGCGCGAACGCTTCCGCCAGGCCCGCAACGGCGCCGACCTGAACGCGGCCGTCGACGCGGGCCGTCGGGGACTCGACGGTGGCTTCCACGTCCCGTGCGCCGTCCACCTCGGCTGCGCCCTGCTGGACCGGCACCTCCACACAAAATCTCCCGACGACCTGGACGAGGCGGTCGCCACGCTCCAGCAGGCCGCCGCGTCACTCGAACCCGGTCACCGGTTCTTCGGACCCGCCTCGGTCAACCTCGGCATTGCCATGCACGTACGCTTCGAGAGCACCGGGGATCTGAACGACCTCGACGTGGCCGTCCGGGCGAACCGGGCCGGGTACGCCGCATCGCTTCCAGACGACCCGGCCCGCGCACAGGACGCGATCGGGCTCGCCCAGTCGCTGCGTACCCGCTTCGAGACGACCGGCGACGTCGACGACGCCTCCGCAGCCATCGTGCTGTTCCGGGAGGCCGCGGAGTCGGCGGTCGCGCCCGCGCAGGTTCGCCTGGACGCGGCTCGCGCCTGGACGCGGCTCGCGCCTGGGCCGGCCTCGAGACGGATCTGCATGCCGGCGGTTCCGGTGCGCTCCGGGCGTACCGGATGGCTGTTGATCTGTTGCCCCTGGTCGCCTGGCCGGGCCTGCCGGCGGCCGAGCGGGAGAGTCTGCTGATCGCCGGCGCCGGCCTGGCCGACGAGGCGGCGGCCGCCGCAATCGAGGCCGGTCGGCCCGCCGAGGCGGTGGAACTTGTCGAGGCCGGGCGGGCCGTGCTGTGGGGGCAGTGGCTTGCTACCCGCAACGACCTGTCCGCGGTGGCCGCCGTGTCGCCCGAGCTGGCGACTCGGCTGCAGGAGTCGCGCGAAATCCTCGACGGCGCACCGACGACGGTGACCGGTGAACGGGCGTCGGGGGACCGGCGGATGGCCGCGGCGCAGCAGTGGGAGTCGGCGGTGGCCGAGGCGCGCCGGCTGCCGGGGCTGGCTGGGTTTCTCCGGCTGCCGTCGTTCGAGCAGCTTCGGGAGCGGCTGCCGGACGGCACCACGGTGATCGTCACGGTCAGCCGGCGCCGCTGCGACGCGCTGCTGGTCAGCCCGGCCGGGGTACGGGTCGTCCGACTCCCGGACCTGACTTTCGACGACGCCTACGACCGAACCAACGACCTGGTACGCGCCCACGAGACTGCCGACGGAGGGGGAGAGCCGGCCGCCTACGACACCGCGATCACCGGCATGCTGGCCTGGCTCTGGACGGCAGTGGTGGCGCCGGTGCTCGCCGAGATCCGCCCGGGGCCCGGCCACCGCGTCTGGTGGTGCCCCACCGGCCCGCTCACCCTGCTGCCGCTGCACGCCGCGACGACCCCGGACGGCCGGGAGTCCGCCATGGACCGGGTGGTCTCGTCCTACACGCCGACCGTGCGGGCCCTCGCCGAGTCGGACGGGCCGGAGACCGGCGTTCCGGCCGACAAGATTCTCGCCGTGATCCAGCGGGACACACCCGGGATGGTGCCGCTGCCGAACGCCGTCCGCGAACGGGACACCTTGCGGGAGCTGACCGGTGGCCGGCTCACCGAACTCGACGGCGAACAAGCCACCCGGGCGGCCGTCGCCGCGCGGGTCGCCGACCATCGGGTCGCGCACTTCAGCTGTCACGGGCTGCAGGACGTCCGCGATCCCAGCCGCAGCGGACTGGCCCTGCACGACGGCTTCCTCACCGTCGCGGACCTGCGGGCCGGGGCGCCGGCGCTGCGCGGCGACTTCGCATTCCTGTCCGCGTGCCGAACGGCGGCCGGCGGCGTACGGCTGCTGGACGAAGCCTTGACCGTTGCTGCCGCCCTGCACCACATCGGCTACCGGCGTGTGGTGGGCACCCTGTGGTCGGTGCCGGACCGTCGGGCCGCCGAAGTCGGTGCCGGGATCTACCGCCGCATCCTGGTGGGTGGACGGCTGGACGCCGGGGCGTCGGCTGTGGCCTTGCACGAGACGGTGCACGCGCAGCGGCGTCGGTTCCCGCACAATCCGAGTCTCTGGGCGTCCTTCCTGCACATCGGCCGGTGACGGGGGCGACCGCCGGGTGCGGGTCAGCTCGGGTCCGAGCAGCTGAAGGCCGGTCCACGAAGGCCGGAAGCGGCCGCCGACGTCAGCTGCGGGTCCGGACCAGAGCCTCGGGGTCGACGATGACGATCCGGCGGTATCCGGTGCCCACCAGGCCCGCTCGACGGAAGGCGGCGAGAGCGCGTTGCACGGTCGGCAGCCCTGCACCGATCATGCTGGCCAGCTCGTCCTGGGTGAGCGGCACTCCGAGTTCGATCCCGTCGGGTGTCGGGCACCCGCAGATCTCGGCGAGATCGGTGAGCAGACGGGCCAGCCGGACCTCGGCGGAGTAGGCGGCAGCGTCCGCTCGCCGGCGGTTGGACCAGGTCAGGCGTTTGCCGAGCGCCCTGGTCACCTCGATCGCGGCGGCGCTGTGGTCGGCGACGAAGTGCTGGAACGCCGGCCCGGCGATGGTGATCAGCGAGACGGGCCCGCTCGCCTGCACGGTGGCGCTCCGGCGGTTCCCGCTCAGCGCGGCCAGCTCGCCCACCACGTCGCCCGGGCCGCGCACCGCCATCAGCACCTTGTGCCCGTCCTCGGTCAGCATGGACACCTTGCAGTAACCGTCGGTGATCAGCTCGACCCTGGTCCCCTCGTCGCCCTCGACGAGGATGAGATCGCCGTTGTCGACGGTCCGGGGCCGGCCGAGCGAGAGCAAGGCGCCGGCGGCGGTCGGACTGAGGGCGGCGAGCAGGCTTCCCGGAGTCCA
The DNA here is from genome assembly GCF_030757795.1 of Actinoplanes oryzae. Taxonomy (GTDB): domain Bacteria; phylum Actinomycetota; class Actinomycetes; order Mycobacteriales; family Micromonosporaceae; genus Actinoplanes. The sequence goes on from NZ_JAUQWH010000107.1 coordinate 17,022, forward strand.
CCCTCGGGCGGGGCGCGGCGGGGGCGGCACGTCCGGAGCCTACACATCGGGCTTGCTGCGGAGGTCGTCCAGCAGGCCCTGGGCTTCCAGCGCGTAGTGACTGTCCGGTGAGAACGTCTGGCAGCGCTGGTGGTACGCCACCTGGGCGGCCCTCACCGCCTCGTCCGGGCTCCACCGGCCGACGCACCGGGCGGCGGTCAGCATCGGCCGGGCCGGGTCGAAGAGGTGGGCGTTGCCGTACATGGCATAGACCCGGCGGGCCAAGCCGGCGGCGTCCTCGTAGTCGCCGGTCGAGGCGAGAGCCTCGGCGTGCAGCACCCTCGGCGGCGGCAGGTTGTCGGAGGGCAGCACGTCGGCGTCGACCAGCGGCAGCACCGACTCCAGCGCCTCCGCCGCCGCGGCCGGGTCGGTTCTGCCCCGTGCGAGCAGGACCTCGACCCGGATCAGCTCGGCGGTCATCGTCGACACCTGGTCGATACCGGCGCGGCGCAGTTCCACCTCGGCGTCGATGAGCTTGATCGCCTCGTCGAGATCGGTCCGCGGATCATGGTCGGGCAGTCCGGCGTACCCGCCGAACCAGGCCCGGTCGCGCAATGCCCAGGCGAGGTCGGCCCGGGCCGGGCCGTCGGGCCGGCGCTCGACCTCCTCCCGGCAGAGCGCCACGGCTTGATCGAGATCATCGGGGCGGCCGCAGCGCCGGGTCTGGCGCAGGCATCGCTCGCGAATGCGTTGGGCGACGCGGGAATCGGATGGCTCCGCCCGGTCGGCGCGGGCTCTCAGCTCGTTCCAGGAGATTGTCGACTCGAGCGCCGACCGGGACTCGTCGCGCTGTATTTCCCACCGGTATTCGATGTCGAGGGTGATGCCGTGGTCGGCGCCCAATTTGTTCCGCGCCTCGGTCAGCAGTGTGCGGAATTCCTCGGGACGGCCGCCGACTCCGATCAACGTGTGCAGCCGCCCGCTGATGCGTCCGGCGTGGTCGCCGTCGTTTCCCATACGTGGAAGCACGGTCACCGGTCCGTCAACTCGAGGACCCGGATCGCCTCGCGTAGCAGGGCGACCGCCTCCTGTCGCTCGAAGGGATCCGCGACGTGCCGGATCACCCGGTCGATCGCGGTGGCGAGCTCCTGCTGCGGCGGGACCGAACGCAGCTTCGGCCGGTAGCGGGCGCGTAATTCGTGCAGGACGCCCTCGATGCTGCAGCCAGGTGGGGTTATCCGCAGCCGGATCCCTTCGCGGAGCAGCGCCACCGCGTCCAGGGTCAGGAGCTCGTCACGCCGGACGATCAGGAGATCCTCGATGGCGCAGATCGGGGGCGCGAAGTCGTGGGCGGCGGCCAGGTGCGGCTGGCGGCCGGCCCAATCGAGCAGGACCCGGACCAGACTTTCCGCGATCATGGACCGGCTCAGGTCGTCCATGTTGTCGAGCTGGTGCATCCAGCCGGAGCGATGCGGGAAAAAGCTCCATACTTTGGTCTCGTCGACCAGCAACTCGGTCTTGTTCTCGCGATTGAGCTGGTCGACGAGATCACGGGCCGGGCCGGTGGTATCGGCGTACGCGTCGCGCAGCGCCCGGCGAGTGCGGGTGTTCGCGAGATCGAAGAAGGTCGTGCGAGAGCCACCGGCACCATCGACGATCTCCTGCCAGGACAGCGCCTTCCCCGGCGTGGCGGCGAGCAGGCCGTCAACCGCCTGGTAGTAGCTGTCTCTGGTGGTCCAGTGCCGGGACGCGTACGGCTCTGCGCCGTAGAGATTACGACGCCAGACGACCGCGACCGTCTCGCGCAACTCCTCCAGAACGGACGACAAGGATCACCTCGGTTGGTGTGAACAGGTGCCGGTATCGGCGTCGTCCAGCCGGAACGATGCCGACACCTTGGCACATGGCCCGCTCGGTCGATCCCATCGAAAGAGGGAATGTGTACAAACTTTCGAGGGGGCACTGGAGAAACGGCGTAATCATTCCGGATCACCGCCCGTGATGGCGGAATGCGGCCCACGCCGCCACGTCCGACAACTCGTTCGGGTTTTCGAGGTCATCGAGCAGGTGCGGTACGAGTCCCGGTGCCGGCCTTTGTGGATCAAGCATCCACAGTTGTGCGGCTCGCAGCGCATCGGCCGGTGACAGGCGCTCCTCCAGCATGAAGACGTGGAACATGATCATCAGATACATGGTGGCCCGGTCGTCGACGGCCCACCGGGAGCCGACCACGCCGACCGCACCGGCTGCCAGGAACGCCGTCGACAGGGTGAGAGTCTCGTCCGTGAGGTCGGGGGTGAGGTCGCTCTTGCAACTGGCGAGCACCACGAGGCCGCCGGGCACGTCGGGCCTGCGCCCGTACGCCTGACCGAGAATGACCGACACCGGCAGCGACTCGCCGGCCAGCTCCAGGCGGGAGTCGCCGGGCCGGGCGCCGACCCGGCCGTGACAGCTCAGGTGCAGCATCGATGCGCCCAAACGGTCCGTCCCGGGCAGCTGAGCCAGGACCTCCCGGGCCGTACCGGTCACCTGTGCGGCGTCCGGATAGATCTCGGCCAGCAGATACCCCACCTCCTGGGCGGACCAGGGCAGGTCGCCGGTGGGATCGGCCAGGACGGCGGGCGCCGCGGCGACCGGCATCGGCAGCCGGCCCGCGACGTCCACCAGCTGCCGCGCCGAAGCGGCGTACGAGAACACCGCCTCTTCGCAGGCGTAGCGCTGTCCGTCCGTGGCCGGCCGACGGGCGGCGTGCCACGGGACCTCGCCGAGCGCACCGACCGGCACCAGGACCAGACGAGCGGGATGGTCCAGCCGCCAGGCCGAGACCAGCGTGAACAGCGGCTCCACAGCGGCGGTCCACGCCCACTCGCAGAGCCGGCCGAGATCGCCGGGCGCGCGTCGGGGCACGGTCGCCGTCGCCTCCCGCAGCACGGCCGAGCCGCCGTCCGCCGCCGTGGGCGGCGGCTCGCTCAGGCCGGCGACATGCTCGGCGGTCACCGACCCGTCAGCCCGGATCACCACGATCAGCCCGGCGGCGAGGTAAATCAGTGCGTCCGCGCCGACCTCGCGAACCGCGGCACCGACCGCTGCCGGGTCCGGCGCCTCCAGCAGCGCGTTCTCGGTGCCGGCCAGGGCGACCAGCACCCGGCGACGCAGGTCCGAGGGCGCCTCCCCGCCCAGAACCGGATGTCCCAGCTCGGTCAGCTCACCAAGGGTGAACCCACCGAAATCGGCGACCCGCCCGTGCGGATGCCCGGTCCACTCCTGGGCGAGATCGGCGTGCCCAGCCGCGGTGAGCAGCTCTGGCACCCGCCCGGCGGACATCGCCGCGTGCAGCGCCAGCCCGCGGCCCAGCTCCAGCGCCTGCGCCGCCAACTCCGGCCGTGGCTCGCGCGGATCCAGGCACCGGCGCGCCACCTGGCACGACTCCTCCGCCGCGCCCCGGGCCACGGTCAGCGCATCGGTGCCGTCGTTCTGCAGCAGCACATCGCTGACCCGAGCCCGCAGCCCGGCCAGCCCCGTCCGTACGGCGCGCTCCAGATCGCCGTCCTCCCCGCGTTTCCCGTAGGCGTCGGCGAGCCGGTGCAGCACTGTGCCGGCCACCGCGCTGCCGGGCCGGTCTCCGATCAGCCTCCGGGCGTGCTCCAGGTCGGCGATGGCGGCATCGAGATCCGCCGCCCGCTCGGAGCGCTCGTGCAAGGCCAGCCGAGCGAGCGCCCGGGTGGCGTACACGCCGGTTCGCTGGACCGCCCCGAACACCTCCGCACCGACCGCCTCATCGAGTCGTTCCCCGGCGGCGGCCAGAGCTGCCTCGTCGTCGTCGAGCAGACCCCGGACAAGCAGCGCTACGCCCCCCAGGGCCCGCAGTGTCGGCTCGCCGGACGGCTCCACCGCGGTGCCGGCCGCGGCCGCCGCGGTCTGGTCGGCTGCGGCCCGGAGTCCGTCCAGGTCACCGGCGGCCATCGCCTGCGCCAGGCCGGCCAGGCCGAGTGCCGCTTCGATGCGGGACCGCCACGCGAAATCGGCCGGCAGCTCCCGCAGGGCATCGCGGAGTTCGCCGGTCGCCGCAGCGAGTTCCTCCGGCGTGCCGTGCCGCACGGCTGTGGCGGTGCGGCCGAGCGCGTTCAGAGCAACGATCGGCGAGATGTCACCGAGCAGGGTGCCCGTCTCCCGGTGCAGGTCGGCGATGTGCGCGGCTTTGCGCATCCAGCCACGCGCGGCGGCCCCGTCCTCCAACACGCCCCCGGCCAGACCCCGGTCGTTGAGCAGAGCACCCAGCATGCCCACGATGCTCGGCGCGAGCGGGTCGGCGGCCGGGACGTCGTCCAGCGCCCTCAGGAGGTCCCGGGCCGCCAGCAGCAGATCGTCGGCGGTGTCGTCGCGGTGCCCCCGCAGGGTCCACGCCATGGCCCGGAGAAAGAGGTCCTTGCCCCGGACGACCGGATCATCGCCGGGCAGCGCAAGTACCCGGTCGGCCAGGTCGATCGCGCCGTCGACGGCGACGGGATCACCGCGCAGCGCGGCGTCGGTCAGCACCGCGCCGGCCAGCCGTCGAAGTGCCTCCGGATAAAGGTCATCGTGGGGTGCCAGGTCGTCCAGCGCCAGCGTGAACTGGCGAACGGCATCGACGTGCTCGTCCGGCGAGCCGTGGCGAATGTGCGACAGGCCGAGCTGTTGGCGCACGAACGCCTTGATCTCCCCGGGAGGCAGGTCGACGGCCATCCGCTCGAGGTCTTTGACATGCTCCGGGGACAGGTCGTCGGCCAGCACGCCCAGCAGCAACGAGGCCGGGTCGCGCAGCGGGTCGGCGGCGGTCATGGTCGTGGTGAGCTCACCGAGCAGCGCGATCAGCTCGGTGGGGGACACCTGGTCGTCATTCATGGACATCTGCATCACGAGCAGCGAGGTCAGCATGGTGCGTGACACGGTGGCGAGCTCGGGATACTGCGTCGGCCCTTCGACCACCGACCGCAGATGGGCGACGGCCGCGGCCAGGTCGGTCCGGGCCTGCGGTCCGGTGTCCGGCTGCACGCCGGTCAAGGCTCCCAGCGCGGCGAGCGACGGCGGCTGCGTGGGCAGTTCGGGAAGGGGCATCACGCGCAGCATCAGCAGCAGGCCGAGGCCGATACGGGAGACTTCGGACTCGCCCGCGGCGAGCCCACCGGCTGTCAGTGACTCCTCGAACAGCCGGATCGCCCGGTCGCGGTCCTCGATGTCGCGGTCGCCGCCCGGCCGTAGGTGCCGCACCAGCAACAGCCTGCCCAGCCTGTGAGCGGCGGGCGCGCGGTCGGCGCGGCCTGCGTCGTCGTACCCGGCGGACGCCTGCGCGATGGCCTTGTCCAGGGCGGCGGGATCGATCGGGGCGGAGTCGGTCATCGGTCGCTCCTGGTGGGGTCCGGGCCGGCTGGCGGCTCGTGGGCGAGGAGGCGGACCTCCCCGGAGAGGTCGGCGCCGAGCCTGATCCGGTCGCCGTCACCGAGTTCGCGCTCGTGGCCCGGCACGAGGCGCTCCGCCCGGTGGAGCGTCCAGTTCGTCGAGTACTCGTCGCGGATCGACGCCCGGCCGTCACTGTCGAGCGAGAGGCTGGCGTGCCGGCGTGAGACGTTCGGGAACCGGCTCAGATAGGCGGCGTGCGGGGAGAGCTCGGGGTCGCGGCCCAGCACCGTGCGTTCGCCGCGGCGGAGGGTGATCACGTACTGGTCCGGCTGGAACATGATCCGCATCGCGATGGTGGCCCGCGCGAGCGAGGCCAGGCAGCGGGTGCAGCGGTCGGCCGACGCCTCGACCGCCGCCCCGCATTCGCGACAGGTGACCGTCGCCGGCGGATCCGCGCTCACCGGCGGGCGTGGCTCGTCCATCGGCAGGCTGCGGGTGGTGGTCGGCTCACCCGCCGAGGGGGGCGGTGGGTCCATCGTGATGAGCCGGCCCCCGTCGATACGGCAGACCGTGTCGGAATCGGCCGCTCGGTGGCCACAGTCGTTGCAGATGCGATACGTCGTGCTCGCCGGACCGGTCACCGCCGCCGCTCCAGCCGGAAGTCACCGGCATCGACGCCGGTGAGGATGAGCCGGCTGCCGGGCGGCTGCGGCTCGTCGAACAGCAACCGGCCGAGCGGGTTGACGATCTGCGACTCGACCTTGTTGCCGATGCCGCGCCCACCGTCGTGCAGATTGGTCGTGCACATGGTCAGCAGGTGCCGGTCCGTCTCCGCGGACAGCTCGATGTCCACATGGTGTTCCTCCCGTAGCCGGCGCAGCACATTGTCCAGCTGCAGCCGGAAGATGTCCCCGGCCGTCGCGCGGTTGATGAAGTCGAAGACCACGATGTTGTCACCGAGCCGGTTCAGCAGCTCAGGCCGGGCGAGCTCCGAGGTGAAGTGCCACTTGATGGCCGCGTTGACGGTCTCGACCACCCGGCGGTAGTCCGTGCCCGGATCGATCAGTTGTTCCGCCTGACCGGTCTGCTTGTCCTTGCGCAGGACACCCAGATTCGACGTGAAGATGAGGACGGACTCCGAGAAGTAGGTCGTGATGCCCTGCCCGTCGGTGAGCCGGCCGTCCTCCAGGATCTGCAGGAACTTGTCCAGCACCGACGGGTGCGCCTTCTCGATCTCGTCGAACAGGATCACCCGGAACGGCTGCTCCCGCAGAGCGTTGGTGAGCTGGCCGCCCGCCTCGTAGCCGACATAGCCGGGCGGTGCGCCGATCAGCCGGTCCGCGGCGTGCTCGGCGGAGAACTCGCTCATGTCGAAGCGCAGGCACGCCGACTCATCGCCGAACAGCAGCTGGGCCACCGACTTGGCCAGCTCGGTCTTCCCGACCCCGGTCGGCCCGGCGAAGAAGAGCACTCCGCGCGGCCGGCTGGTGGACCGGCCGGTATGCGCTCCGGACAGACCCATCGCGGCACGCTTCAAGATGTCCAGCGTCGTGGCGACCGCCGTGGGTTGACCCTTCACCCGGTCCCTGAGCAGGCTCTGATGCTCGGCGATGCGGCGGCGCAGCGTGTCCTGCCGCCATGGGTTCTCCACCACGCCCAGCCGATAGGTCTGCACCGCTTCGGGCAGCTGTTCGAACGCGATGCCGCGCTCCTTGGCCAGCCGGGTGACGCCCGCCATGGCCTTCAGACTCATACCGCTGGACTCCACCGCGAACGTCTCGACCACGGTGTGCGCGGGACGGCCATCGGTCGACGTGCGCTGCAGGTCGCGGGTGAGGAGGTCGGCGGCGTGCATCCGGTCACCGAGGCTGGGCTGCGGCACCCCGATCGTACGGATCTGCACGTTGCCGGCAGTGAGCCACGGCGGCAGCTCGCGTTCGGAGTCGACCAGCCAGACGATCGGATTGTAGAGCCGCCCGGCGAGCGGGACGCCCGGCGGCGGGGTCGCGGTGGCGGCCAGCTTGGCGCAGGCGAGGAAGAACTTCCGTTCCTCGTCAGTCGGGTCGATCGGGCTGCGGGTGAGCCGGGCGGCATAGTCGACGACGAGCCCGACCCGGTCGTTCGGTGCGGTCGCCACCGCGGTGATCGCCTTCCGGAGCTGGTCGAGAGACATGTCCTTGGCGGACAGCGAGGGCAGCAGGCGTTGTGCGGTGATCCGTGCCTGGTCGGCGCCGGGGCCGTGGGCCGGCAGCACGTGCAGCCCGTCCACCGGGTCGTAGGCGATCAGGCACGTGTACCCGTCGTCGCGCAACGCTCGCCACAGCAGCGACGTCATCGAGGACAGGTATCCCTCGGTGCGGACCACGTACTGGTCGCGGATATTGCCGTGCAGGATGTACTGCGAATGCACGCTCAGGGTGTTCTCGAACTCCCGCAGCCACGCCGGCCACGCGGTGTGCGCGGCCTGGGGGGTGCCGTTCTGCACCGGGATGTGGTCGATGCTCATCGGCCGAGCTTCCTTTCTATCGGTTTGCGCAACCGTGGCTCCTCCGCCTTCGTGCCGCCGGCCGCCTTGCTCCGGACGGCCGGCTCCTTCAGCCCGGTGCTGTGGATCTCGCCCAGGACCACGCCGCGCTCAGCGAAGACCGCGCGGTTGATGTCCATCACGTCCTTCGCCCACTGGCGTTGTTGCTGTTCGTCGCCCGGGGCGGCGAAGACCGCGCGGGTCTCGTCCTTCGCGACCACCACGCGCGCACCGGCGCCGGCCCACGACTCGCGGGTGACCGTCATCGCGGCGAACCCCGCACCGGCCGGCTGCTCCTCGACGCTGGTGACGTAGCCGAGATCCGCCAGCGCGGCGCGCCAGGCCTCCCGGATCAGCAGCTGCTCGGTCGTCTCGCGCAGCTCGGCCAGCGCGTCCTCGGCCCGTCCGGCCAGCGTGCCGTCGAGCTCACGGCGCCCGGCGACGACCTCCTCCAGAGACCTCCGCAGCTCTGCCTGATGGGCGAGCCGGGCCGGGCTGATCAGGCCGTGGCTGCTCACATCGGGGCGCAGTCCGGCCAGGTACCGGGCGGCCCGGTCGGCGTCGGCCCGGCGGGTGGCGGTCGACCGGTTGATCCGGCCGACCGTCAGATAGAGCGCGTCCATCTGCATCTTGGCCGTGGTGATGTCGCCGGCTCCGGTGACCCGGCCCGCGATGGTAAGGACTTCGGCGCACTCCGCGGTGGTCGCCTCCGGGTCGAGGCCGCCGATGATCGCCTCGACCATCGGGGTGAAGCTGTTCCCTCCGGCGGTGGGCCGGACAGGTGTGACCGACGCCGGCGGCGGTGATACGCCGCGGCGTGCGTGGTCGGCCATGCGGGTACGAAGGCGCTCGGCGAGCTGATCGGCCCCCGGTGGACGCGCCCCGGCCGGGATCCGCCGGATCGCCTCGTCGGTCGCCCGCTGCACCATTGTCGCCTCGACCCGGCGGACGTGCCTCTCGACCTCGGCGCACATCTGGTCCACCTTGTACCGCGGCAGTCCGGCCGGGTTGATCGGTCCGGGCAGGTCACCGCCGCCGGAGTCGGCGAGCCGGCCGCGCACTCGGCTCAGGCGGGCGTTGCACGCGACCACCTTGGCATAGGTGCCCGCCCACTCGTCGAGTTGCTCCTGCTGCGCGGCCCACGTCTGATAGCTCTCCTCGAGATGGTCACCGAGCCACACCAGCCCGCTCATCGCGGCCCGGGTCAGCACCACGGCTCCGGCCGCCACCACCACCGCGCCAACCGCCACCCCGGCCACGGTGAGCGCCGGCGCGAGGGCCGCGCCGAGGCCGATCGAGGGTGCCGCCGCCGGGACCACCGTGGCGGCGACCTGGGTCGCGACCACCTTCTCGCCACTCATCGTGTGTTTCCTCCCATGGGGACAAGGACGTCGTCGCCGGTCACCTGGTCGGTGCCGCCGACCACCCGGTCGTACCGCCGCCGGTGATCGGTCTGCCAGGCGCTGAAGCGCCGCCAGGCCGACCCGAGATGCACCGGTACGCTCACCGCCGGCACGGTCCACGGCGCCCAGAGCAGCACCGCCACCAGCACCGCGGAGACGCCGATGAGCCCGATCAGGCCCGCGGCGCCGCGCCGGCGGAAGCGCCGGCCGATCACCCGGCCGCGGCGGCCGAGGTCCAGCAGCAGGGAATAGCCCGGGTGGTAGGGCGAACCGATCTCGGCTGCCATCCAGAACTCGATCACGGCGTGCCACGAGCAGGTCACCAGCACCACGATCCAGGCGGTGAGAACCGCGCCCGCGCCGGCGAACGGCAGGGTGTCGGCGAGCATGACCAGGCCGACCAGCGCGATCATGATGCTCGCGACGGAGACCGCGGCCCAGCCCAGAGCGACCGGGCGGTCCAGTCGCCGCCATGCCTCCCGGCGCCGCCACGCATGGTGCCGGGCCTGGATGCCGTGGCGCCGCTCGGTTTCGTCGTCGGCCATCTGCTGCGCCTCGGCCAGCGCCGCCGTGGCGGCCGCGTGGGCCGCCAGCCGGTCGGTCGGGTCGATGGCCGCCGCCACGATCTCGTCGAACCAGTCCAGCCGTCCGCCGCCGAGCCGGGCCCGCACCGTTCGCTGCGCCGCTGTCAGCTCGCGGTCGATCGCCGCCTGCGACCCGGCCGGATCGGTAGCTGCCCAGAGCAGCCAGGCCCGCAGCTGGGGTCCGTCCCAGCGGGCGAGGACCTGCTCGAGCTCGGCGTGCCGGCCGATCATGGCTCGCCGGGTCTCCGCCCACCGCCGCTCGCTCGCCCGCCACCGGACGTCCAGCGCGGCGAGGCCGCGGCCGCCCGGGGCGCCGTCGAACTCGGGAAGCAGGCAGTAATTCCACAGGTCGGTCAGGATGGCCCGGTGCTCGCCCGGGCCGCCCCCGGCCGCCGCCTCGGCCAGCGCCACGAGATCGTCGTGCGCCAGGGACACGCCGCGATACTGCGGTGGCAGGCCGGGATCGAGGCGGGCCACCATCCGGGCCAGCGCGACCTCGGCCGGCAGGTCCGGGTCCATGACGTGCGGATGGACCCGGTCGGCGAAGGACGGATGGCTCGGCTCGTCGAACTGGGTCGTCCAGTCGACGAGGTCGTCCCATCCCGTGCCGCCCGGTCGGAAGTGCTCCGCTGCCAGGCTCCACTGCTGCACCATGGCGATCGCCAAGGCCGTGGGGGACCGGAATTCCATCCCGGCGAAGCGCAACCGCCGACGGTCCACCGCGGGCGCGCGCTGCTCCGGCACCTCGGGCACATCCGTGCCGCTCAGCCACCGGCCTACCTCGTCCGTGCCCCACCGGTCGTGATGGTTGCCGACGAGCAGGCCCAGGCAGAGCCGCCGGATCCGGGGGTCCATCGTCTCCGCGACCGGGATGGCGTTCTGCACGATCTGGATGCGCACGGCCCTGTCGTCGACGAGATCGTCGAGCGGGTGACGGCCGGTGGCCAGCTCCGCGGCAATCATCCCGAGCGACCAGTAGTCGGACTTGGCGCTCGCCGATCGGACCAGCATCTCGGGCGCGGCGTAGCGTACGGTGCAGCCGTTGTTGGTGGTCTCGATCAGCGGCAGGTCGAGGAACGCGCTGACGCCGAAGTCGATCAGCTGCAGTCGAGGCGCACCGGGCTTGCTCTCGTCCAGCAGCACGTTGCCCGGCTTGAGGTCACGGTGCACCACCCGGGCGGTGCCGAGCGCACGCAGTGCCTCGGCGAGCTGAGCGATGAGAGTGCGGGCCAGGACCGGGTCGAGCCCGTCCGGGTGGTCGGCGATCAGGTCCCGCAGCGTTCGGCGGCCCGCGAACCGGGTCACCTCCCAGGCGTGGCCGGCCAGGTGGCCGAACTCGACCAGCCGGACGACGTGCTCGGAGTCGATGTCGTGCCAGGCACGCCACACGTCGGCGGCGGGACCGGCGCCTTCCTCGTAGATCTTCAGGATGCGCCGGTTCCGCAGGCGGTAGACCGCGACCGCCTCGCCGCCGTGCTGGGCCAGCGGCCCACCCTCGATCGGGAAGCGGTTCTCGAACTGCCGGGGGAGCTGCCAGCCGCCACCCTCCGGCCGGTGCGGGATCGGACCCGGCACGCCCGGATCGCGGACCGTCACCGGTACCAGATGCCGCGCTCCGGGATCAAGCACCGTACGGTCGGGCTGCATCAGTGTCCATCCTTTCCCGAAGTCGCGGCGTGCGTCCCATTCTTATCGGACGGCTCACCGTTCGGCAATTCCGGGAATCGGCGCTGAACTCGGGAATTCGGTCGTTCCGCGGATGGGCCGGAGTTCGCGGAACGGCGGCGTTCCGGAGATTCTCCGGAATTGCCGGAGTGAGGTGTATGGGCAGCTCAGGGCCCTTTTTAAATAGCATTTTGCTAACCGGCCAAAGGCGTGCAACACTTTTTTATCGAGCCGCGCCTCGCGGAAGCAGGCAAGGAGTGACCGTGTCGAAGAAGATGCATTTTGGCCGTCGTGCACCGGGCGATATCGCTGTGCCGGCAAGGCAGGTCGGCCGCGCGGACGCCCGGCGTGCCCGCGGTGCCGGGTCGGCGGACGGGCGGCGCGGCATCCCGTACCCGTCATCAGCGGACGAGCACGGCGGGAGCGCGCCGGCGACCTCCCCGTTCCTCCGTGGCGAATGCCACGGTGCCGAGGAATTCGGCAAGCAGCGCCTGCATGACCTGATGGACCGGAACCGGGCTCTGCTCAACGAGATCTCGCTGCGGTCCTGCGTACTCGTTCACGCCTACGACAAGGGGGACCGCGACACGACCCACCTGCCGCGGCTCAAGGAAGCGCTGGGCCTCTGGTCGTCCCTCGTCAACGCCGAGCGGCTGCACATCGAGGCCGACGCGGAGCATCGCAACCGGTTGATCGAGATCTACTGGTCCGCCGTCCTGCGTACACACCCCATCGTCCGCGGTTTCGCCGCGGCGCAGCGGGAGGCCGCACGCAGGGGAGAGGTGACTCCGGGCGGTGTCCGGATCGGCCTCCCGGGCGACGATCTGGTCCGCGTCCTCGACCTGAACTCTTGGCAGCCGCTCAAGGTGGTTGCCGACCTTCGCCACATCAACCCGGTCGAGCTCCTGCGTGAGTCGCTGCGGACCGGCTCTTTCACCGAGCTGTACGACTACGGGAACCTGCCGCGCGCCCTCGACATCATCAAGCACGTGCTGTCCCCGACGGGAGCCCACTGATGATCCATCGTTTTCGCCGCCTGCTCGCCGGCAGCGCGGCCCTGATCTTCGCCGGCACCACAGTGACCGGTTGCAAGGACGACAAGCTGACCGCACCGTGCACCGTGCTCGTCGATGGCTCCGGTTCGGGCGCGGCCTTCGACGCGGGGAAACGCCTCAACGACACCTTCAACTCGTTCCTGCTCGACAACGAGTGCGGGACAGTGGGGTTCGTGCCGATCGACAGCGCCCCGCTGGCATCCACCTGCTTCATCAACGCGGTCGACATCGACCCGGACCTCGGCGGCAACAGCGACCCCGAGACCGTCCGGGCCGGCCGGCGCAAGCTGGCTCTGCAGAAGGCGCAGGAGATGCTGGCCTGCGCCAAGCAAAAGCCGTACTCCGACGTGCTCGGGGGGCTCGGGCGTGCGGCGCAGCAGAAGCCCGAGGGCTCCGGGACGTACCAGATCCTGATCATCAGCGACATGCTGCAGAACACTCCGCAGTGGAGCCTGTACAAGACCGATCTGACGAACCCCGCCGCTATCACCAGGGCGGTGCAGCGGCGGGCCGCGAGCGCACCGCGTCTCACCGGGGCCCGGGTCACGATCACCGACTGCGGTGTGACCCTGCCGTCCAGCGAGAAGGCCCAGCAGGTCCGCGCCTTCTGGACCCAGTTGTTGAGCAGCGCGCAGGTGGGCAACCCGGAGGTGAATTTTGAACGCTGACCGAGATTCGCGACGCGGGCCGGTGCCGCCGTACCCGGGTGAGATACCGCCCGGCGTGCGGGGCGAGGCCACCCGGGCCGGCTGGCGGGCTGCCCATGAGGGCCAGTACGACGAGTGGTCCTTCGCCGACGCCGGTCGGCTGCCGTACCTGCGGGAGCTCGAGCACCGGCGGCGGCAGGCAGTGGCGCAGGAGAAGGAGAGCACGGCCGCTGCGGCGTCCGCGATCGTGCCGGAGAACCAGTCCCAGCGCCGCGGCGAGAACGTCGCCCGCCGCTACACCGCCGAGCTGGTCGACGTGCTGCGGCGCCGGCGTGACAAGGCACGGCAGCAGGAGGACAAGACACTGGCCGGCCTGGACGTGCTGGCCGGCGTCCGCGGCCCGGTGGTGCGCCGCGACTGGGCCGACGACACGGAGTGGGAGACCCCGCGCGGCGGCGACGCCGCCGCCGAGGAGCCGGTGGACGAACGGCCGAGCACCGTGGGCTGGATGGGCCCGGCCGGCGGACACCTGGCGCCGCCGATGCCACGCTGGCTGAAGCTGGCCATCATGGTCGCCCTCTGCGCCGTCGAGGTGCCGATCTACCTGGAGATCTTCCGGTACTTCCACGCTCGTTCCGAGCTGCTGCTGTGGTCGTTCACGCTGCCTGTGGCGTTCGGGATGATCGTCGCGCCGCACCTGAGCGGCGTGTGGTGGCGTAAGCGGCACACCTTGCCGTACGAGCGGATTCTGATGTTCCTCGTGCCGGCTGTGCTGGTGACCTGGGCCTTCGCCGCGGTGCTGCTGGGATACCTGCGGCAGAAGGCTCTGCTGACGCCGCAGATCGACCCGGAGACCAACCAGAATGTCGGTGGCGCGGAGGCTCTGGGTATCAACCCGTGGACGGTCACCGCGCTGTTCACGGCCATTTTGCTGCTGTCCGGGCTGATCGCCGTCATGTTGGGCCTGGCCGAGGACCACCCCGGCGTCGCCGCGTACCGGGCGGCAGGCGAAGCGCGGGCGGCGTCCGAGGACGCCTATCTCGAGGCGGTGCGCGAGCAGGCCGGCACGGAGCACAGCGCCGTGGTCGACGAGGCCGATCGACGGCAAGGGCTCAGCGCGCGGTCGTCGGAGCGGGTCGCCGCGATCGGTGAGGAGTTCGAGG
>NZ_JAUQWH010000108.1 GCF_030757795.1 Actinoplanes oryzae
CCCCGGGGCCCAAGCACGCCTACGTGACCGAGTCGTTCCCCCGTACCGGCGTGCCCGGATCCTCGTACAGCCGGCACAAGGCCCTGGTCGAGAGCATGCTCGACCGGGTCGAGGCCGACCACCCCACGCTCCGCGTCGTCCGCCTGCGCCCGGGCCTGATCTTCCAGCACGACGCCGGCACGGAGATCGCCCGCTACTTCGCTGGGCCGCTGCTGCCCGCCCGCCTGCTGCGCTACGGCCGCATCCCGCTCATCCCGTCCCACCCGGCCCTCCGCGTCCAGGCCGTCCACGCCGACGACGTCGCCGACGCGTACGCCCGGGCCCTCGCCTCCGACGCCCGGGGCGCCTTCAACGTCGCCGCCGGCCCGGTCCTCGACCCGACGGTCGCCGCCCGGGCCTTCCACGGCCACGAGGTCCCGGTGGCCGGTGTCCTGCTGAAGACGGCGGCGGACGTCAGCTGGCGGCTCCGGCTGCAACCGGTCGACGTGGGCTGGGTCAAGCTCGGCCTCAAGGCGCCGCTGATGTCCTGCGACCGCATCAAGGCGGAGCTGGGCTGGCGGCCGCTGACGGACTCGGTGCACGCCCTGAAGGAGCTGGTGCGCGGCATGGCCGAGCGCGGCTCCGCGGCCGGCCCGCCGCTGTCCGCCGCCCCGGGCAAGCCCGGGCGCCTGGGCGGCGTGCTGCGCGGGCGGCTGCCGGGGAGCGGCAATCCGTACTAGCCCGGCGCCTTGCGATCAGTCTCGGGCATCTGGATCCAGTGACGCGGGCGGAGGTGCCCACGACGGCTCTCAGGCGGCCTCGGAGTCCTCGCCGCTGACGCGGGGGTTGCGGAGCCAGGACAGGGCCTCGGTCTCGCCCAGCGGCGGGGAGTAGTAGTAGCCCTGGCCCAGCGGGCAGCCCAGGCGGCTCAGGATGCCGCGGTGGCGGGCGTGCTCGATGCCCTCGGCGACCACGGTGAGGCCGAGCGACTGCGCCAGCGAGACGATGCCGCTGACCAGGGCGAGCTGCTGCTTGTCGGAGACCATGTCGTCGATGAACATCTTGTCGATCTTGAGGACGTCGATCGGGCGCTGCCGGAGGTAGCCCAGCGAGCTGTAGCCCGTGCCGAAGTCGTCGATGGCGATGCGGACACCCAGCTCGCGCAGGAGGGCCAGGTCGGTCCAGATCTGTTCGTCGTCGCCCATGAGGAGGGTCTCGGTGATCTCCAGCATGAGCGCGTGCGGGGGCATGCCGACGTACTCCAGGGACTGCCGCACCTGGTCGACGAAGCCGGGCTGGCGGAACTGGCGCACCGAGACGTTGACGCTCACGTAGGGGCGGCGGACGCGGGGCAGGATGCGCCACCACTGGGCGACGGTGTGCAGGGCCTGGTCGAGGACCCAGCGGCCCATCGGCACGATGAGGCCGCTCTCCTCGGCGACCTCGATGAACTGGTCGGGCGAGATGACGCCGCGCACCGGGTGGGCCCAGCGCACGAGCGCCTCGAAGCCGACGACCTCGTCGTTGTTGAGCTTGACGATGGGCTGGTACTGCAGGATGAAGTGGCCCTCGTTGACGGAGTGCTCGAGCGCCGAGCGCAGCTCCAGCCGCTCGACCATGGCGGTGTGCAGCTCGGCGCGGTAGCGGCGCCACTGGTTCTTGCCCGCGCCCTTGGCGACGTAGAGGGCCAGGTCGGCCTGGCGCAGGAGCTCGTCGGCGGTGTCGGCCTCGGGGGTGGTGGTGATGCCGATGCTGGCGTTGGCGAAGAGCGCCATGCCGCCCTCGACGGGAATCGGCTCGGCGAGCGCGGCGAGGATGCGGGCGGCGGTCTCCTCGACGGCGCCGGGGTCCTGGACGTTCTCGACCAGGGCGGCGAACTCGTCGCCGCCGAGGCGGGCGGCGGTGTCGTCGGCGCGCAGGGCCCCCGCGAGGCGGGCGGCGACGGCCTTGAGGAGCAGGTCGCCGACCGCGTGGCCCTGGGTGTCGTTGACGATCTTGAAGTCGTCGAGGTCGAGGAAGAGCACGCCGACCACCGAGCCGTCGCGGGCGCCGCGGGCGAGGGCGTGGGTGAGCCGGTCGGTGAAGAGGACGCGGTTGGCGAGGCCGGTCAGCGAGTCGTGGAACGCCTGGTGGGTGAGCTCGCGCTCGAGGCGGGCGCGCTCGGTCACGTCGCGCAGGGTGATGACCAGCCCGGCGACGGTCGGGTCGGCGCGCAGGTCGCGGCCGTGCAGTTCGAGCATGACCTCCGTACGCCGCCGGCCCACCGCCCGGAAGTCCACTCCCTCGGCCACCACGTCGCCGGAGCGCACCGCCCCGAGCACCTCGTCGAGGCGCCGGCGGTCGCCGGGGTGCACGAGCTCGGGCAGCAGCACGCCGACGGGGTCGCCGCCGAGCACGTGGCCGGCGGAGGGGCTCGCGTACCGGATGCGGTTGTGGTCGTCGACGATGAGGATCACGTCGGACGTGTTGAGGACCAGGGTGCGGAAGTAGGCCTCACTGTTGCGGCGGATGACCTCCTCGCTCAGCGCGATGCGCTCCAGGGCTAGGGCGACCTGGGTGGCGAGCACCTCGACGGCGCTCTGCAGCGCGGCGAGTGCCCACTGCGGGCCGCCGACGTGCAGCACGCCGACGAGCGGGTCGCCGGCGGGCCGGTCGGAGAGCACGAGCGGGCAGCGCAGCACCGCGGGGAACTGCGACATGCGGGTGGCCACTGCCCAGTCCAGTTCCCGTACGGACACCAGCCGCGCCGCGGTCCCGGCCGCCCGGTCGAGGTCCATCTGGTGCGCGGTCTCCGGGGCGGCCGAGGCGCCCGGGGCGGCGTACGACAGCGCGAGCACGACCTGGTGCGGCGTGTCCGCGGGCAGCAGCTGGGCCAGCGCCCGGCGCACCGCCTCACCGACCTCGTCGGCGTCGGCGACCGAGACGAGCGCCGCGGCGGCCTCGCGCAGTCCCCGCTCGCGGGCGACGGCCTGCCGGTGGCTCGCCATGACGCCCGCCATCCGGGCCAGCACGAGCAGGAACGTGGCCACGTTGAGGGCGGCGTTGACCACCAGGTCGGCCACGGTGCCGTCGGCGGCCACCTGCATGACGAGCACGACCGGGGCGATCAGCGACACGAGGGCCAGCGGGACGAGCCGGATGCGGCCCAGGTCACCGTTGGTCGCGAGTCCGCCGCGGGTCAGCTCGATCATCGACGGGTGCAGTGCCGCGAGGCCGGCGGCGGCGAGGAAGGGGATCCGGCCGAACGCCGCCACCAGGGCGGCGTGGTCGCCGAACGAGGTGGCGGTGACGATGTCGGTGCCGAGCAGGGCGAGCGTGCCCAGGGTCAGCAGGGCCGCGGACGGCAGGCGGCGGCCGGTGACGAGCAGGAGCCGGGTGAGCGCGGCAAGGCACAGCAGGTCGCCGATCGGGAAGAGCACCGCGAGCACGCGGTCGACGGTGTGCAGGCCGGGGTCGCGTACGTGGGGGCCGAGGACGAACGCCCAGATCAGCAGCGCCACGCCGGAGGTCAGGGTGAGGGCGTCGAGCAGGCCGCCACGGTCGGGGCGCCCGCCGGTGCGGTAGCGGACGAACATGACCAGGACGGCGGCGAGCAGCGGGTAGACGCCGAGCAGCAAGATGATGCCGGCCGTGCGCAGCAGCCCCTCGCCGCCGGTGAGCATCACGGCGCCGACCGCCGAGACGCCGGCCGCGGCCGCGAGCAGGTTCCAGGGCGTCCGGCGTTCCGGGTTCAACGTCCGGACAGCGAGCAGAATCACGGCTACCGTGGAAGCGCCCGCGAGCAGCCGGACCGGCCCCCGCGCGGCGTCCACGAAGGTGAAGACCGCGCCGAGCAGCAGCATCCAGCCGCCGAAGACGGCGGCGGTGAGCCGTGTCGGCATGCTGCTCCTTCGCGAATCGGCCGGGCGGGTGACACAGACCTGATCGGGTGCCCGGTTCGGCAGCTGAGCAGAATCACCCTGTGTCGACGACTGCTGACTTCGTCCGGGAGAACACCCGGCTGGCCCCCGTCCCCTTCCTGCCCGAGCTGGTGCTGCACCAGGCCGACGAGCCGATCGAGCTCTGGGAGCGCACCGAGGCCGGGGGCGCCGAGCAGCCGCCGCCGTTCTGGGCGTTCGCGTGGGCGGGCGGGCAGGCGCTGGCCCGGCACGTGCTGGACCTGCCCGACCTGGTCGCCGGCCGGGACGTCCTCGACCTCGCGACCGGGTCGGGCCTGGTGGCTGTCGCGGCCGCCAGGGCGGGGGCGCGCTCGGTGGTGGCCAACGACATCGACCCGTTCTCGCTCGCCGCGGCGGAGGCCAACGCCGCGGCCAACGGCGTGCGGGTCGCGCTGGTCGAGGGAGACCTGCTGACCGAGGGGTACGCCGACGCGGGCGTCATCCTCGCGGGTGACGTCTTCTACAGCCGGGAGATGGCCTCGCTCGTGCTGCCCTTCCTGCGCGCGGCCGCCTCCCGGGGCGCGCTGGTGCTGGTCGGCGATCCGGGGCGGGCCTATCTGCCGGCCGAGGGCCTGGTGTTCCGGGCCGCCTACGACGTGCCGGTGATCGAGGCGCTGGAGAGCGTGCCGATGCGGCGGACGAGCGTGTGGCAAGTTTTAACATACTGATTGTTGAACAACTCTTGCCGGATTGTTGAACAATCCCTACCGTCAGGCGAAAGGCCTCATCGAGCTGCACCGATCAGAGGACAGGCTCATGACGACGGAAGCCACGAACCCCACGACCACCGCCCGGACCCGCCGCACCGCCCTCGTCGGGGCGATCTTCCTGATGGCCACCAGCGCCATCGGCCCCGGCTTCATCACCCAGACCACGACCTTCACCGCCCGCCTGGGCGCCGCGTTCGCGTTCGGCATCCTCATGTCGATCCTCGTCGACTTCGTCGTCCAGATGAACATCTGGCGGGTGGTCTCGATCAGCGGCAAGCGCGCCCACGAGATCGCCAACGCCGTCGTCCCCGGCGCCGGCCACCTGCTCGCCGCCCTGGTCGTCCTGGGCGGCCTGATCTTCAACATCGGCAACGTGGCCGGGTCGGGGCTCGGCCTCAACGCCGCGCTCGGCCTCGACCCCAAGCTGGGCGGCCTGATCAGTGCCCTGCTCGGCATCGCGATCTTCGCCGTCAAGCGCGCCGGGATGGCGATGGACCGGCTGCTGATCGTGCTCGGCCTGCTCATGATCGCCCTGACGCTTTACGTGGCGATCGTCTCCGGCCCGCCGGTCGGGGACGCGCTCAAGCAGACCGTGGTGCCGGAGGACATCGACTTCGCCGCGATCACCACGATCATCGGCGGGACGGTCGGCGGCTACATCACCTACTCCGGCGCGCACCGGCTGCTCGACTCGGGCACCACCGGTCCCGAACACGTCCGCGAGGTCACCCGGGGTGCCCTCAGCGGGATCGCCGTCACGGGACTCATGCGCTACCTGCTCTTCCTCGCGATCCTCGGCGTGGTGGCCGGGGGCGTCGTGCTCGACACGAAGGGCAACGCCACCGCGCAGGCCTTCGAGTCGGCGGCCGGCGAGTTCGGCCAGCGCGCGTTCGGCGTCGTGCTCTGGGCGGCCGCGATCACGTCGGTGGTCGGGGCGGCGTACACGTCGGTGTCGTTCTTCGACGCCTTCTCCGCCCGCTTCGCCGAGCCGCGCGTGCGCTCCTGGGCCACGGTGGCGTTCATCGCGGTCAGCACCGTCATCTACCTGCTGCTCGGCACCGCGCCGGCGGCGCTGCTGGTCTTCGCGGGCGGCTTCAACGGCCTGATCCTGCCGATCGGCTTCACCATCCTCCTGTACGCGGCGTGGCGCCGGCGCGAGCTCCTGCGCGGTTACCGTTATCCCGTGTGGCTGCTGGTGCTGGGCGCCGTGGTGGCGGCCCTGACCTGGTACATGGGGGTCGTCTCCGCCCGCACGATCTTCGACTACCTGGCGGGGTGACCCCATGGACCTCAACAGCGACCTCGGCGAGGGCTTCGGCACCTGGCGCCTCGGCGACGACGCCGCGATGCTCGACATCGTCAGCAGCGCCAACGTGGCCTGCGGCTTCCACGCCGGCGACCCGCGCACGCTGCTGGCCACCTGCGAACGCGCGATCGAGCGAGGCGTCGTCATCGGCGCCCAGGTGGGCTATCGCGACCTGCCCGGCTTCGGCCGCCGGTTCATCGACTACGAGACGCCCGACCTGGTCGCCGAGATCATCTACCAGATCGGCGCGCTGGACGGGCTGGCGCGCGCGGCCGGCGACCGGGTGCTCTACGTGAAGCCGCACGGCGCGCTCTACAACACGATCGTCCACCACGAGCAGCAGGCCGCCGCCGTGGTCGACGCGGTCCGGCGCTACGACCCGGACCTGCCGGTGCTCGGGCTGCCCGGCTCGGCGTTCCTGCACCTGGCCGAGGAGGCGGGGCTGCGGACGGTACGCGAGGCCTTCGCCGACCGCGGCTACCACGCCGACGGCACACTGGTGTCCCGGCGGGAGGCCGGTGCTCTGTTGCACGACCCGGCCGAGGTGGCCGAGCGGATGGTGCGACTGGCGACCGAGCGCACGCTCGTCGCCGTGGACGGCACGGTCGTCAAGGTCGAGGCCGACTCGATCTGCGTGCACGGGGACTCGCCCGGAGCGGTGGAGATGGCTCGAGCCGTGTCCGAAGCGCTCGCGGCCGCGGGCGTACAGGTGAATGCCTTTGCGGGGGTGACGCCGTGAACGAGGCACTACGCAAGCAGTTCCGCGCCGGGCTGGTCCGGCCGACGGCCGGGCTGGCGCCGGGATTCGCGCAGGCCAACCTCATCGCCGTGCCGCGCGACTGGGCCTGGGACATGCTGCTCTACGCCCAGCGCAACCCCAAGCCGTGCCCGGTGCTCGACGTCTCCGACGCGGGCTCGGTGACGACCGTCCTCGCCGCGGGGGCGGATCTGCGCACCGACCTGCCGCTCTACCGGGTGTGGCGGGACGGCGAGCTGGTCGAGGAGGTGCCCGACGCCACCGCGGCGTGGCGGGACGACATGGTGGCGTTCCTGATCGGGTGCAGCTTCAGCTTCGAGGCGGCGCTGGTCGAGGCCGGCATCGACGTGCGGCACATCACGGCGGGCAGCAACGTCCCGATGTACCGGACCGCGCGGCAGTGCCGGCCCGCCGGGCGCCTGCACGGCGAGCTGGTCGTGTCGATGCGGCCGATCCCGGCGGACCGGGTGGCGGACGCCGTCACGATCAGCGGCCGGTTCCCCGAGGTCCACGGCGCCCCGGTGCACGTCGGCGATCCGGCCGGGCTGGGCGTCGCGGACCTGGACCGGCCCGACTTCGGGGACCCGGTGGAGATCCGGCCGGGCGAGGTGCCCGTCTTCTGGGCGTGCGGGGTGACGCCCCAGGCGGCCGTCATGGCGTCCGGCGTGCCCTTCGCGATCACGCACGCGCCGGGGCACATGTTCGTGACCGACGTGCCATGACGCGTTTCCTGAGGTGCGGGCGGGAGGCCGTGCTCGCCGAGGTCGACGATCTCGACGCGGCCCTCGCCCTCTACGCCGCGCTGCGGGAGGCTTCGCTGCCGGGGGTCGTCGATCTGGTGCCGGCCGCGCGGACCGTGCTGATCCGGCTCGACCCGTCGGTCACCAGCCCGCGGGAGATCCGGGTCGCGGTCTCGGCCCTCTCCGTGGGAAGCGCGGACCCTCGGCAGGGCGCCGTGGTCGAGATCCCGGTGGTGTACGACGGGCCGGACCTCGCCGATGTGGCCGGCCACCTCGGGATCTCGCCGGCGGACGTCATCGCCCGGCACACCGGCGCCGCGTGGACCGTGGCGTTCGGCGGTTTCGCCCCGGGCTTCGGCTATCTGACGGGAGGGGACTTCGACGTGCCCCGGCGTACGTCCCCCCGCACCCGCATCCCCGCCGGCTCGGTCGGGCTGGCCGGGCGGTTCTCCGGGGTCTACCCGCACGACAGCCCGGGCGGGTGGCAGCTCATCGGCAGCACCTCGGCGACGATGTGGGACCTGGACCGGGCCGAGCCGGCGCTGCTCGTGCCCGGCGCCCGGGTGATCTTCAAGGCGGTGCCCGCGTGACGGTCATGACGGTGCTGCGGCCCGGGCCGCTGACCGTGTTCAAGGACGCGGGGCGGCCGGGGCACGCGCATCAGGGCGTGCCGCCGTCCGGAGCGGTGGACCGGGGGGCGTACCGGCGAGCCAACGCCCTGGTCGGGAACCCGCCGGGGGCCGCCATCCTGGAGTGCACGCTCGGTGGGTTGCGCGTCACCTTCGACGGGCCGGTGCTCGCCGTGCTGACCGGCACCGACGCTGTCCTGACCGTCGACGGTCGCCCTGGCGATGTGGAGCAGGTCGTCCTTGTGCCGGCCGGGGCGGTCGTGGCCGTCTCCCAGCCGCGGCAGGGGTTGCGCAGCTATTTCGCCGTGCGGGGCGGCTTCGACGTGCCCCTCGTGCTCGGCTCGCGGTCGAAGGATCGGCTGGCGGGGATCGGACCGGCTCTGGGCTCTTCCGTGCGGCTGCTACCGCCGGACCAATCGGATTTGCCGCTCTCTGTCCACGCCGGCCTGCCGGGCGATGTCACGCTGGAAGTCGATCTCGGCCCGCGCGACGACTGGTTCACCGCCGCCGCCGTGCAGACCCTGTTCAGCGCCGCTTATGTCGCCTCCCCGGCCAGCGACTCGGTCGGGCTGCGCCTGGAGGGGCCGGCCCTGGAACGCGCGCGCACCGACGAGCTGCCGAGCGAGGGCGTGGTCCGCGGCGCGGTGCAGATCCCGCCGAGCGGCCAGCCGATCGTCTTCCAGGCCGACCATCCGGTGACCGGCGGCTATCCGGTCGTCGCCGTGCTCACCCCCGCCGCCGCGGACCTGGCGGCGCAGGTCCGGCCCGGAGCCCGCGTCCGGTTCCGGAGGGCCCGGCTGGTTGACTGAGCCCGTGACGAGCGTGGAGCACGAACCCGGGTCGGCCGCGCGCGCCGTGGCGAGGCTGCGCACCCAGATGATCAACGGCGAGCTGGCGCCGGGCACCCGGCTCTCGGAGACCGCCCTGACCGGGCCGCTCGAGGTGTCCCGCAACACGCTGCGCGAGGCGTTCTCCACGCTGATCGAGGAGGGGCTGCTCGTGCGGCAGCCACACCGGGGGGTGTTCGTGGCCACGCTCAGCCCGGCGCAGATCGCGGACATCTATCGCGTACGGGCGCTGCTCGAATGCTCCGCGCTCGCCCAGGCCCCCACCGATCCGCCGCGCGCGGAGGGCCTGCGAGCCGCCGTCACGGAGGCCGAGCGGGCCGCGGCGGCCGGCGACTGGCGCGGGGTCGGCACCGCGAACATGCACTTCCACGAGCAGATCGTCGCCCTGGCCGGCAGCCCGCGGCTGGACGCGTGGATGCGGCAGCTGACCGCCGAGCTGCGGCTGGCCTTCGCCTCGGCGCCGGACCCGTCGGCGCTGCACCGGCCGTTCGTGGCGATGAACGCCGCGATCACCGCGAGCTACGAGGCCGGCGAGGCGCAGCGCGCGGCCGACGAGCTGCGCGACTATCTGCTGACCTCGGAGCGCGTGGTGCTGGGGAATCTGCCGTAGAGGCCAGCAGGTCGCGCGGGCTTCGTCGGATTCGTCAGATGGGCAGCAGGTCGCGCCGGCTTCGTCAGATGGGCAGCAGGTCGCGCAGGCCGAAGCCGTCGTCGACCACGGCGTCGGGCTGCGGCCAGGCGTCCGGGTCCTCGCGGGCCGTGCGGCTCGAGCGCATCAGGATCACGGCGGCGGTGTCGGCGCGGCGGGCGCAGACGACGTCGCGCTGGTAGCTGTCGCCGACGTGCCAGCACTGCTCGGTCGGCACGCCCAGCTCGCGGGTCGCCCGCCAGATCATCTCCGGGTTCGGCTTGCGGACGCCGGCCTCGTCGCTGTAGATCTGCGCCGCGAACAGCGCGCCCACCCCCGCCTTGGCGAGGAACGCGCGGTGCGCGGAGCCGCTGAGCGTGTTGCTCACCACGGCCATCGGCAGGCCGGCCGCCCGCGCCGCGCGCAACGCCTCCGGGATACCGGGACGCAGGGCCCACGACGGCCTGTACGCCCAGTCGTGGCTGAGCCGGGCGGCCTGCGCGCGCACGGCCTCGCGGGCCGGACCGGGCCACCCGGCCGTGACGAAGCGCCCCCAGATCTCCTCGTGCCCCAGCTCGAACGGCTGGTCCTCGTCGCGCCACGCCCGGTAGCCCGCCTCCCCCTCGGCCAGCGCCCGGCTGATCTCCCCGGGGGTCAGCACCCCGCCGGTGAGGTTGTAGAGGCGCAGGACCAGCTCGGGTGGCGCGGGGTCGAACGGGCCGGCGCCCTCCGCGAGGACGCCGCCGAAGTCGAGGAGCAGCGCGGCCGGGGCGGGCGGCATCAGCGCGCGTTCAGGGTCCAGGCTCGCACGCCGCCCACGATACCGGCGGTGTTGGGCACCACGACGACTTCGTCGCCCATCCGGGCCAGCTGCGCCGCCGTGATGAGCCGCGAGTTGCCGCCACCCAGATAGAGCCGGTCCCACAGGAACACCGGCCGCAGCCCCTCGACGACGTTGCGGACCCGCCGGGACCAGAGGGCGTCACCGAGGCGGCGCCGCTCGTGCTCCCCGATGTACGTGTCGTAGCTCATGCCCCACCGCACCGGCGCCTGCGACATCTCCAGGTGCGGGGCCAGCGCGCCGCCGTCGAACAGCGCGCACCCGAGGCCGGTCCCCAGCGTCAGCACCAGCTCGCAGCCGGTGCCCGCGACGACCCCGGCGCCGTGCACCTCGGCGTCGTTGAGCACCAGCGTCGGCAGCCCGAAGGCCTCGGCCAGCGCGGTCCGGGCGTCGTAGCCGCCCCAGGCCTCGACCAGCTCCGGATCGATCTTCGTGCGGGGGCCGAGCCGGGTCACGTAGTGCGGGGTCTTCACGACGACGCCGTGCCGCAGCATGCCGGGCATCCCGACGGTGACCCGGTCCGCGTGCGGCAGCCGCTCCCCGAGCTCCACCAGCGTCTTCACGAACAGGTCGGGCGGCAGCGGGTACGGGGTCGGCACCCGGATGGGCTGCGCCCGCATGGTCCCCGCCTCGTCCAGCACGGACCCCTTGATCCCGCCGCCACCGCAATCGATCGTCAATGTGAATGCCACAAGCATCAGTGTGCCAGGCAGCCTCAGCGCCGCGCGAAGGACTGGATCAGCCCCTCGCTCGCCGCCCACAGCCCGGCGCGCCGATCCCGGCGAAGCACCCGGCCGGGGATCGTCCGCCGTCGCAGCCGGGGTCCGTAGAAGCCGCCTGTGGCGCCCGGATCGTCGGCCAGGTGCACCGGTGTCCGCGCCCCCTCGGCCGGTGCGGCGGCGCCGAGCCGCTGCACCGCGACCGCAGCCGTGCGCAGCGGACCGGACACGCCACGGGCGTTGCGGAACACCCCGGTCGCCACCGGACCCGGGTAGACACAGCTGACCGCGATCCGGCTGCCGCGCACCCGCTCGGCGAGCTCGACGGCGAACAGGTCGTTGGCGAACTGCGTACGCCCGGACACCTTCAGCCCCCGCCCGCCGCCCCGGCGCAGCATCAGGTCACCCAGGTCGAGGCTGTCCCGGTACTTCCCGGCGTTCGCCACCAGCACGACCCGCCCCGCCGGCGCCTCGCTCAGCGCCGGCAACAGCCGCTGCACCAGCAGGAACCGGGACAGATAGTTGAGGGCGAGGGTCCGCTCGAACCCCTCGTCCGTCCATTCCGCGACCGTGGACAGCACGCCCGCGCACAGCACCACCCCGTCCACCCGGTCGGTGCGGGCGAGGATCTCGTCCGCCGCCCGGGCCGTCTCCCGCATCAGCGCGAGATCCGCTCGTACGTCGCCGGTGCGAGCGACGCCGATCACCCGGTGCCCGCGCCGGGTCAGCTCGGCGGCGACCGCCTGCCCGATGCCGCCGCTGTCTCCCGTCACCACAGTTGTCCGCCGCATGCCTCGACGTGTCGTCTCGTCCATGCCTTGACGCGTCGTCTCCTCCGCGCCTTGACGTGTCGTCTCCTCCATGCCTCGACGCTAGGAACCGGGTCGATGACAATCCATGAGAGCGCGTCTCGCGAACCACACCGGTCGTCTTGAGGGGCGGTGCCATGGATCTGCTCAGCGCCGTGCTGCGGGAGCTGCGCCTGGAGAGCGCCGGCTACCGGTGGCTCGAGCTGGGCTCGCCCGTCCGGATCAGCTTCGACCGGCCGGGGCTGCGCGGCGTGCACCACGTGGCGAGGGGCGAGTGCGAGCTCGTCCTGCCCGACGGCACGGGCTCGCGGCTCGGCCCCGGCGACCTGGTCGTCTTCCCGCGGGGCGACGCCCACGAGCTGCGGTCGCCCGGCGTGCGGAGCGGGCCGGTGGTGTCGGGGTTCGAGCTCGCCATGCGTACGCCCGGCACCCGCCTGCGGGCCGGCAGCCCCCGTACCGACGCCGTCGTGGTGTGCGGCGCCTTCCTGGTGGGTGAGCCGGACCACCCCGCCCTCCGGGGCCTGCCCCGCGTCCTGCACCTGCCCGGCGAGGCCGGACAGCCCCCGGCGTGGCTCGCGGCCCTCGTGCGAGCGCTCGCCACCGAGGCGTTCGACGGCGGCCCCGGCAGCGACCTGGTCATGGCCCGGCTGTCCGACGCGCTGCTCGTGCGCGCGTTCCGCCACCACAGCCGTACGGTCGACCGGCCGGGCTGGCTGGCCGGCCTCGGCGACCCGTACGTCGCCAAGGCGCTCGAAGCCCTCCACACCGACCCGGCCGCGGGCTGGACCGTGGCGAGCCTGGCCCGCACCGCCGGCCTGTCCCGGGCCGCGTTCGCCGCGCGCTTCGCCGGCCGGGTCGGCGAGCCCGCCATGCGCTACCTGCTCACGCTCCGGATGCAGCGCGCCCGGACCCTGCTCCGCGACGAGCGCGCCACGGTCGCTTCGGTGGCCGGGCAGGTCGGCTACCGTTCCGAGGTGGCCTTCGCGGCCGCCTTCAAGCGCGAGACGGGCACCCCTCCGGGCGCCTACCTCAGAACCGCGCGAAGGACCGGATCGGCATCCGCGGCCCGAACTTCGGTGCCGTGATGCCGCCGAGGGCCAGCAGCTCGCACACCCGCCCGCGATGCCCCGCGAACGGCTCCAGCAGCTCCAGCATCCGCGCATCCGTGCCGCGGGCCTCGCCCGCCAGCGCCCACGCGACCGTGTTCGGGATGTGGAAGTCGCCGACGCTGACGGCGTCCGCGTCCCCGTAGGCGGTGCGCACCACCTCCGCCGCCGTCCACGGCCCGATGCCGGGGATCGCGACGAGCCGGCGGGTCGCCTCGGCGCTGTCCGCGCACTTCTCCAGCCGGGCCGCCTCCGCCGCGCCGCGCAGCAACGCCTGGGTGCGGCGCTGCTCGACCCCGAACGGATGGAACACCCAGTACGGCGTCGCCGCCACCGCCTCCGGATCCGGCGGCAGCAGCAGGTCGCCCGGCCCCGGCGCCGGCTCCCCGAAGTGCTTCACCAGCGCCCGATAGGCCCGGTGCGCCTCGATGCCGGTCACCTTCTGCTCGAGCACCGCCCGGATCAACCGCGGGAAGATCTGCCCGGTCGCCGCGAACCGCACCCCGGCGAACGTCCTGGCCAGCCGCCCGATCAACGGATGCCCCCCGGCCAGCGCCGGGAAGTCGCCGAGGTCGTCCCGCAGCCCCGCCACGGCGTCGGCCCGCTCGGCCAGCCAGTCGGCGCCCGGCCCGTAGCTGGTCGCCGTGAGCGCGGCGCCCTCGCGCTGCAACCGCAACGACCCAGGCCCGTCCGGCGTACGGACGGCAAGCCGGAAATCCCCGTCGGCGAGCGTGCCACAGGGGTCGTAGCGCACCACCAGAAGCGCTCGCAATGTGCGCGTGAACTGGTAGCCCTCCGGCGCGGTCAGCCGCCGGGTCACCGTCCTCGTCACGGCCGCCACTATACGACGCTCCCCCGTACCTCATGGTCTGGTGTTTGCCGGGGTCGCCCTGGTGGCTGGTTGCCGCGGGCATGCCGATGGCCCTGACCGCGCTCCCGGTCAGGGCCATCGGGGAGGGTGGGCGGACACCCGAGTCGGTCCGCGTCACCCGGTGGCGGAGCTGGTGCCTCGGGCCGAGCCGGTCCCGCGCCTCCTTTCGTCAGCCGTTTCCGCGCTCGTCCCGCCTGTCGCGGGTGCCGTCCTCAGGGGGATGGACGGCGTCCGGGTCGCCGATGGGGGGTCCCTGCGGGGCGCGCCGGGTGAGGCGCGGCCCCCGCGGGTTCGGCTGGCCGGGTGCGACAGGGCTCCGGGTCAGTTGTTGTTGCCCCCGTTGTTGTCGTCGCCACCGTTGTTGTCGCCGCCACCGCCGCCGACCTCGATGCGGACCGCGTCGAAGGCGGGCGTCTCGTTGGCGCGCTCGGCCATCGGGATGCGGTGCGAGCCGTCACCGGCCCAGGAGGCGCACTGGAAGAGGCCCTCCTGCGGCAGGCCCGGGACCTGGATGCTCACGGTGTCGGGCGCGGCGCCACCCTGGCTGTCCTCGGTCGCCACGAAGAACGCGGGGACCGGCGACGGGTCGGGGGCCTCGTTGGTGTTCGGCAGGATGCGGCAGGCGGTATGGAAATGACCGCGGGTGAGGCCGTCCTGCAGGACCGCCGACTCGACGTAGTAACCACCCTGGCCGGCCGCGAGGAAGCGGTCACGGATCAGGTTGCGGGTGCTGACCCGCAGCGTGAACGGCTCGTTGACGCCGACGTTGGTCGGGGCCTCGGTGATCAGCAGCGACGGGTTGGTCGCCGCGACGCCGACCTCACCGAACTCGGTGGAGACGCAGCGGTTGCCGATCTGGAAGCCGTCGTGCGGGTCGAGCTGGCTGGTCTCACAGGTGTTGGTCAGGATGCCCAGGCCGGCGCCGGGGGGCGGGGTCGTGGCGCCGCCACCGTTGTTGCCGCCGTTGTTGCCGCCGTTGTTGCCGGTGTTCCCACCGTTGTTGCCGCCGTTGTTCCCCCCGTTGTTGCCACCGTTGTTGCCGCCGGTCTCGCCGGCCGCGGTGCTGTTGGAGGGAGCCGGGCTGGCGCCGCCGTTGTTACCGCCGTTGTTGTTGCCGCCGCCGCCGTTGTTGTTCATCCACTGACGGCACCGCGTCCGCAGCTGCTCGGTGGTCGGAACGTCACCGGCACCGTCGTCGGCGTGCTGGGTGACCCGCCCCTTGTTGGTGGTGTAGGTGCCCGTCTTCGTCTCCGTCGACAGCTTGCTGCGCTTGGGCGCCTGGATGTTGTCGCACACCGCGGAAGCTCGCTTGATGTTGTTCCGCTTCGTGCTCGCATCCGACACCTGCGTGACGGTGACGATGCCACCGAAAGCGACCAGGGTGGCCGCCGCGGCGATGATCCGGCGCCGACCGGTGAACCACTTGGAATACTTGGATTCTCTCCGGTACTGCGACCTTCGCATTGCTGACACCTTTCTGTGTCCACACATGGCGGGCCGTTCCCGACCGCCGGGGGTGATGCCTGGATCTGGCAGGACCGAGCGGGCTAGCGCGCTCGGAAGATGCGCATGGTGGTGATCACGCCGGCCACGAGGGCTCCGGCGAGAACGAGCAGGATGACTGAGGTGCTCACGCCCGGTACGCCGCCGGAGCTGGCGGCCGAGGCGAGCATCGCGCTGTCGACCGGCACGGGGCCGGAGTTCGCCGCGGGGGCGGGAGCGGTGGGCAGGGCGCCGAAGTCGACGATGCCGCTGCTCTCCAGGAGCGTCATGTGGGTCGCGACGAACTGGTTCGTCTGCTGGGCCAGCTTGCGCACCGAGTCGTTGCGGGTGCTGGCCCGGATCGTCGCGATGGCCGGGAAGATCTTGCCGTGCGCCGCCCGGAGCCGGTCGATGAAGATCTGGTCGAACTGCTGGCTGGTCTTCGCCGCCGCCATCTCGTCCAGCCAGCCCTGCTGGTCGGTGTTCGGGAGGTTGGGCAGCTGCACACCGAGCTGCTTGGCCACCGCGACGTCCAGCTTGTCGAGGATGACGTGCTGGCGGGCGATCTCCTTACCGACCTTCCGGACGGTGGGATCCTCCGACTTCTCCTGCGTCATGTTGCCCGCCGGGACCTCCCACAGGCCGGCGAGCCGGACCTTGATGATGAAGTCCCGGTCGGCGGCCGACACCGTGCCCTTGCCGTCGCTGGTGAGGCCGGTGGTCGGCGGCACCGGCACCCCGTCCGCGGCCTTGGCGGTGCCGGCCGGGGCCAGCAGGAAGGCCAGGGTCGTCGCCAGGACGCCCACGAGCCAGCGCTGGGACCGGCGGGACGAGCGGACGGGAGTCATCTTTCACACCTCCGACAACGATGGGGGAAACGATTCCGGCGAGCCTTGCCTCGGACGCCGGAAACGCTAGGAGCAGTGCTGCGGCGCCGCAATGGAAAAGGGCCGCGGGGAAATCGAATTAAGGCGAACTTATGGCTCAGTAGCTGTAGTCAGAACCGGAGTCCGCGGCGCCGGCGGCGTCGTCCTCAGCGTCGTCGGCGGGCGGCGCGACGGCCTTCGACGGGGCGGGCAGGCAGGTGAGGTTCTTCTTGCCTTCCGGGGTGATCACGAACCACGTCGAGGCCACGTTCTGGCCCTTCCACTGGCCGGGCTTCTTGTCCCCGATGTAGGTGTAGAGCGGCCAGTTGTCCAGCGTCAGCTGCAGCGTGCCGTCCTTGCGCTCGACGGTCCCGAGCGCGTCCGCGTCGACGCCCTCCAGCTTGGGGGTCTCGCCCTTGTTGATGACGGCCGGCGGCCAGACCTTCTCGCAGTCGTCGTAGCAGTTGGAGACGGCCTCCGGCTTGGCCTTGTCCTTGTCGAAGCGGTACAGGACGAAGCCGTCCTGGTTCTGGACGGTCTCGCCCATCCGCGCGACCTTCTTGGCCGTCAGCTCGGTGGTCACCTCGTCGTCGCTGAGGACCGGCGCGTCGCTGTCCTCCGCGGCGCCCTCGTCGGTCTCGGCACCCGGCGTCGCACCCGGAGTGGCGCCGGGGGTGGCGCCCGGGGTGGCGTCGACCGCGTTGGCCGCCGGCTGTGCACCGTAATCGGCGGCGTCACTGCCGCCACCACTGTCGCCGCTGTATCCCGAAGGAGCGCAACCGGGCAGCGCGAACGCCGCCGCGATCGCGGCGCTGACGACGATCACCTTTCGCTTCACCGGTACCACGAGAGCCCTCCACCTTGATCAGTCACATCCGTGTCCGCGCTGTAGTACGCAGACCGGTGCCGTGGAGGTTGAAAAACAGCCCGATCAATTTCCCAGTTTTTTCTTTGAACCCTGGGGCGCCGCCGTCCGTAAAGAAGGGGCCCCGCGCCCCTTTCCGTGGCGGCGAGTGACGGCACGACTGCCAATTGTGCACACGAAAAAAGCCCGGCCGGAGCCGGGCTTTCTCGACGTGCGGGCGGCGCCCGGTCAGGACACCTTGACGAGGGTCTCCGTGCCCTTGTCGGTGACCTCCTGGACCGAGACCAGGGCGATCTCGTCGCGGCGCAGCGACGTGGCGGCCTGCAGCAGCAGCGGCTGCTCCTGCTCGGCGGTGCCCCAGCCCTTCTCCCCCACCTTCCAGGTGGACAGGGTCTCGGTCTCGCCGTTGGTCCGCGTGGCGACCAGCTTGCAGACCTTCGGGCCCTTGATGTTGGAGACGGCGAAGGAGATCTGGGTGCCCCAGTCCTTCTCCTCGAAGCCGACCAGCGCGGCGACACCGGTGCGGGAGTCGGTGGCGTCGTGCACGTCGCCGCCGAGGTCCAGGCCGCCGAGGCCGACGTCCGGGTTGGGCAGCGGGTCGAGCTCCTTGCTGCCCGCGTCCACCGGCGCGGTGCTGGCGGCGGCCTCCGGGACGGTCTTCGTCGGCGCGAGCCAGTTGGCCCCGGCGAAGAGCGCGCCGATCGAGAGCATCGCGAAGACGACCACCGCGGCGGCCAGGGAGTAGAGCCGCCGGCTGTTGGCCCGGCGCCGCTCCTGGCGCACCTCGCCGATCATCTGCTTGAGCACGACCCCGTCCTTGCGGGACTGCTCGGTCGCGACCAGCGCGTCGGCGTCGACCTCGGAGAGGATGTCGACCACCGGCAGCAGCGACTCCAGCTCGATCGCGCACGCCGGGCAGTCGATCAGATGGTCCTCGAACCGCGCGGCGTCACGCTCGTCCAGCACCCCCAGCGCATACGACGCGACGTCGAAATGCTGATCTTGCGTCATCACTCAGTCACCCCCCGCTGCTGCAGGGCCGTACGCAGGGCCCGCAGGGCGTAGTACACACGCGACTTGGCCGTGCCGAGCGGCAGACCAAGCACCTCCGCGGCCTCCGGAACGGTGCGGCCACGGAAGTAAGTCTCCACCAGGATCTCGCGATGCGACTGGCTCAGCGCCTTGAGAGCGTCTGTGACGGTCATCATCTGCAGCACCCGGTCGGTGTCGTCCGACTGGCTGGGGAAGCTCTCCAGCTCCCGGTCGTACGTCTCCGGGGGGCGGGCGCTCGTGCTGCGGTGGTCGTCGATCGCGATGCGCCGCGCCACGGTGACCAGCCAGGGCCGCAGCGACTGCTGCCCCTGGGCACCGAGGCGGTGCGCGTTGCGCCACGCCCGCAGCAGGGTCTCCTGCACGATGTCCTCGGCGCGCTGCCGGTCACCACCGGTCAGGCGGAGGACGAACATCAGCAGCGGCCCCGCGTGCTCCTCGTAGAGCATGCGCACGAGGGTGTCCTCGTGGCTCGCGGTCGACGACCCGGCCTCATGGCGGGCCTGTCGCGGCATCACTGCGTCACCATTGTCCGCACTACGGCCTCCGTCGAGAGCCTGCCACCGGCCTCCGGATCGCTGCGGCGTCATGCCGCCCACCCCCCCTGGTGTGAGCCGCTCCATGACTGTCGCATGCATCGATTCCTCCTGCCGGTGCTTACCCCGTCGCCCCTAGTACGGGCGGCGGGCCCGGCCGGGATCAAAGCGAGCGGGAAAATTTCCGGCGCCATCGACCGTCCGGGGGGCGTGGGAGCATCGACGCGCAGTCGCAAGAGGTTCCTCCGGTTCCAGGCGCGTTGGGTTACGCCCCGCGGGCGCGCATTCGCGGCACACGGGACGCGCACAAAGGGGCGCTTCCACCCCGGGGCCCGGCAGAATTCACGGGGCCATGAATCCACAGCAGCCGATGCTGACCGCGGGGCTTGCGAATAATACTCAGCGACAAGGCGCCGCCGACAGACGCTCGGTGCGCATCCCACACGCTCGGCGGATACTGAATCAGCGGTGCGTCACGAGGCAGCCACGGGCGGTGGCAAAATGCCGTTTCCGCACTCGCATTGAGTAATACGCCGACAGCGGTGAGCAGGTCCAGCGCTTGCCGCCAAAAGGTACCAATCGGCCCGAATCAGCGAAGCCGGGCCGTGGCCAGGGTCAGCGCGCGGTGCAGCACCCGGGCATCGCCCAGCAGGCCGCGCAGCCGCCGCTCCAGGCCGGCGATCGGCACCAGATTCTGCGGGGCACGCGGATCCTTGTACGCCGACGACGCGAACCGCGGCAGCGTCGCCCCGGACAGCTCGGCCAGCTCGATCGCCTGCTCGGGCGTGAGCTCCGGCGAGCACTCGACGCGCACGATGCCCGACCACGGCGCCCCCGAGGCCCCGGGCAGCCGGAGGTACCAGGACCAGCTGCCCCAGGCCGTCCCGATGTGGAACACCGGCGTCCGCTGGCCGGGCCGCAGCGACGTGACGACCGGAGTCAGCGACCCGGGCAGATACTGCTTCTGCTGCGTCTTCACGTACCCGATGGTCCGGGGCAGCTGCCGCCGGTTGCGCAGCGGGCCGTCCACGACGAGCAGGTCCGCGCCGTCCGAGCCGTGGTTGCGGGCGTCGCCGGAGATGTCGATCTCGAGCGCGGTGAGCGGCGGCTGCACGGCGGCGGGCAGCTTGCTCGCCTCCCCCGTGCCGCTCACCCGGTGCACCTCGTAGCGCACGGACCCGGCCTGCACATCGCCGGCCGACGGGCTCGCGGTGAAGAGGCCCCGCGCGACCCGTGCGCCCACCAGCTCGGCGACGCCGTTGCGCAGGTCGCAGCGCACGACCCCGGCCGCGTACGAGGCGGCGAGCCCCGCGTACGACTGCCCGTCCTCCTCCGCCGTCCACAACCCCGCGTCGTTGCGGCGCACCCCGTCGACGAGGAACACCACGTCCGGCGGCCGCAGCCCGGCCGGCACGTCGATCGGCGCCCACTGCGCGGCGGGCACCTCGACGTCCGTGTTCGTGTCCGTCTGCGCGGTGCTCGGCGACGCGGGGCCCTCCCCGCCGTCCCCGCCCTCGAACGACGCCCCGTACGACGGGTCCCACGCGTCCACGAACATCCTCGTCACCGGCCGGCCCCCTCAGCCTCGGTATCGCTCACAGGCCCACCCGGTCCACGTGCGCCGTGCGGGCGTCCTTGTGCACCTCGAAGCGCACCGGCACCCGCTCGGCCAGCGCGTTCACGTGCGTGACGACTCCCACCATCCGGTCGCCGCGGGCGGCCAGATTCTCGAGCGTGGCCGCCACGACGTCGAGCGTGGTCGCGTCCAGGGTGCCGAAGCCCTCGTCGAGGACTATCGACTCCAGGCTGGCCGCGGTGGTCGACATGCCGGCGAGCTGCTCCGACAGCGCCAGCGCGAGGGAGAGCGAGGCCTGGAAGGTCTCCCCGCCGGACAGGGTGCGCACCCCGCGGCGCAGGCCCGCGTCGTGGTGGTCGACGACGTAGAACTCGCCCTTGTCGTGCTCCAGGTCGTACTGCCCGCCGGTCAGCTCGCGCAGGATCCGCGACGCGCCGTCGACCAGCAGGTCCAGCGCCTCCTCGAGCAGCCAGCGCTCGAAGTTGTTGGCCCGCAGATGCCCGGCGAGCGACTTGGCGACCCGGCTCTCGCGCACCAGGCCGGCCCGCTGCTCCGCGTACGCCAGGGCCTGCTCGCGCCGGTCGGACACCCGCTGCCACGCGGCC
Source organism: Actinoplanes oryzae (assembly GCF_030757795.1). GTDB lineage: Bacteria > Actinomycetota > Actinomycetes > Mycobacteriales > Micromonosporaceae > Actinoplanes. Next base: position 20,862 of record NZ_JAUQWH010000108.1, read on the forward strand.
TCGGCCCGCTCCGCCGCGACCGCCGCCGCCCGGATGAGGCCCGCGTCGTCCGCGCCGGACGGTGCGGGCAGTCCCGCGTCGGTGAAGAGGGCGACGATCTCCGCTCGGACCCGCTGGGTCTCGGCGTGCGCGGCTTCCACGGCGGCGGCCGCCTCGGCGCGAGCCCGCTCCCGCTGCCGCGCGGACTCCTCGGCCCACTCGACGAGCGTGGTCCAGGCGCCGGCCAGGTCGTCGCGGTCGGCCGGCGGCGGGGAGAACCGGGCCACCCCGTCGCGCACCACGTCGAAGGAACGCCACGCCGAGCGCTGCCGCTCCTCGGCCTGCGCGGCGGCGGTCTGCGCCCGGCGCTGCGCCTCGCGGGCGGCCCGCACCTCCGCCCCGGCGTCGTCGAGCTTGCGCTGCAGCTTCGTCAGCTCGGCGAGCCGGGCGCGCAGGGCCTCCTGGCCGGGCGAGTCCGCCAGCCCCGCCTTGACCTCGGCGAGCCGGGACTTGTGGTGCTCGTACTGCGCGCGCTTGCGGTCCAGCCCGCGCTCCAGCTCCCGCGCCACGGCGTCGCGCTGCTTGAACGCCGTGCCCGCCACGTCGGCCGCGGCGCGTGCCGCCTTGCCCCGCTCCTCCGCCGCCTGGACGGCGGATCCGGCGGGCATCTCGGGCACGGTTGTCACGGGCTGCTCGCACACCGGGCACTCGTGACCGGCCGTGAGATGGGCGCGCAGGGCGGCGGCCCGGTCGCGCGTCTGCGCCTCGGCATACTCCAGGCGGGCCTGCTCGAGCAGCTGGTCGGCCCCCAGGTGCGCGGCGCGGGCGAGCTCCGCCGCGGCCACGGCGTCCTTGTGCTCGACCTCGGCGACGGAGACCTCGCCGGCGAACCATTCGGCCTGGCCGACGAGCCTGTCGTACTCCACGTGCCGGTCGAGCAGCAGGCCGAGCGAGCCGGCGTCGCCCGCGGCGGCCAGCTCGCCTCGTACCTTCTCCTCGTGCTCCTCCGCCGCGCGCACGCCGGCGGCGGCCTTCTCGGCCTCGGCCCGCGCGGCGTTGGCGGCCTCGGCCACCTTCGCGCTGCCGGCCGGCGTGCGGACCTGGGACAGCGCCGCGAGCTCGGCCGCCACGGCGTCGCGCACCGCGGCGAGCTCGCCCTCCCTGTCCCGGACGGCCTTGAGCCGGGGCACCGACTCCTCCACGGCCGTGGTGAGCGCCCGCATGGCCGTCAGCCGGGACTCCGCCGCCGCGACCGCCTCGTCGTCGGCGTCGGCGAGCCCGGCAAGGGCCTGGTCGACGACGCTCAGCTTGGCCTCGGCGTTGGTCGCCCGGGCGCTGGCGCGGCTCTGCACCTCCTCGTAGACGTGCAGGCCGAGCAGGTTCACGAGGATCTGCTGCCGGGTGGCGGGCTTGGCGTGCAGGAAGTCGGCGAACTGGCCCTGCGGGAGGATGACGCAGCTGGTGAACTGCTCGTACGGCAGCCCGACCGCCTCGACCACCGCGCGGTCCATCTCCGCCGGGGTGCCCGCGAGCACGTCCCCGAGGTCGTCGAGGCTCATCCCGGTGTCGAGCCGGGTCACGTCGAACCCGGGCGGCATCAGCTGCAGGGCCGCGCCCGCGGTCTTGACGCTGCCCTTGCCGTCGCGGCGCACCACGCGCGTGGCGACATAGCGCGAGCCCGCCGACTCGAAGACCAGGCGGACCCGGGCCTCCGTCGCCGAGGGCGCGAGCGCGTTGCTGATGCCGCGGGCGCCACCCCACCGGGGAACCGTGCCGTAGAGGGCGAAGCAGATGCCGTCCAGCACCGTCGACTTGCCGGAGCCGGTCGGGCCGACCAGGGCGAAGTAGTCGGCGTCGGTGAAGTCCACGGTGGTCTCGTCGCGGAACACCGTGAAGCCGGCCATGTCGAGCCGCAACGGTCTCATGAGTGGCTGCTCACCTCGTCGTAGAGCTCGTCGAAGAGTTCGCGGACGCCTTCCTCGGCGTTCTCGCGGCTGTCCAGGTAGTCGCCGAAGAGCTCCCGGGGCGAGCGGCCGGCGCGCTGGGCCATCCGGGCACCGGCGCGGTCGGGCACCATGTCCGGATCGATCCGGATCTCCAAGGCGTCCGGCAGCAGCTCCTGCACGTCCTCCCGCAACCCCACCCGTGGCGCCTCCCGGACGTAGACACGCAGCCAGGCATCCGGAAGGTTCACCGTCGCGAGCTGATCCAGGCTGCCCCGCACCGTGCGGAGGTCGCGGCCGGCCGTGACGGGGACGTCGCGCACCTGGGCCGCCTTGGCCGTGCCGACGTCGACGATCGCCACCGAGCTGACGTTCTCCTCCTCGCCGAAGTCGATCGCCAGCGGGCTCCCGCTGTAGCGCGCCGGGCACGGCCCGATCACCCGCTGCGACCGGTGCAGGTGCCCGAGCGCCACGTAGTGGGCGTTGGCGGGGAAGACCGTGGCCGGCACCGCATAGCCCATGACCGTGTGCGCCTCCCGCTCGCCGCCGCCGGTCGACGCCCCCACCACGGTCAGGTGGGCGGTGAGCAGGTTGACCGTGCCGGGCTCGTCGAAGCTCTCCGCGAGCTTGGCGATCAGGCGCTGGATGTGGTCCGCGTAGGTCTGCGTGGCCTCGGCCGCCGTCAGCTCGTACATCTCGACGGCCCGGATCGCGTAGCGCTGCGAGAGGAAGGGCAGGGCGGCGAGCTGCCACTGCTCCCCGTCGGCCGTCTTGCCGCGGATCAGCAGGTCCTCCGGCTTGTCGCGCACCGAGCCGCGCAACTCGATGCCGGCGGCGTCGGCCCACGGGCGCAACGCGTCCAGCGCGGCCCCGTTGTCGTGGTTGCCGCCGATGGCGACGACCCTGGCCCCCGTCTGCCGCAGGGCCGACAGGGCCCGGGTGACGATCTGCGTCGACGCGGGCGAGGGCGCGGCGGTGTCGTAGAGGTCACCGGCCACGACGACCAGGTCGGGCCGCTCGGCGCGGGCGATCTCGACGATCCGGGCGAGGACGCGGATGTGCTCGTCGCGCCGGTCGCGTCCCTTGAGGACCTTTCCGACGTGCCAGTCGGAGGTGTGCAGGATGCGCATCGCGGAACCTTAGAACGGAATGTCGTCGTCCGACGAGCCGCTGCGGCCACCCACGACCGCGAACGGATCGGCACCCTGGACGATCGAGCGCATCGTGCCCGCGGGCGGCGGGCCGGACTCCGACTTGCGGGTCGCCCAGGCGGGGAAGGGGAATTCCACGCAGAGCGGCACCGGGATGTCGGGCTGGTTGACGAACATGGTGCCCGGGCGGGCCAGGAGCGCGCGCTGGCGCATCGCGGGCGGCAGGAAGCCGTACTCCGGGCGGGAGGCCTCGGCGGGGTCGAGCCGGCCGACCACCCGGATCGCCGAGTTCGTCACGATGCGGCGCTCGACCTCGCTGGCGGTCTGCTGCGCGCCGATGAGGATCACGCCCAGCGAGCGGCCCCGCTCGGCGATGTCGAGCAGCACCTCCTTGATGGGCGACGAGCCCTCGCGGGGGGCGTACTTGTTGAGCTCGTCGAGCACGACGAAGAGCAGCGGACGGCCGGTGCCCGACTTCTCCTTGTCCTCGAACTCGGTCTTGAGCGTCACACCGACCACGAAGCGCTGCGCGCGGTCCGGCAGGTTGTGCAGGTCGACGACGGTCACCTGAGCGCTCTCGGCCGTCTTGATCTGGTGCGGCCGGCGGGCGGCCAGATCGCCGCGGATCAGCCGGGAGAGGTCGCGCTTGCTGCCGATCAGCCGGCGCGCGAATGCGTTCACCGTGCCCATGTTGACCGCGCTGCCGGCCCAGGTGGAGCGCGTCTCGTCGTCGGTGAGCTGGTCGACGATGTGGTCGACCAGGTCCCCGTACGAGCCCAGCCGCCGCCCGTCGATGCTGATGCCCCCCTCGGCGGGGACCGCGTGCCGGGCCAGATGCGCGGTGACCGAGTGCACGACCATCGTGTACTGCTGGCGCTCGTCGTCGGCGTCGGCGAACACGTACGGCAGCAGCCGCTTCTCGCAGAACTCCTCGAGCGTCCAGTAGAAGCTGTCGACGCCGGTCAGCCGGCTGTTGACGTCGGGCGCACCGGAGGAGTCGTTCGCGCGCGGCGGCGCATAGACACGCACGTCGGGGAAGGCGCTCGCCGGCAGCCCCAGCAGCTTGTAACCGGCCGTGGTCGTGTCGTCGAGCTTGGTGTTGTCGTGGTCGAGGAAGAGCAGGTCCTCGCCCTTGACGTTGAAGATCAGCGCCCGCGCGTTCGCCCCGTCGGCACCCAGGGCCCCCGATCGGAAGACCGAATACAGCAGGAAGGTCGCGAAGCTCGTCTTCGTCGCGACGCCGGAGATGCCGGAGATGGAGACGTGGGCGCCCCGGGTGCCGTCGAGGAAGTCGGCGTTGAGGAACACCGGCACGCCGTCGCGGCCCGTGCCCATCGGCACGCGCCGCTCCATCCGGTCGAAGTGCAGCGCGGCGTCACGGGCCTCCCCGCTCGCCCGGTGCACCACGGCCCCGGGCGCGGGCGGGACGTAGAGCTCCGGGTCGACGCGGGTGGTGGTGACCTCGGCGGCCTCCTGCACGAGCGCGGGCAGGGTGCCGTCGGCGATCGCGAACACGTCGGAGTCGAACTGGGCACCCTCGTGGCGCGCGCGGACCTGGGTGACCACGCCGGCGATCGTCACCGGCTCGCGGTCCGGCAGGTCACGGGTGGTCACCACGACGTCGTCGAGCTGCAGGTAGCTCCCGGGCGTCACCGCCGTCCAGAACTGCAACGGGGTGGCGTCGGCGGTGCCGAGCACCCGTCCGACCGGTTCACTTGCGTCCTGCATCTGACCCCTCCTCGACCACGCGGATCATGGTGCACCACGGGTACGACAATCTTTCAGCGGCTGCGGGCGTACCTCAGGAAGAGCATGTCGTCCCCGGACAGGATGCCGCGCAGCGCCATCCGCCTCGGCGGCCCGTCCGGACCGGCCGCGATGCGCCCCGCGCCGCCCCCGGCCAGCAGGGGCGAGACGGTCAGGCACAACTCGTCGATCAAATCGGCCGCCACCAGCGCACCGAGCAGGTGCGGACCGCCCTCGCAGAGCACCTGCGTGGCGCCCCGCGCGTGCAGCACGGCCACCATCGCGGCGAGATCGACGTCGCCGTCGCCCAGCTCGATGATCTCCGCCACATCGGTCAGGCCGGGCGGCGGCGTCCCACCCTTGCGGGTGACGACCAGCGGCCGGATCGGCGCGTCCGAGAAGATCAGTTGTGCGGGGTCCAGCTCCAGCGACGCCGACACGACGACCATCAGCGGAAATTCCGGCAATCCTTGCGTACGCCGCCAGGCGCGCCGCCCCTCGTCGAGCCGGAGCGCGTCGTAGTTCTCCGCGCGCACCGTGCCGGCGGCCACCACCAGAGCGTCGCAGAGCATCCGCAGCGTGTCGAAGATCTGCTTGTCGCCCGGGCCGCCCAGTCCCCCGGACTTGCCGTCGACCGTGGCGGCGCCGTCGACGCTCGCGATGAAGTTCACGCGCAGCGTGGGCTCGGCGTTGCGGGGATAGCGCTCGATCAGCTCGTCCTGGGTGAACACGCCGCCCAGGCTACGGCGGCCGGCGCCCGGGCCGGCCGCAGTGTGCCGTGTCTATGGCGAGGCCGGGCCGGTCACCGGGGGCGTGGGCTCGACGGGGCGGTGCTGACAGTCGCACCAGGACCCGCCGCGGCACTCCTTGTGCCGCTGCTCACGGCATGCGTGGCAGATCATGGGACAAGCGTAAGGGAGTGGGCAGACAGGATTTGGCGGCCTGGAGAATAATGCGGCCCATGACTCGGCAGCCCGACCCCTCCCCGGGGCGCCCGACGCTCGATGCCGTCGCCGCGCGCGCCGGGGTCGGCCGCGGCACCGCTTCCCGCGTGCTGAACGGATCGTCCCAGGTCAGCGAGCACGCCAAGGCGGCTGTGGAGGCGGCGATCCTCGAGCTCGGCTACGTGCCGAACAGGGCGGCGCGGACGCTCGTCACCCAGCGCACGGACTCGGTGGCGCTCGTCGTCTCCGAGTCGCAGGAGCGGCTGTTCGGCGAGCCGTTCTTCGCCGGGGTGCTGCGCGGCATCAACAGCGCCCTGCTGGAGACCCCGTTGCAGCTGTGGCTGGCGATGGCGGCGACCCCGGCGCAGCGGGAGCGTGTCGTGCATCACCTCACCGGGCAGCACGTGGACGGCGTACTGATGCTGTCCCTGCACGACGAGGACCCGCTGCCGGGCATCCTGCGCGACCGCGGCATGCCGTTCGTGCTGGGTGGCCGGCCCGCGCAGCTGCACCCGGACGACTACTTCGTCGACGTCGACAACGCCTCGGGCGCCCGGCAGGCGGTCGAGCACCTGCAGGCCACCGGGGCTCAGCGGGTGGCGACCGTCGCCGGGCCGCAGGACATGGAGGTGGGCCGGGCGCGGCTGGCCGGCTATCGGGCCGCGGTGCGGGGCCGGGAGCTGGTCGAGATCGGCGACTTCAGCGAGGAGGGCGGCGCCCGGGCGGCCGCGGCGCTGCTGGCGCGCGAGCCCGGCCTCGATGCGATCTTCGCGGCCTCCGACCTGATGGCCAGCGGCGCCCTGCGGGCGTTGCGCGCGGCCGGGCGGCGGGTGCCGGAGGAGGTCCGGCTCATCGGCTTCGAGGACGCGCCGGTGGCGCGGCAGTGCGAGCCGCCGCTCACGACCGTGCACCAGCCCGTCGAGGAGATGGGCCGGCGCATGGCGGAGCTGCTGATCAGCCGGATCCGCCGGGAGCCGGTCGACAATTCACACGTTCTGCTCGACACCCACCTGGTCCGTCGCCAGTCGGCCTGACCCGGCATAGCCTTGATGTGATTCAGGGCATATCTATGCGTCTTGACGGCCGGGACACGGCGGCGCAACGGCTGTGAAACGCCGGGTCGGCAGGGTGGGACGCAGCCTTCGGACGGCACCGCCGTGCCGTCTCTCAGTTGGGAGGAGCTGCATGTTGCTGCGGGTACGGGTCACTCTGCCGGACCGCCCGGGTGCGCTCGGCCAGGTCGCACGCACGCTGGGCGTCGCCGGGGCCGACATCGTCCAGGTGGTGGTGCTGGAGCGGCTCGGCGGCCGGGCCGTCGACGACTTCACGGTCGTCTGGCCGGGCGCGGCCCGCGTCGAGCGGCTCCTCGCCGGCCTCGCCGCCATCCCCGGCGTCCAGGTCGACGGCGTCTGGCAGGCCATCGGCGCCCCCGTCTCGGGCGGCCACGACGCCGAACTGCTCGCCCAGGTCGCCGCGAACCCGGCCGACGGGCTCGCCACGCTCGTCGACGCCGTCCCCGGCCTGCTGGCCGCGGACTGGGCGGCCGCCGCCGTGGTCCCGGCCGACTGGGCCGCGCGCTCCGCCGCACCCCGGCCCGACCCGGCACTTCGCACCTCGATCGGGAGTCAGCCCACCGTCGCGTACGCGAGCTGGCGCGCGCCCGATCCGCTGCGCCTGCCGGAGATCACCCCGCTGCGCGCCCGGCCGATGACCGGCCCGGACGGCACCCGCTACGCCGTGGCGCCGTTCGGCCGCGCCGGGCTGGTGCTGGTGATCGCGCGCGGGGAGGACGAGGAGCTGCCGGCCGCCGCCTTCCACATCACCGAGGTCGACCGGGCCGCGCAGCTGGTCCGCGCCGCCGCCGTGATCCTCGGCGACAGGCTCGACCGGGCCGGTGTGCCGCCGGTCGCATCCGCTGTGATTGACCCCTCATAGTTATCGCAGCTCAAGCAATGCGCAGGTAACACCGGCGGGGGACCCTGGAAGTCGGAAAAGGGTTACCGCGAGCCGGAAGGGAAGTGCCGAGACATGGCGCTGTGGCGGATCAGGGCAACGGTCGACGACCGCCCGGGTTACCTCTCAGTCCTGACGGCGAGCCTCGCCCTGCGGTCGGTCAACATCCTCGCCGTCCAGGTGCACACCACCGAGGAGGGCGCGGTCGACGACTTCCTGGTCGACGCCCCCGACACCATGTCGGAGCGGGAGATGCACGCGGCCATCGCGCGGGGCCGCGGCCGGAACGCCTTCGTGACCCGGGCCGAGGCCCAGGGCCTGGCCGACCAGCCGACCCGCGCGCTGGCCCTCGCCGGGCGCCTGGTGCACGACCCCGACGCCCTCGGCGAGGCGCTGGTCTCCCTGCTCGACGCCGCCGAGGTCCGCTGGCGCCCGGCCGGCACGGTGGTCCTCCACGGCTACGACGAGCAGCACATGACGCTGGTCGATCCGGCCGGCGGCACGTATGAGGTCTACCGTCCCGCCCCGGCGTTCACCCCGGCCGAATACGCCCGCGCCCAGGCGCTGGTCGAGGTCAGCAGCGCCGGCCTGCGCCGCGCCGGCGGGCAGACCACGCTGCTCCTGCCTGACGGCGCCGAGCTGCTCGTCCGCGAGGCGACCGCCGACGACCTCGAGGGCGTGCGCCGCCTGCACGCGCGCAGCTCCGCCCAGACCCTCCAGCGGCGCTACCTGAGCTGCACCGCGCCGACCGAGGCCCGCCTGCGCCGCCAGGTCGAGCCGGCGACCGGGGTGACCCTGCTCGCCCTCCACGACGACCCGGCCACCGGCGAGGAGCGCGTCGTCGCCGTCGCGACCCTGAGCACCGAGGGCGACCTCGGCCAGGCCGCGGCCCTGGTCGACGACGCCTGGCAGCGCCGCGGCATCGGCACCGCCCTGCTCCGCCGCCTCCTCGCCGCGGCCCGCCGCTCCGACCTCGAGGCCGTCACCGCCCACCTGGCCGCCGACAACGTGGCCGCGCTGCGCACGCTCCGCCGCTTCGACGCCGCACCGGGCGACCGCGACGGCGACCTGCTGACCGTGACGCTGCCGGTGACCGGCCGCCGATCCGCGGCCGAGGAGACTTCCGCCGCCTCCGGGTGACGGGTGAGAGCACGATCACCGGCCGGCCGTGAGATGGCCGCGGCCGACGAGACTCCTGCCACCTCAGGGTGACGGGTGAGAGCGGCGACGGTGGGCCCCGCCCGGGCCCACCGTCGCCGATGGGTATTCCACTTCCCCGGCGTGTGCGGCGCGCGGGCCGGGGATCTTCGAGGTGCGCGACGTGCGGGCCGGCATTTCCAGCGCGTGCAACGTGCGGGCCGGCATTTCCGGCGCGTGCGATGTGCGGGCCGGCGCCTTTGGCGGGCGCGGCGTGTGGGGCGGTGCGGCCGGCGCTCGCGGGTGTGCGTGGCCGGGTGCGACGGATCGGAGCGGCGGCGGCGCGGCGTCTGCGGGCGGCCTCAGCGGATCAGTTCGGCGGCCAGGAGGTCCATGAGGAGGCCGTCGTGCCAGGTGCCGTCGGCGTCTCGCTCGTACCGGCGCATGATGCCGACCGGGCGGAAGCCGACCTTCGCGTAGCAGCGGATCGCCGGCTCGTTGTCGGCGGCCGGGTCGATCGCCAGGCGGTGGAAACGCTCGACGTCCACGAGGTGGGTGGCCAGCGTGCGCACGGCGTCGGCGCCGATGCCGCGGTTGTGCAGTGCGGGGTCGAGGAAGATGTCGATGGTCGCGTGCCGGTAGTCGGGATCCTCCTCCGCCGACCATTGGATCGCTCCCGCGACCCGGCCGGGCGCTCCGGGAGAGTCCGGCACCTCGATCGCCAGGAACCGGGTCTCCTTGCCGGCGATCGACTCACGCAGCTCGGGGCCGAAGTCGGGGCCGCCACGCCAGCGGGCCAGCACCTCCGGAGTGGCGCGGATCGCGGCGAGCGCCGGGATGTCCGCCTCGGTCGCGGGGCGGAGGACCACGGTGGCGCCGTGCAGGAGGTCGCCGGCAGCGTCGCGCACGGCCGAGCCGGCAGAGCCGGACCGCGCTTCCGCAGGTGGCGCCTCGTGACCGCCGGACTGGGGTGGCATGCCTCCAAGCTACTCGGCGGGGAATGGTAGTTTCGCCCGCGAAACGGTCCGGGTCTTGGCGTTCGCGGAGGTGCGGTGGCGGGCTGGCGGTGGTCACGGCAACGCCGGGCCGACGATCGCGCAGCGGAGGCCGCGGCGGAAGCCACGAGCGCGGAGGAGAGGGACAGCACGGGCGACACAGCTTCGGCGGAGGGCGCGCCGGGCCCCTCCCCTGCCGGAGGTGCCGACGAGGGCACTGCGGTCGGCACGGTGGCGGAGGAAAGCGCGGAGACTCAGCCCGCCGATGGGCTCACCGATCACGCATCCGACACGCCTACAGCGCCGGAACTCGATCCCGCGGCGCCGGTCAGCCCCGCCCCGAGCCCCGTCAGCCCCGCGCCCATCCCGGTGAGCCCCGCGCCCATCCCCGTAAGCCCCGCGCCCATCCCGGTCAGCCCCGCGCCCATCCCGGTGAGCCCCGCGCCCATCCCGGTGAGCCCCGCGCCGATCCCCGTCAGCCCCGCGCCCATCCCGGTCAGTCCGGTTCCCGCGCCGGCCCCGGTGAGCCCGGCGCCGATTCCGGTGAGCCCCGCCCCGAGCCCCGTCAGCCCGGCGCCCATCAGCCCAGCGCCCATCAGTCCTGCGCCCATCAGCCCCGCCCCCATCAGCC